>NZ_JAGHWU010000022.1:0-164088 GCF_017746145.1 Xanthomonas sp. D-99 | reverse complement strand
TTGAGCCGGCGGTTCTCCTCCTCCAGCTCCTTCATGCGCGCGACCATGGACACGTCCATGCCGCCGAACTTGCTGCGCCACTTGTAGAACGTCGCCGAGCTGATGCCGTGCTCGCGGCACAGCTCCGGCACGGGCGCACCGGCCTGGGCCTGCTTGAGCACGGCGATGATCTGGCTGTCGGTAAAGCGGGACTTCTTCATGGAACCTCCTCGAGAAAGGGTACGAGAAAATTCCACTTCTGGCGTCTGCTAATGGGCGGGGGGATTACCCCGGCGGCGTGGCTCCCTCCCAGACTCCAGCAACCGGGAGACAGGCTCTGGCTTTTTTCCCGCAGACCACAGCGCGAGGCGTGTGCGCGACCAGCGTTGTGCGCTGAGCTCGACGATCGACCCGGGGAGCACTTTCCGGCACGCCATCTGCCAGTCGGGAAAGTAACGCTCGACGATGGAACCGTTGTAGACCTCCGCGATCACGTGATGGCGCGAAGACCGCTTGATGCGATCGTAGGTGTGCTGCACTCCGGCGGGTGAGCCCTCGAAATACTGGAAGAATCGAGCGCCGTCGTAGAGCAGGACACCGGTGATGGCGGCCAGCGAGTTGTGTGCACTGGAAGAGACAAGCAGCCGGTCGACCTCCCCCATCGACATGGGACGACGCACCTCGCTCACGTAAGCGATGGCCTGCAGCGGTGGATTTGCCAAGAACGCATCTCGATAGGTGATCTGCTCCAACATCCATTTCTGCAGAGTCGTCAGCGCCGGCTCCTCCTGAGGTCGCTGCGAGCGCCAGTATCAGGGCGCGACGCACCGGTTGGCAATGGAGACATTACAATTTACTTATACATAGCGGCGATGTGCGTCCATGGGCCAGCATGCTCGCCCGCCCCGGCTCGTGCAGTGCCATGCTGGCAGGCCAGTGGATCCGATGGACGGCGCGCGAAGACGCTGACGCTGAAGCAGTGGATGGCCGAAGACGTGACCGCGGTTTCATCTGAAGGAATCTGAAGGAAGTCGACAATGCACGCATCGCTCCAGGGCTACACGCTCCCTCAATCACGCCAGACGATGACCGTCGGCAAGCATGACCTTCATCGCGGCCCCTTTCTGTTTCTGGCAGTGCTTGCCGTCATGTCGCTCGGAGGATGCGCCGCCACGCCTCCGGCGGCCGGTCATCTCATCGAAGGCCCTGTGCGCCTAGGGGAGATGGCAGCGGTCGATGGTCCCAGAGTGCGGCCAGATCGCGTGGTCGAAGACAGCCGCTGCCCTGCCGATGTTCGATGCATCGTGGAAGGCCGACTGATCGTGAGTGCGACGGTCCTGGGGGGCGGATGGTCCAAACAGGTTGACCTCACGTTAGGCATCCCGGTCCCTATTGCCGATGGCATGTTGACGCTGGTGGATGCCACGCCCACGCCCATCGCCCCGGAAACCGCCGCACGCTCTGCGGCACGCTTCACCTTCACATTTCAAGGCGGTCGCTAGCCAAGCATGCCCTCAGGCTAAAGATCCGCATCTTGCGTCAGCGACCACTTCCAGCGGATTGGAAGTTGCCTGCCCTACTTTCGTTAAATTGCGCTGATCGCGGGCCGAATGCACTGGATCGCCACTGCGAAGTCCAAGCAGCTGGTCGGACGCAACAAGATCCCGCACCCATTACCGCAGCGATTGAAACGTTTCTCGCAGGTGGTCGACCAATGCAGGCGGATTTCCCATCGCAGCGAAATGCCCGCTCGCCCCGACCCGCGCGGCAATCGTCGAGAAGGTCACCGCGGAAGCGTGTGTGCGTCTGCAGGCGGCCCTGCCCGACGACGACGCCCCGCCCGATCCCCTGGCAAGCCTGAGACGCATCACGCACGCCTTGGTGGAAGACCTGGATCTGGTCATCTCCAGCGTCACCGGGATGGGCATGGACGGCGCCGAACGCGGCAATACCTGTTACGCCGCGCCGGAATGGCAGCCGTTCCAGGCGCATCTGGATGCTTCTTCTTGCATGGCCGGCAGCGCGGCGTGTTGGGTATCGAAATGTCGGCGTCCTGATGGAGCGACTTCTATCTCTCGTGCCTGTTCGGAGCCGGTTGGGCTGTGGCCACCGGCGCACTGGCACAGGCATCGGTCGTGCGTGCGGTCCCGACCTCGTTCCTGGACGGCGCACGTTCCGGTTCGAGAGTGCAATCTCCCTAGCCGCAAGCCGGGACAACACGCGATTGATCGCGTTTGCTCAGTTGAAGCGATCGGTCTCTAACGAAGCGGCAAGCCAGTTCGCCGGGGGACGGGCACGGTCTGCACGCGATGCACGAGGATCACCTACGCATCATGCGCTGTCGGCGGTTGATGCAGACGATGCATCTCCGCGCGCTCAGAGACGCAAGGGCACCGTCGAGCGAAAGATCGCAGGCCCCGAATCTGTGCGGTCAGGCAGACATCGCCGCACGTCATCGCGCCTCACGCTCCCCCGCCGTTATGGGGCAGCGCGCCCTTGTCTTCCTGTAGCTCGCGCTTGAACGGCACGTCCGGCGGTGGGCGTGCGGTGGCCGGTTGATCGTTGAGATTGGGGTCGCTCAGGCCGCAACCGCCACCCAATTGCAGGAGCGACACCACGCAGCTGATCTTGGTGGTCGTGCCCGGAATCGGAATCTCGATCTTCTTCAGGCCGCGCCGCACCCACTCCTGCAGCAGCGTCTGGTTCGGCATCCAGTACTTGTCCAGCGATGTCGGCGTGTAGCCGTACGGCGGACGTTTAAGCCAGGTGCCGCCCTGGGCAATCTGGTCGCGGGTCCAGGTATCGGCCTCGCTGCCCGGTGGTCCGCGGTCACCTGTCGCCTTGCCGGCATCACCTGTTCCGGTGGCCACCTTGACGCTGCCATCGGCATTGAACATGCCGTTGCGCTGGGCGTTGGCGCCTGTCGTGTCGCCTTGCCGATCGCGGTCGGATTTGCTCCAATCGTCGGCGTTGGCGGCCACGTCCCACCCGCCGCTGCGATCGGCAGGCGTCGGGCCGGCATGACTGCTGGCGGCGGGCTTGACGGGCGACGATGCAGCGGCCGCCGCGCTGCCGGAACGCTCGGACGGAGCAGGACTGGCCTGCGACTGCGCAGGTTGCGCGGCTGCTTGCGCGGATGGCGCCGGCTGCGGGTCGGGAGTCGCAGGCGCAGGCGCCGCTGGCACGACAGGTGTCGCCGCCAATGGCGCAGGCGTCGGATCCGGTACGTTCGGCAGCTCTGCAGGACGCA
The DNA here is from genome assembly GCF_017746145.1 of Xanthomonas sp. D-99. Lineage (NCBI taxonomy): Bacteria > Pseudomonadati > Pseudomonadota > Gammaproteobacteria > Lysobacterales > Lysobacteraceae > Xanthomonas > Xanthomonas sp. D-99. The sequence goes on along the minus strand of NZ_JAGHWU010000022.1, from coordinate 160,859 downwards.
CCGCGATGTCAGGCATGCGCACCGTCGGCGAGATCTCACGCAGGCGTGCAGCCGGCGCTGAGATTTGCGGGCGCTCGGGGATGACGACGTCGCGCTCGCGCACCGTTGGGGCCGTGGCGGTGCGCAGCGCTACATCCGTGGCCGGACGTTGCAGTTCGCGCACCTGCGGACGTTCGGTCAGCGTCTGGATGTCGCGTTGACGCACCTCGACCTGCGGTGCTGCGCGTTCGATCGCACGCGGCGTCAGCGTGATCGTTGGCGGCGGTGGTACGACAAAGTCGGTGGTGGCGACCGGGGTTTCGGTGACCTGCAGCGGCGATTCGATCGTCACCGGCGGTACCTGGAACGTCACCTGCGGAATGTCCGCGGCGACGGGTTCGCTGGCAGCTTGCACCGGTTCCGGCGCATGTTCCGGTGCCTGGGCCGTGTCCGGAGGCTCGACAGGATCGGCGGCTGGCTGCGCTGGTGTCGGTGTCGACAATGGAGCTGCCTCGCTTTTCGCCGCCGATGCACCCGCGTGCGCTGGCGAAGATGCCGCAGCTGCAGACGCCTGCGTCGACGCCTCAGCCGCAGGCTGCCCTTCCCCGCCGCCCTGCTCTTCCGCCCCATCGCCGATCAAGGTCATGCGCACCCGCGATTCGTCGCCGGGTGCGGTTTCCTCCGGCGCCCAGCGCACGGTGACCACCCAGACGAGCAGCGCAATAAACCCGAGGTGGATGAAAAAACTGCCAAGCACCGCCAACCAGTGCTGCCGACGCTGATCCTTCGGGCGCGGGTCCCAGTGCTGCCACCACAGGCTGCGGAACGCCTGGAACGGCGACAGGAGAGAGACGCCGGCCACACCGCGCCGGGCAGGCTGCTCACGCGCCAACAGCACATCCATGACCTGGTCATCGTTGAATGGCGCAGCCACGTGCTTGCGGTTGCCCATCCAGATGCCCCAGCCATACGGAAGGCCGGTGCGCCGATCCACAATGAGCTTGCCGGGCATGCGCGCGCGCAGTGCCTGCAGCAGATCGGCAGCCGTTGTCACCGGTGGTGCGGAATCAGGCCGCGCTGTCGCGCGGAATGTAGGGGGCGTCGCCGGTGGCGTGGTCGGTCGCGTCGCGCACCGCAGTCACGCCGGGCACGCGCCCCATCAGGGTCTTTTCGATGCCCTGCTTCAAGGTCACGTCGGCCATGCCGCAGCCGTGACAACCGCCGCCGAAGCGCAGCAACACCACGCCGTCGGCGGAGACTTCCTGCACGGCCACGCGCCCGCCATGCGATGCCAGCTGCGGGTTGACCTCGTTTTCCACCACCCAGCGCACACGCTCGACCATCGAAGCCGACTCTGCGGGCGCTTCGCCCTTGATCTTGGGCGCCTTGATGGTGAGCTGCTGGTTGCCGGTGGACTGGGTGACGTAGTCGATTTCGGCACCATCCATCCACGGCACGCTGGCGGCGACGACATACAAGGTGAAGCCGTCGCAGTCGATCGCCCATTCGTCGCCGCTCAGGTCCGCCGGTTCGGCGAACTCAAGCCGTGCATCGGCGCGTGGGGTGCCCGCATCCACCGCGCTCAGGCGCACGCCCATGCCGGGCACGCCCTCGCGCTCGATGAGCTTGCGGAAATAGGTCTGGGCTTTGTCGGATATCTGGATCATGCGGGTTATTCTACCGCTCAAAGCGCCCTCGCTCATGGAACACCGTGATCCTGGTGGGCGCGCCGTCCGCCACCCCTGCGAGACCGTCATGACCGATCTGATTCCCCTGGAGCAGGCGCATTGCCTCCCGCGCAAAGGCAGCGACCACAAGCTGGGCGAGGCGCGCCTGGCCGAACTGCTGCCGCAGGTGCCCGGCTGGGAGCTGGCCGAGGCCGGCATGGCGCTCACGCGCACGTTCCGCTTCGCCGACTATTACCGCACCCTGGCCTTCGTGAATGCGCTGGCCTGGATCGCCCACCGCGAAGACCACCACCCCGACCTGGGCGTGCATTACGACCGCGTCGTGGTGCGCTATTCCACCCATGACGTGGGCGGGCTGAGCGAGAACGACTTCATCTGCGCGGCCAAGACCGCGCAACTCTACGATCAAGGAATCACTGCATGAACATGTATCGCGCTGCGCTCGCCGGTCTCATCGTCGCCACCGGCCTCGGCGGCTGCGGCAAGTCGCCACAGCAGGCCTCTGCGCCCACCGTCGCGCCCACCGAACTGGCTGCCCTGAAGACGCCACCGCCGGAATATTCGCCGCAGCTGGCTTGCGCCGGTGTCGGCGGCACCACCGTGCTGCGGGTCGTGGTCGGCGCTCAAGGCACCCCCACCGACGTGTCGGTGGCACAGAGCAGCGGCCAGCCGGTGCTCGACGAAGCGGCCCAGAAGCGCGTGCGGGAATGGCAGTTCAAGGCTGCCACCCGCAATGGCCAGGCCGTGTCGCAGACCATCCAGGTGCCGGTCTCGTTCAAGCCGCCGGTACCGCGTCCAAACGAATGTTTCGCCATCGAGGAACGCGCACGCCGCGGCGGCTGAGGACCGCGCAGGTCGCTGACGCCTTGTTTCTGCACGGCGCAAGCGCGCCGACACAAGCGAATGAGCGCCAGCGCCCTGTTCGGGCGCGCTTGAGTTTCGCACATGGGTGACGCTGGCGCAGATGCGCTACGTTTCGTCTTCAACACCACGTCTTCGTCATCGCGGCATGGCCATCCTGCTTCCCCGGAGGTCGTGCGTATCTCGCGAGCTGCAGTCGCCACGCTCTCCGCAGGAAGTTCTTCATTCCACGAGGACGTCGCGCCACATGCTTGCAGTGTCATCACACAATCTCTGGATCGCGCTTGCGGTCACGCTGGCTGCCGGACTGGCGACCGGGCTCGGCAGCCTCATGGTGGTGTTCGCCAAAAAGCCCAATCCGCGGCTGTTGGCGTTCGGCCTGGCCTTCGCCGGCGGCGCCATGATGTACGTGTCGCTCACCGAGATCCTCAACAAGTCGATCGCCGCGTTTTCCCAGGCCTACAACGACAAGCTCGGCTTTACCTTCGGCACATTGACCTTTCTGGGCGGCATGCTGCTGATCATGGTGATCGACCGCCTGGTGCCGAATCCGCACCAGAGTTTGTCCAGCGACGATCCGCAGTTTCGCGAAGACAACCGGGCCTATATCCGCCGGGTGGGGCTGATGACCGCCGTCGCGATCACCGCGCACAATTTTCCGGAAGGATTGGCGACTTTTTTCGCCACGCTTGAAAGTCCGGCGGTCGGCATGCCGCTGGCGTTCGCGATCGCCATCCACAATATTCCCGAAGGCATTGCGATCGCGGTGCCGGTGTATTTCGCCACGCGCAACAAGTTCTATGCGGTGGGCGCCAGCCTGCTCAGCGGGCTGGCCGAACCGATCGGTGCGGGCATCGGATATCTGGCCTTGTCCAGCGTGCTCTCGGACGCGGTCTTCGGCACCGTGTTCGGGCTGATCTCCGGGGTCATGGTGTTTCTGGCACTGGACGAGTTACTGCCGGCTGCCAAGCGGTACGCCCAGGGTCACGAGACCGTGTACGGCCTGGTCTCGGGCATGGGAACGCTGGCGATCAGCCTAGTGTTGTTCCGCTTCGCGACGCCGTGAAGCGCGTCGTGCGCTGGCATCTCATGATGACCTGGCCGCAAAGTCTGCTGCGCTAGGGGCTGAGAGCTTTCTGCAGCGACACCATCGCTGTCTTGTTGATGACGAGCCGATGCGCGCTGCCTGCCTGAAATCAACCGCGTGCGTCTTCGCGCACCTTCGTGGCAGATGGCTTCCCGCACTTCTGCTGAACACCGTCGCGCCCGGTCGACTGAAGCACAGTTTTAGAAAGGTTCCAGACATTCAAACCGGCGCATGGTACGCGCGTCATCAACGCGCACACAGCGAGGTGCCGTATGCAACGCACATGGTCACAAGGGCGCCTTGCCTTGGCGCTGTCGATCGCATCCACCGGCCTGATCGCGCTTGGCGGGTGCCGACGTACTGACTCACCGGCGCCGGCCGCCGCCGAGCCTCCGCCGCCTCCCAGCGCGATGGCAACGCCGGCTTACGCGCCGCCCACGGCGGACCAGCTTTACCAATTGGTCGCGCCGATTGCCCTGTTTCCAGATAAGTTGCTGGCGCAAACGCTGGCGGCGTCGGTCTATCCCGATCAAGTGGTCACTGCACAGGAATGGCTACGCAGCAATAGCGGTTTGAGCGCTGCCGATCGCGCGCAGGCCACGGTGTCGCAATCGTGGGATCCGAGTATCAAGGCACTGACTGCCTTTCCCGATGTGGTGGCCCAACTGGCCGGCAATCTGGATTGGACGCGTACGCTCGGCGATGCCTATGCCCACGACCCCAACGATGTGCTCAACGCGGTGCAGATCATGCGCCAACGCGCCCAGGCCAGCGGCCATCTGCGCAGTACGCCGCAACAACAAGTGCAGGTGGCGCGCCACGTGGTGGTGACGCCCATTATGGATGAGGGCCGCATCCCGCCGCCCTTGCAGGTGATCACCATCGAACCAGCGCAACCGGACGTGGTGTACGTACCGCGCTACGATCCCGGCGTGGTCTACGGCACGCCATCGGGAGTATCGCTACCGCCCGGTCCGCTGGTACGACGAAGGCGACGTCGTCACCACCGGCCTGGTGTCGTTCGGCGTCGGCGTGCTGGTGGGCGGCGCACTTGAGCACCATCACGGTTGGTTCGGCTGGGTCGAGCCGGCGCCTGTCTGGCACCGCTGGGGCTGGAACAGCTGGGGTGTGGATTGGAACGCGCCGCCGGCCGCACCGCATTACGTGGTCTACCAGAACCATGTCTATGCGCCGCGCACCACCACCATCAACAACCGAAACACCTATATCGATGCGCGCTCGTATGTGAATCAGGATCAGCGCCATTGGTCCAATCCGACATCCGCGCCCGTGGCCGGGATGTCTCCGGCCAGCTTCCACGCAGCGCAGGCGGCCGCTCTGCCTGCAGCGGTCGCCAACGCACGTGGGCTTGGTGCGTTTGCAGGAGCCACCACGCCGGCGCCCTCGCCCGCGCAGCTGCATCGCCCGCCCGACTATGCGCATCTGGCCACACCGCATTTCAGTGCGCAGATGCTGCAGCCAGGGCGCCCGGTCGCGCTGAACGCGTCGCCGTCGCCGCATGCTGCGTCCCTGACACCTGCGGCCCGTCCGATGCAGCCATTGCCCTCTGGGATGCGTTCGCCGCGCGTGCAAGCGCCGGCATTCGCATCGGCCGCAGCGCCTGCGCGGGTGAATGACCTACAGGCCGCACAGCAGCGCGTGGCGCAGATGCACGCAGATTCGCGGGCAGCGCAGGAGCAAGCAGCGGCAGCCAACCGTGCACATGCCGGCATGCCGCCGCGTGATGCATTGGCGAGCCGCGACGCCCGCGACAGCCAGTTCCGGGCGCAAGCCCACCCTGCGCAATGGAAGCCGCCCGTGCAAGAGCAACGACAGCTGCCGCCCCATCAGCAATTCGCATCCGCAGCATTGCCGCGTGTCGAACATGCGCAGCAGTCGCAGCCGCGTTACGAACCGCACCCGGTCATGAAGGCAGAGCCGCAGCAGCGCATGCAGCGGATGGCGTCCTTCGCCCCGCCGCGCGCCGCTCCGACACATCAGGCCGATATGCACCAGCAACGCCCGCATCCGTCGGCGCAGCCGCAACATCACGACCACCGCCACGAGGGCTGAGCCAGCGCGCTGGCGCAGCCCTCGTGGCTGCGTCAGCGACCGAGCTGGTCCAGCGCCTCGGCCAGCTCTGGCGCCAGCGGCGCGCTCAACACATACGGCGTCTTGCCGGCATCCAGCGCGAATTCCAGCGATGCGGCATGCAGGAACAGCCGCTTCAACCCAAGCTGGTCGCGTAGGCGCTTGTTGACGTCCGCCTCGCCGTATTTATCGTCGCCGGCCACCGGGTGCCCCAGGTGCTGGGCATGCACGCGAATCTGATGGGTGCGGCCGGTTTCGATGCGCACTTCGCAATACGAATGCCCGCCGCGCCGTTCCAGCAACCTGAAATGGCTCAGCGACGGCTTGCCGATCGCATTCACCTGCACATGTCGCTCCCCTCCCTGGCGCAGGCCGATGTGCAGCGGCGCGTCCACGGTCATCACGCCGTCGGGCATGCGGCCCACCAGCAGGGTCAGGTAGCGCTTGGTGATGCCGCGCCCTTCGACGCGGTCGTCTTCACGCATCAAGGCCTGCAGCTCGGTCAGCGCCGAGCGCTTCTTGGCCACGATCAATAGGCCCGATGTATCGCGATCGAGCCGATGCACCAGTTCCAGGCTCTGGTTCGGCCGCAGCGCCCGCAGCGTCTCAATGGCGCCAAAACTGATCCCGCTGCCGCCATGGCTGGCGACTCCAGAGGGCTTGTTGAGGGCAAGCAGGCGCGCATCCTCGAACACGATCGCCGCTTCCAGCCTGGCCATGAACGAGGACGGTGGCGCTGCCTTGTCGCCTTCGTCGTTGATGCGTACCGGCGGAATCCGCACTTCTTCGCCGCCTTCGAGCTTGCGCTCGGCCTTGGCCCGCCCGCCGTTCACCCGCACCTGGCCGCTGCGGACCAGCTTGTAGATCAGGCTGCGCGGGGCGCCCTTGAGCTGGCCGAGCAGGAAATTGTCCAGCCGCTGTCCAGCACGGTCTTCCGGAACTTTGAGAATACGCACGCCGACGCGGTCGGCCGGCGGCTTGGGGGGCTGGGGGTCGGTCATCCGGCTCTTTATTCTGTTACACTCGGCGAGCGAGATAAGGGTTTGATTTTGTTGGAAGTTGATTGGCCAGAAGCCTGACTTCCGATGATTCCGGCACAGTGCGCGACCACCGCCCCCGGGGCGGCCATGTTAGCGGCTCACCGGCCTACCCGGCCATCGCCAGCGGTTTTTGACCGCTGCGCTGAACATGTCCCGTGCGCTGCCCCGGTTCGTCCGGACGCGGCTGCCGGCCCTGAAACACCTATAAAACTTAAACAAGCGCTCCCGCGGCCTGCCGTGGTGTTGCAGCGCTGGAAACTCTGGTCAGGCCTGTCCGCGCGTTGCGCGAAGGGCCGACAAGCTGTTCCAGAGGCGAAACGTCACGGCGTTCCGCGCGGTAGAGCGCGTGAGGAACGCAACAATGAAGCGAATGCTGATCAACGCAACGCAGGCCGAAGAGCTGCGCGTGGCGATTGTGGACGGCCAGACCCTGTACGACATCGACATCGAACAGCCGTCCAAGGAACAAAAGAAGTCCAACATCTACAAGGGCCGTATTACCCGGCTTGAGCCTTCCCTGGAAGCGGCGTTCGTGGACTACGGCGCCGAGCGTCATGGCTTCCTGCCGTTGAAGGAAATTTCCCGCGATTATTTCCAGGCCGGTGTCGACCATAACAAGTCGACCATTCGCGAGCTTCTGCGCGAAGGCCAGGAAATCGTGGTGCAGGTCGACAAGGAAGAGCGTGGCAACAAGGGCGCCGCCCTGACCACGTTCATCTCGCTGGCCGGCCGCTACATGGTGCTGATGCCAAATTCGCCGAGCGCCGGTGGCGTTTCGCGCCGCATCGAGGGCGAAGACCGCGCCGCGTTGAAGGAAGCGCTGGACAAGCTCGACATTCCCGACGACATGGGCGTGATCATCCGCACCGCCGGCGTGGGCCGCGATGCCGAAGAACTGCAGTGGGATCTGGACTATCTGCTGCAGACCTGGAAGGCAATTGCCGAAGCTGCGCTGAGCAAGCCGGCCGCGTTCCTGATCTACCAGGAATCGCGCCTGATCATCCGCGCCCTGCGCGACTACCTGCGCGCCGATGTCGGCGAGATCCTGGTCGATACCCCGGAGCTGTACGCCGACGCCCAGGAGTTCATGAAGCAGGTGATGCCGCAGAGCCTGCGCAAGCTCAAGCACTACACCGACGATATCCCGCTGTTCAATCGCTTCCAGATCGAATCGCAGATCGAAGGCGCCTATGAGCGCAACGTGCGCCTGCCCTCGGGCGGCTCGATCGTGGTGGACCAGACCGAAGCGCTGACCGCCGTGGACGTGAACTCCTCGCGCGCCACCAAGGGGAGCGATATCGAAGAAACCGCGTTCCAGACCAATCTGGAAGCGGCAGAAGAAGTCGCACGCCAGCTGCGCCTGCGCGACCTGGGCGGCCTGGTGGTCATCGACTTCATCGACATGGCCTCGTCCAAGCACCAGCGCGAAGTCGAAAACAGGTTGCAGAACGCGCTCAAGTACGACCGTGCGCGCGTGCAGTTGGGCCGCATCTCGCGTTTCGGCCTGATGGAAATGAGCCGTCAACGGCTACGTCCGAGCCTGGGCGAATCCAGCCAGATCGTCTGCCCGCGTTGCGACGGCCACGGCCGCATGCGCAGCGTCGAGTCGCTGTCGCTGTCGATCATCCGCGTGGCCGAAGAGCACGCCATGAAGGAAAACACCGGGCAGGTGCTGGTCCAGGCGCCGGTAGAAATCGCCAACTACCTGCTCAACGAAAAGCGTAGCGCACTGCGTGAAATCGAGCAGCGCCATGAGTCGCCGATCATCATCGTCGCCGACGAGCAGCTGCACACCCCGCACTACGAAGTCACGCGCCTGCGCGAGAACGAGCTGGGCGAAGAGAGCGGCAAGCCGAGCTACCAGCGCGGCACCCCGCGCAAGCTGCCGGTGCATGCACTGACCAAGGCGCAGTTGAATATTCCTGCCGCTCCGGCGGTCACGTCGATCAAGCCGAGCCAACCGGCACCGGTGCGCGAAGAGGCCCCTGCCCCGGTCGCGCCCGTCGCTGCTCCGGCGCCGGTGGTGACCGTGCCCATTCCGGCACCGGTCACTGGCGTGGTGGGTTGGCTGAAGCGGATCTTCGGCGGCGTCGAGCCAATTGCCCCGGCCCCAGAGTCGACCCCGCGTCCGCGCCAGAACGATGCCGGCCGCAATAACCGTAGCGAGCGCGGCGAGCGTGGCGGTCAGCGCCGCGATGGTCGCGATGCCCGCAATGGTGGCAACCAGCAACGTGGCAATGGCGGCAATGGCAACGGCGCCAACAAGGAACGCCGTGACGAGCGTCGTCAGCCTGCCAACGCCCAGGGCGCGCAGAATGGCGCACAGGCGCAGCAGCAGGTGCAGGTGCCCAAGCCGCCGCGCAGCGAAGCGCAGGCGCCAAAGCCGCAGCAGCAGAAGCCCAAGCCGCAGAATCAGAGCCCGCGTCCGCCACGTGGGCCTGCACAGCAGGATGGCGCGCCGGCCGAGCGTCAGCCGCGTCCGGCACGCCAGGATGAAGGCACGGCAGCGGCGCAGACCCTGACCCCCACTGCCGCAACGGCAACCACGTCGAGCGTGGTGTCCGCCATTGCCGATGCCGCTGCCGCTGCACCCACCAATGCGCAGACCAACGCGAATGAAGCGGTCCAGGCGCATCCGGTCGATGTCACCGTGATCGAATCCACCGCTGATCGCGGTGCCGACGCGAATGCGGCTGCACCGGCTCCGGATGCCGCAGGCGACGATGCAGCCAATGGGGAAGGCGGAAGCCGCCGTCGCCGCGGCCGTCGTGGTGGCCGTCGTCGTCGTCGTGGCGCTGGTGCCAACGGAGAAGGTGGTGCCAGCGTCGATGGTCTGGACGGCGACGATCTGGACAGCGATGCCGACAACGATCTCGATGGCGACAGCGAAGGTGACGACGCTGGGATGCAGGCGCATGCTTCGGCCGCACCACGCGCCGGCCAGCCGGAATTCGACTTCGACGACGAAGCACCGGCACCCGCAGTGCGCGCCAAGCCAGAACCCGCTGCCCAGGCAACCGCCAAGGCACGTCCGGTTCCCAAGGAGCGTGCAGAGCCACAGATCGGCAGCGATACAGCCTCGACCACCGCGCCGGTTTCCAATACCGTGCCGGCATCGCAGCCGTCAGCAACACCCGTTGCCAACGCTGACACCGCCCGCGAGCGCCCTGCTGCGCCCGTCGCGGCTACGGACGCAACTGCCAAACCCGCGCCGGCTGCCACAGCGCCGACGGTTGCCGGCACCGATGGTGCGGCAGCGCAGGCTGCGGAACAGCGCCCCGTAACGGTCGCTCAGCAGGCATCCGCCACCCCGGCACCGATTGCCGCTCCCGCACCAGTGGTATCCACTCCGGCAGCTGCAGTGGCTCCCGCCGCCGGGGCGGCACCGACGGCACCGGTGGCGGCTGCCGTGGCTCCGGCACCGGCTGTTGCATCGCCTGTGACCAGCAATGCGGCGACAAGCAGCCAGCAGCAGCCTTCGGCGCCGGCAACTGCAGCTGCGCCTGCCGCTGCCCAGGCCGCGAAGCCCGACCAACAGCAACCCGCTGCGTCGGCGGACGTTGAAACACCTCCGGTGCAAGCCACTCTGGTGCAGCCGGCACGTGGAACGCCTGCTGAGGACCTCTCGGCACCTGCGGCAGCTTCCCCGGCGTCGCAGGCCGCAGTGGTCACGGTGACGTCGCCGCACGCCGAGCAGTCTGCTTCGCAGACGCCATCTTCCGAGGTGGCAATGACCTCTACCTCGACGGTTGTGCAGGCAAGCCCGAGTGCAGACACCGCGCCCGTGCGCAAGCCGTATGCTCCGGTGCAGACCACCATGCTCGATGCGCTGAGCCCGAACGATGCTGCGCCAGCGGCCTCCTCTGCCAGCAAGCCTCCGGCAGCAGCCCCTGCAGCAGCGCAGGAATCGCAGGCAGACAAGCCCAAGCCGACGGTGATTGTGTCCGAAGCAGTCAAGCCAGTTGCTCCATCGGCCGAAGCCGACCAGGCGCAGGGGGACGACAGCAGCAAGCCGCGTGGCGATCACTGATCGCCAAGTGACCCGGTCGGCTGGCCTGGTTGGATAGCAGGCCATGTCAACATCGAAAACAGCGGCCTTCGGGCCGCTGTTTTTTATGCGCCACCTGCACTAACGCGAAGCCGCATCCGCCGGCTGCAATCCCGGCGAGGCATCTGCGCTCCACGTTGGGGTTCAGCCGACATACGTGTAAAAATGACTCGCAGAATCCGATTTCTTTTTTGAAGACATGAGGTTACCGGATAAAACGGCGCTTCCATCGGCTCATCCACTACCTCGTCCTTGTTGAGGTTCGGCACGCTGCAACTGTCTTGCGGGGAGTGTGCGAGACCGGTCGGTCACCAGGTGGGTAATAGACGGATGCCGCCGCCCCATGTAGCGGCGGTCATGAGGGTCGGCAGGGATTAACGACGCCCTGCCGACCCTCATGCCGGGCTACTGCTGCCCGTGCGCCACGTGGCAGGCCCGGCCTATAGCACCGCGCATCGCATGGCCGTGCTTGGGCGCGTAGCGCGCCCAAGCACGCTCCGGTGGCGTCATGGACGTCTCGACGCTCATCCGGTTTGATCCATCGTCACCAACTCAAGGGTGGGCGACCCAAGGCATCCAGGCGTTCTGCATCTTCAAGTATCGCAGCAGTTGTGCGCGGCGAAATTGGCTGTGCGTCATCCAGTGCATAGGCCTGCCGCGCAGCATCGGCGGCTAGAGCCTCACGCGTCCGCGGTGAGTGCTCTTGCAGCCTTTGACGCGTGCTCTGGGCCAGATCGGGCGCGATGACTGGCATCGAGGGAAAGGCGTATTGGGGCGCACGCTTGGCCTGGTTGAAAAGCAAGGCCTCCTCTAATTGGCGTGCATACGCATGGTTCGCAGTTTGCGGGTCCTCGATCTCGGTCTTGTATGCGTTCGCCTTATTCAGCGCTGCGCTCGCGGCAGGCTTGTCGAACTTTTCAACTACGGTGGTGGTCGTTCCGTACGTTTCGGCCCAGCGCGAATCCCTTAGTAGCGTGGCTGGACCGTCGCACCACGAGTCAAGGACCACCGCAGATTTCTTCGCTTCTGCCGCGCCTGGCGGCTGGTAAAGCGCGTAAACGTGGGGCACGCTGCATTCACGTACGGTCATCATCTGCCCGCCATCCTCCATGCGGACTGCATGTTGGCGGGCATTGATCGCTGCGTTATGGTCACAGTTGCCAGCCCCAACAGCTAGCCCGCTGCCTGCCTCATCTCGATACATGGCATAAGCCACGTCAGTGTAGATGGCGCTCCGTCCGTTGCTGAGCCGCAGATCGCTATCGACATTGCCTCGCCCACGGTGCAAGGCGAGTCGTGTCTCGTGCACCGTCTCTGTAGCATCGGCAAGGCGTTGACGGTCGCTCGCGTCTTCGATGGGTCTGCCGTTGAGTCGCATACCAAGCTGGTAGGCCGCCTGCTGAACTTCGTGCGGCTGTAGGGTCGGCTGCCGGAAGCGACCCCGCCTTGTTCCCGAAGAGCCGATTGCCACCAAGCCATGCAGGCTGGGTGACATGGGCGCCTCGGGGGATGAAGGCGTAGAGGGCGTGGTCTGCTCTGTGGTGTGGGTTAAATAATGCTCAGGTTCACCCGCTACGGGTGAACCCACTACGCTCGGCTTTGAAGTGCATAGCCCCATCTTGATCTCCTGCAGTGACTGTAGAAGCAAGTTTGGCGGTGAGCACTTCGCTTCGCTTCGCCTCACCGAAACCCTGGCTGGGATGGCGAAGCATGACGCGGGGGATGACCGACCCTCATGACCGCCGCTACATGGGGCGGCGGCATCCGTCTATTACCCACCCGGTGACCGACCGGTCTCGCACACTCCCCGCAAGACAGTTGCAGCGTGCCGAACCTCGAAAGGGACGAGGTAGTGGATGAGCCGATGGAAGCGCCGTTTTATCCGGTAACCTCATGTCTTCAAAAAAGAAATCGGATTCTGCGAGTCATTTTTACACGTATGTCGGCTGAACCCCACGTTCTTCCAACACGGCGGTCAAAGTGTGCCGCTCGTGCCTAGCGGTTGTAAAAAACCTTCGACCAGGAATTGCGACGACGCCAGAACTTGCCGGCACATGACGACCATCGTTGCGGAAAGCTCCCTGTGCGAGGCTTGTATTCATGCTCATTGCATGGGACCTCAGGGCGCACGCCGCCAGGTTCTAACGTAGTGCGCGCCTCTAGCAGGCCAGACTAATTCGCGCACGCATGCGTGTGCGCAATCCAGCTGCGGCTGCCGAAGGGCAAGACACGTCGTTTCTCAGCGCGCGATGAGTCTTCTCTACGCGATGTTGTTCGCCCTGGCCTCGCAATGCAGCGCAGCCAATGCGGCGCACTCAAGGCAACGGTTCACAGCACTCTGGAGGGATCGGTCAGACCGTATTGATTGGCTAGCCGTGCCAGCGCAATGTTGTCCTGGATGCCGACCTTCTCAAACAGGCGTGCCTTGTGCGTGTTGATGGTCTTGGCGCTGAGGTTCAGGCGCTTGGCGATGTCTTCCTGGCGCAGCCCCTGGGTCAGCAGTAACGCCACTTCCAGCTCGCGGGGCGACAATGCATCGAACGGTGAACCGCCACCTTCCAGATTGGACAGAGCCAGGTTCTGCGCGATCGTGTTGCCGAGATAACGCCGCCCCAATGCGACTTCACGCACCGCGCGCAGCAACTCGTGCGCGTCACCGCCCTTGCCCACATAGCCGGAGGCGCCTGCCTCGAGCAAACGCTTGGGCAATGGGCCGTCTTCGAGCACGGAGACGATGATGACCCGCGTGCCGTAGTCGCCCTTGACGATGCGCTCGGTAATTTCCAGGCCGCTGACGCCGGGCAAATGCAGATCGCACAGCACGATGTCCGGTTTGAGTTGACGAATCTGCGGCAATGCAGCTTCGCCGCTCTCTGCTTCACCCACCACATCGACGTCCACTTCCTTGGACAGAATCATCTTCATGCCTGTACGCACGAGTGCATGATCGTCGATCAGAAAAACTCTGATGGTCATCCTTGTTGTCCTCGCTAGCGGCTGGCTGGTGCAGCCTATCTCCGTGAATAATTCAGGGCAAGCTCGATGCGACGTATTACGCTCAAGTTAGAGCGTTATGACGCGTCACTAGAGCATGCATGACGTGCGCATGGCGCGATGTCTCTAGGCAAGATGTTGCAACGTATGTCGATGATGCGGGCGCCAGGCCGACAGGTGACATCGGGCAATGCAGTCGCGCTCGGTCAGATTTCCACTGGCTAGGCGGTACGGTCGGCGTCCACCAAGGGGTTTAACTCGGGATCCAGTGCGACGCGTTCGTCGAAGACAAAGCAGCGGCCGTCGTAGCCTTCGCCGCCGACCTCTTCGAAGTAGCCCAGGATTCCGCCCTCCAGTTGCAGCACGTTGTCCATGCCATCGGCCTGCATCCACAGCGCGGCCTTTTCGCAACGGATGCCACCGGTGCAGAAGCTGACCACCGTGGCATCGGCCAAGGCAGCACGATGCACCTCCAGCGCGCCAGGCAAGTCGGTGAACTTGTCGATCGGCAGCGTCAACGCACCCTGGAAGGTTCCGTATCTCACTTCCTGCGCATTGCGCGTGTCCAGCAACACCAACGGGCGGCCGCGATCATCCTGCCCGTTACGCAGCCAATTGCGCAGCACGGCAGGCGTCACCGAAGGCGCACGACCTTGCAGCGGCGATGCATCGTCGCGCCGAAAACTGATGATCTCCGGCTTGATCTTGACCTTGAGCCGCGCAAACGGCTGATGCTTGCTTTCGCTGTACTTGATGCGCATCTGCGCAAACCGCGTATCGGACTGCAGCCAGGTATAGAACCCGCCGATCTGCTCGGCAGCGCCTGCCAGAAATAGGTTGATGCCCTCTTCGGCCACCAGCACCGATCCTTTCAGCGCGTGCTGTTCGGCCTGCGCAAGCACGCTGGTGGCAAGTGTCTGCGGATCCTGGATGGTGGCGAACTGGTAGGCGGCGGTATTGGTAATCATGCGGCTATTTTAGAGCCGCGGGCAGCCCCTAGCGAGCGCTGTGAGCGGGGCGCCCAACGCGGTGCAGCAGCGAGCCTGCAACCGCGTGCTGCTTCGCACTCAGCCGCGCAACAGCACAAACGGCAGCAACACCAGCGAGGCGACGATCAGCATGCCGATCAGCGTCACGATCACGAACACCGGTCGCCTGCGCAGCAATGCGCCAAAGGTCTCCGCAGTGCCGGCTGCAAGTTCTTCCTGTCGCTGGGCACGCGCAATCGCGCCGCGCTGCGCCTGGTAGGCATCCATCGCCGCCTTGGCGCGTGGATAGTCGGCATCGTCGCCAAGCCAGATACCGCCAGCGGAAATCCCCCAGTTGCTGGGGCGCGTTTCGTAGATCTGCACGCCCTGCTCGCGCATCAGCGCCCGCACCTCGTCGGCTTCGTCGTCGGGGACATTGCGCAGATTGAGCAGTAGCTTGGCCATGCCGCGATGATACCGGGAGCCAGGTGCGATAATGGCCGTCTTTCTTCATGGACCCTGCCATGCGCCTTTTGTTGACGCTCGTCGCCGCCTTGTTGCTCGCAAGCTGCGCACCTGCCCTGCCGCCCTCCGGCGGCACCATCGCCAGTTTCGAACGGATCGACCGCAACGTGGGGACCGGCGCAGAGGCCACACCGGGCGAAATGGTCACCGTGCACTACACCGGCTGGCTGTACGACGAAAAAGCCGCCGACAAACATGGCAAGAAGTTCGACAGCTCGCTGGATCGCGCCGAGCCGTTCCAATTCGTATTAGGTGGCCACCAGGTCATCCGCGGCTGGGACGACGGCGTGGCCGGCATGCGTGTCGGCGGTAAGCGCACCTTGATGATCCCGCCCGATTACGGCTACGGCGACAACGGCGCCGGTGGCGTGATACCGCCTGGTGCATCGCTGGTGTTTGATGTTGAATTGCTGGGCGTGCAGCCGCGTTGAGTGCCTGACGATGACTGATCTGAGCAGGCAGCGGCTGGCAGTGATCGGCGGTGGGCCGGCCGGTTTGATGGCGGCGGAAGTGGCCTGTGCGGCGGGCCTGGCAGTGGATCTGTACGAGGCAAAGGGTTCGGTGGGACGCAAGTTCCTGATCGCTGGCAAAGGCGGCTTGAATCTCACGCATTCCGATTCGATGCCGCTGTTTGCGCAACGCTATCGCGACCGTCAACAACCGGTTTCCGCATGGTTGCAGGACTTCGATGCTGATGCGCTGCGCGATTGGGCGCGAGAGCTCGGTGTCGAGACCTACGTCGGCAGTTCCGGCCGTGTCTTTCCGATGGACCGCAAGGCGGCCCCCCTGCTGCGTGGCTGGGTGCGTCGGCTCAAGGAACAGGGCGTCGTGTTTCATGTGCAGCACCGTTGGCTGGGCTGGTCTGAAAACGGCGCACTCCGTTTCGACGCCCCCACCGGCACGGTGGAGTGCAGTGCAGAGGCAGTCGTGCTGGCGCTTGGTGGCGGCAGCTGGCCGCAGCTCGGTTCCGACGGGCAGTGGCAAGCCTCATTGCAGCAATGCGGGATCGCGGTAGCGCCCCTGGTTCCGGCCAACTGCGGCTTCGATATCGATTGGAGCGCGCACTTCGTGCAGCGTCATGCAGGTGCGCCGCTGAAACCGGTCGTTGCGCACTGGCAGGACAGCAACGGCATGCAGCATGCATTGCAGGGCGAATGCGTGGCCACAGCGAACGGCATCGAGGGCAGCTTGATCTATGCCTTGGCCGCGGACCTGCGCGAGCAGATCGATGCGCACGGCGTCGCCGAACTCGTGCTGGATCTGATTCCCGGTCGCTCGCTCGAACGCGTGCATGCCGAACTGGCCCAACCGCGCAAGGGACGCAGTTTCAGCGAGCATCTGCGCCGCCAGGTCGGCATCGATGGCGTCAAGGCGGCTCTCCTCTACGAAGAACTCGGCAAGCAGGCGGGCGACGCTGTCGCGTTGGTCGCACGCACGCTCAAGCAGTTGCCGCTGCGCCTGTTGCGGCCACGTCCGCTCGCCGAAGCGATCAGTTCGGCGGGCGGCGTACGACTGGAAGCGCTGGACGACCAGCTGATGGCACTCGCGCAACCTGGCGTGTTTTGCGCTGGCGAAATGCTCGATTGGGAAGCGCCAACCGGCGGCTATCTGCTCACCGCCTGTTTCGCCAGCGGCCGACGCGCCGCACGCGGCGCTGTGCAGTGGCTAGCGCAGCGCGACGTACGCGCTGCTACAGGCGATCGCTGACTGCCGCACGCGGCCACACCGATTTGACGTCGTACACCACCGCGCCCGGTTTGCCGAGCGCGGCGATCCGCTCCACGTCGTAGTCGCGATACTGCGCGTGCGCCACCGCCAGCACTACGGCATCGTAGGCGCCGTCTTCCGGCATCTCGCTTAAGTGCACACCGCCGTGCTGCAGCGCTTCAGCCGGGTCTGCCCACGGGTCGCAGGTGTCCACCTGCACGCCGGCGGCCTGCAGCAACTGCACCAATTCCAGGGCGCGGCTGTTGCGCAGATCCGGGCAGTTCTCCTTGAACGTCGCGCCCAGCACCAGCACCCTCGCCTGCGCAAGCGCGACGCCACGCATGGCCAGCATGCCGCACACGCGCTCGGCCACATGTCGGCCGACACGATTATTGACCTGCCGCGCGGTGTGGATCAGGTCCGGGTGATAGCCCACGCTTTCGGATTTGTGCATCAGGTAGTACGGATCCACCCCGATGCAATGCCCACCGACCAGGCCAGGGCGAAACGGCAGGAAATTCCACTTGGTTCCTGCGGCATCGAGCACATCGAGGGTGTCGATTCCCAACTTGTCGAAAATCAACGCCAACTCGTTGACCAGCGCGATATTGACGTCGCGCTGGATGTTTTCGACCACCTTTGCCGCTTCGGCCACGCGCATCGACGGAGCGCGCCAGGTACCGGCAGTGATGATGCTGGTGTATAGCGCATCGACGGCATCGGCGGCGTCTGCCGTCGAGCCCGAGGTGATCTTGCGGATATCACGCAGACGCCGCTGGCGATCGCCGGGATTGACGCGCTCGGGGCTGTAGCCGCAAAAGAAGTCGTGGTTGAAACGCAGCCCGGAGGTTGCTTCGAGCAAGGGCACGCAAACTTCTTCAGTGGTTCCTGGATAAACCGTGGATTCGTAGATCACCAGATCGCCGGGTTTGAGTACGGCGGCGATCAAGGCCGTGGCGCTACGCAACGGCTCCAGATCCGGTTGCTCGAAGCTATCGATCGGCGTCGGCACGGTCACGATGAAAATGCGACACGCAGCCAGATCCGCGGCGTTTGCGCTGTAGCGCAGACGCGTTGCGGCACCCAATTCGGCATCGTCCAGTTCCAGCGTGACATCGTGGCCGTCACGCAGTTGCGCAACGCGCTGCGCATCGATGTCGAAGCCCAAAGTGTCGCGTTGCTCCCCGAATCCAACCGCCAATGGCAGGCCGACGTAACCTAAGCCGATGACGGCGATGCGCCCCTGTGCGAGGGCGAGAAGCGTGGTGCCGGACATGCGGTTCCTTGGAATGGTGCGCAGCCGGTGGCGACGCGCTATGCGGCGGCAGCATAACGCAGGCCGCAGGAGCCAGGCAGTGCAGGAAGTACGCTGCAAAGATTCACAATCGCCGCGCAATCAGGCACGCTATCGCCATGCCCGGGTGGCGAAATTGGTAGACGCAAGGGACTTAAAATCCCTCAGCCGCAAGGCTATGCGGGTTCGACCCCCGCCCCGGGCACGCATTTATCAGGTAATCGAGTCGGCGCAATCGTGTTCGCGCCGCGCGACGCTTACCTGCTGATGTCCACGCATGATCATTCGCACCGTGCGGCCAATGTGGTGGTCACCCGAGCTCAGATTGCGTCTTCGATTCCCGCGTGCATTCGACCGCCTGTGTCCAAAGCGCCCAGGCACATATGTGCGCGCACCGGAACAGGCATTCATTATCGGACACCGCAGCGCCACTGCTCGTATTTAGCGGCAGCCGCTTAATGCGTGAACGTCCCCGGCCAATAACATGCGACAAATAAAAACCCTGGATATCGAGCGATATCCAGGGTTCGAATTTGGAGCGGGAAACGAGACTCGAACTCGCGACCTCAACCTTGGCAAGGTTGCGCTCTACCAACTGAGCTATTCCCGCGTGGAGCAAAATTGTACAGCGTATTACTTCGTTGCGCTAGCCCTGTCGTCGTTATCGATGGCAGGAATACCGCATGCGATGTGGAGGCCTGGGCCGGAATTGAACCGGCGTACGCGGATTTGCAGTCCGCTGCATAACCACTCTACCACCAGGCCGAAACATCAAACCCAAGGCATCCTGCCTTGAAACAACGAGACCCCTGACGCGGGGTCCTGTCTACATCTGGAGCGGGAAACGAGACTCGAACTCGCGACCTCAACCTTGGCAAGGTTGCGCTCTACCAACTGAGCTATTCCCGCTTGGGAGGCGAAATTCTACAGTGAACAGGATAGCTGTCAACTGTTGCTTTCGATTTTTTTCGGCTTGTTGCTGATCGCTGCTTTCTCGTCGGCGCGCAGGCTTGGCCATGCGGCCTGCAGATACTGAAACCCTGACCACAGCGTCAGCAAGGCCGCAATGGCTAGCGTCCAGTAGCCCGCACGAAAAATCAGGTTGCCCAGCCAGATTTCATGCGTGGGCATCTGCCCTGGGGTGACCGAATACAACAGGCACAGCAACGCCGCCATTTGTGCCGTGGTTTTGATCTTGCCGATTGCCGCCACGCGCACCTTGGCACGCTGGCCGATCTCGGCCATCCATTCACGGAGTGCAGAGACGGCAATCTCGCGTCCGACGATGACTGCAGCCCAGAACGCCATCCACGGCGTGGGATGGCCCTGCACAATCAGGAACAGCGCCACCGCGACCATCAACTTGTCGGCGACCGGGTCCAGAAATGCGCCGAATGCGGAATATTGGTGATAACGCCGCGCGACCCAGCCATCCAGCCAGTCGGTGATGGCGGCCAGCGCAAACACGCCGGCGGACGCGAAGTTCGTCCACGTGTAGGGCAGGTAGAACACCACGACCAACACCGGGATCATCACGATCCTCAGCAGTGTCAGCCACGTGGGGATGGTCAACTTCATTGCGGACTTGCCTCGCCTGCCGCATCGGGAAGCGCCAGCCCGTGCAGGTTAGCGTAGATTCGCGCGGCAAGTGCGGCATTGACCCCCTCCACCCGCGCAATCTCGGCCTCGCCAGCGGCCTTGAGCCCGACCATTCCTCCGAAATGCTTGAGCAGGCTCGCGCGGCGCCGAGGGCCGATGCCGGGGATATCCTCGAGCTTGCTGGTCATGCGCGCCTTCTGGCGGCGCCCACGGTGGCCGGTGATCGCAAAGCGGTGCGCTTCGTCACGCACTTGCTGGATGAATTGCAGCGCAGGCGAGGCCGCGCCCGGCCTTAGCTCGCGCCCGTCGGCCATGATCAACGCTTCGTGCCCTGCCCGGCGCTCTTCGCCCTTGGCCACGCCGACCAGCAACACGTTCTCGACCCCAAGATCGGCCAGCGCGGCCTGGGCCTGCGCCAGCTGGCCTGCGCCACCGTCGATCAGCAGCACGTCGGGCAGCACGCCGTTCTCTTCCACGGCGCGACGGAAACGGCGCTCGATCGCCTGCCGCATGGCTGCGTAGTCGTCGCCCGGCGTGATGCCGGAAATATTGAAGCGCCGGTACTGGCCACGCACCGGGCCGCTGGCGTCGAATACCACGCACGAGGCGACGGTCGCCTCGCCCATGGTGTGACTGATGTCGAAACACTCCACGCGCTTGACCGGCTCGGCAAGTCCAAGCATCTCGCGCAAGGCTTCGCTGCGTGCATGCTGCGCGCTCTGGCTGGTGAGCTCGGTGACCAGGGTCAGCTGCGCATTGCGCGTGGCCAGCAGCAGATAGCCGGCACGCTCGCCGCGCACGTTCCACTTCAGTGCCACCTTGTGCTCGGCGGCCGTACTGAGCGCGGCTTCGATCAGCTCGGCTTCCGGGATCTCGCGGTCGAGCAGGATTTCGCGCGGAGGAGAGTGCTCGGCGTAGTACTGCGATACGAACGCGCCAAGAATTTCGTCGGCACTGTCTTCCCCGTTGGTCTTTGGAAAGAACGAGCGCGTGCCGAGATTGCGGCCATCGCGAAAACTCAGCAACAGGACGCAGGCCTGGCTGGATTGCGTGGCGCAGGCCAGCACGTCCAGGTCCGCTGCACGGCCATCGACGTATTGACGGTTCTGCATGCTGCGCAGCGACGAGAGCAAATCGCGCAAACGCGCGGCGCGCTCGAATTCCAGCGCCTCGCTGGCCTGCTGCATCGAGTGCATGATCTCTTCGCCGAGCTGATCGCTCTTGCCTTCGAGAAACATGGTGGCGCGGCGCACCGATTCGGCGTAATCCGAAGGCGCCACCAAATCCACGCACGGTCCGCTGCAACGCCCGATCTGGTATTGCAGGCATGGCCGCGAACGGTTGCGGAACACGCTGTCCTCGCAACTGCGCAGCTTGAAGAGCTTATGCATCAGGCTCAGCGTTTCGCGTACACCGGTGACGCCCGTGTAAGGGCCGAAATAACGCCCTTGCACCGCACGCGGGCCGCGGTGCAAGGCAATACGAGGCCATTGTTCGCGCGTCAGCAACACGTATGGGTAGCTTTTGTCGTCGCGCAACGAAACGTTGTAGCGCGGCGACAGCGATTTGATCAGCTGGTTTTCCAGCAGTAGCGCTTCGGCTTCGCTGCGGGTGACGGTGACGTCCATGCGCGCGACCTGCGACAGCATCGAGGTCAACCGGGCGTTCTTCGGCGTCCCGTTGAAATAACTTCCCACACGCTTGCGCAACGCGCCCGCCTTGCCGACGTACAACAAGGTGTCGTCGCCCGCATACATGCGATAGACGCCAGGCGCGGTGCTCAGTTGCGCAGCAAACGCTTTTCCATCGAAATCGTTTTGGGGCCTTACGCTCATTCGTCTATCGAAACATCACTCAGTGCGCCGCTTGCAAGGTCGTACCGCAAGATGGCATGTGCATCGGTTTCTGCGATCCAGACCGCACCGGCGGTGACCGCCAGACCGGCCGGACCATGCAGACGACGCGGCAGCGTCACCGTGGTCAATTCGCCACCGCCCAGGCGCAGGCAGCGCAGGCAGCCATTGCCGGTGTCGGCGATCCACAGCAGCGGCGAATCGGCCGCCAGTGCAATGGCCTGTGGGAACTGCAGACGCGCCGTGCTGCGTGGGCCGTCCTGATCCCCAAACTGCCAGGTGCCCTGCCCGCCCACCAAGGTCTGCACCAGATCGCCGCGCAGTTGCATGGTGCGGATCGACGAGCCCAGCCCGTCGCAGACATAGGCCACTTGCTGCACCGACGCCAAGCCTGCCGGCTGTGCGAAAGCAGCGAGATGGCCACTGCCGTCGCGAATTTCAAGGGCACCGGTGCCTGCGCGCGCGGTCAGCGCGGCGCGGCCCAGGTGATAACTCCAGATCCGGTTATCGCCGGCCATGGCGATCAACACCTGGTTGTCGGCGATGGCCAGACCTTGCGGGTAGTTCAGCGCAGAGCCACCGGGCGACGCCAACGGGCCTTCGACCGGCTCGCCGGAACGACCGGTGCCGCACAAGGTATCCACCTGCCCGCTGCGCAGGTTGATACGACGCAGCGCATGGTTGCCGGTATCGGCGACATACAGCTGATCGCGTTCCAACGCCAAACCTTGCGGCCGCCGAAATGCTGCTTCGCCGACACCGCCGTCGATGAGATCAGCATTGCCATGCCCGAACTGGCGCAGCACGCGCCCGCTGTGCGTGCACTCGAGCACGCGGTGGTGGCCGGTATCGGCGACGTACAGCCGGTCTTCGGTCGCCGCCAAACCAGTAGGAAAACGCAACGCCAGATGCGGCTCGGGCTCGCGCTCGGCCACGCCGTGCAGGTCGGCGTCAGACGGGGGCGGCTGGCCTTCGCACAGGGCAGTCAGGGCCTTGTCCAGATCGCCGGTGACGCCCACCAGGCGCTGCCGCTCGCGGCCATAGGCATCCAGCAGCACCAGCGTGGGCCAGGCTTCGATACCGAAGCGGCGCCAGGTTTCCCAGTCCTTGTCGAGCAGGATCGGCGCACTCACGCCGTGTCCGCGCAGTTGTTTAAGCGAGCGTTGCGGCAGCCGTTCGCTGTCGAAACGCGGCACCTGTACCACGATCACCTGGAGCCGGCCAGGGCTGCGCGCCTGCCAGTGGGCAAGCTCGGCCAGGCGTTCTGCGCACCACACCGAGCTGGCGTTGACGAACGCCAGCACCAGCGCACGCCCGCGATGCTCCTGCAAGGTGGAGGGCCTGGCATTGAGCCAGGTGGGAAATTCCGGCAGTTCCTGGGTGAGCTGGGCGTTCATGTGGTGATTATGCCCAAGCGCGATTAGCCGCGGGTGAGTCTGGCTACGGTGAGGCGCGCGGCAGTGTCGACCAGCTGCCATACCTGCTCGAAGTCATTCATGCTGCCGGTATACGGGTCGGGGATTTCATCGCGCGCGTCGATGCCGGCCCAGGGCAGCCACAAGGCGAGCTTGTCGCGCTGCGCTGCCGGGGCCAGCCGCTGCAGATCGCGCAGGTTGTTGCCGTCTGCGCATAGCAGCCAATCGAAATGCTCGACATCCGAGTGCTTCACCTGGCGCGCGCGAAGACCCGAAATATCCACGCCGTGACCGCCCGCGCAGCGGATCGCGCGCGGGTCCGGCGGATCGCCGGCATGCCAATCGCCGGTCCCGGCCGAATCGACCTCGATGCGCCGCGACAGCCGTGCCTTGTCCAGTTGCGCACGCAAGGCACCCTCGCCCATCGGTGACCGGCAGATATTGCCCAGGCAGACGATCAGCACCTTCATGCCGAAGCCACCCGCATCTGCGCGCGAACGAGATCGTCCGCGGTATCGATGCCCGGCGGAAACGGCTCAGGCGTCACCGCCACGGCGATGCGATAGCCGGCTTCCATCACGCGCAATTGTTCCAGCGATTCGGTGCGCTCCAGCATGCCGGGCGGCATGGCTGCGAAGCGTTGCAGGAAGCCTGCGCGATAGGCGTAGATGCCGATGTGACGCAGCCACTGACCTTCTGCAGGCACGCTATCGTGCTGGCTGGCGAAGCTGTCGCGGTGCCAGGGAATCGGCGCACGGCTGAAATACAGCGCGTCACCGCCGGCCGTGCGCACCAGCTTCACCACGTTGGGATCGAACAGGTCGTGCGCGTTGTCCACCGGCGCGGCCAGCGTGGCCATCTGGGCACCGGAGTGCTGCAGCAGATCTGCAACCGCGCGGATGCCTGCAGCCGGCGCAAACGGCTCGTCGCCTTGCAGATTGACCACGCAGGTCTGTTCGTCCCATCCGGCAACGCGCGCGCATTCGGCAAGGCGGTCGGTGCCGGAAAGATGCGCGGTGCCGGTCATCGCCACATGCACTCCGGGCAGATGCTCGATCGCCGCTGCGATACGCGCGTCGTCGGTGGCCACCCACACCTCGCGCGCACCCGCCAGCAATGCACGCTCGGCCACGTGCTGGATCATCGGTCGATCACCGATCAGTTGCAGCGGTTTACCCGGCAGCCGCGTGGAAGCGTAACGGGCGGGAATGGCGACAACGAAATCGGCAGGCGTGGTGGGTGTCATACGTGCGCGCTCTGGATGCAGTAGGAAGTGGGGGGGGACGAAAGAACCGAATCGCTTGATGCCGATGTGTGATTGAGCGAAGTGGCGGTATTCAGTTGGCGCTGCGCTGCACGACATCAAAACGCGCCGCGCGCCCTGATCGCAGCGATGCGCACCAATATTTTAGGGTAGACCTTTACCCGAGTGGTGCGAGATTTCATCCAGCATGGATGACGCATCACAGCCGCAAGAGCGCACTCAACGCCTGGCTGCCGATGCTTGGCCAGCAACCGTCCAACTGCAAGCCGACTCGCTCACACGCCCTGCCGGCTCGCCAATTTGTTCAACCGGTCCAGCAGACTCACCCAGAAAGCGGCCGGCAGTTCCGCCTTCAGTGGCACGCTGTACAGCCACTCGTCGGCGAACGGACGGCATTTCACCGCGTCCTTTTCGGTCATCAGCACCGGCAGGCGGCTTCCGAAGCTGAAATCCGCGGCGCGATAGACGTGATGATCGGGAAACGCGTGCGGCACCACGCCGATGCCGCGCGCGCGCAGCATGGCGAAGAACCGTTCCGGATGCGCGATGCCCGCCACTGCATGCACGCGCTGTCCGGCAAGCATGCCCAAGGGCTGCGCACGCTTGCCGTCCATTGGCTGCACGCTGTCGATGCTCAAACGCATCTGCCATTCGCCGAAACCGGCATCATCCGGCGCCTGCGGTGCGGCAGTGGCACTGGCCTGGCCGAGATTGACCACGCGAAAATCGCAATCGTGCGCCCGCGCGGCCGGTTCGCGTAGCGGGCCGGCAGGCAAGAGGCGTCCGTTGCCGTAGCGTCGCTGGCCATCGACCACTTCGATCTCGACATCGCGCGCCAGACGGTAATGCTGCAGCCCATCGTCGCAGATCACGATGTCGCAGCCCGCCTCGACCAGCGCCCGCGCAGCAGCGAGCCGGTCGCTGTCGACGCGCACGCGCGCACCGGTCTTCCAGGCGATCAACACCGGTTCGTCGCCGCCGAGCGCCACCGGCGTGTCCGCTTCGACCCAGCGGGCGGTGCCGGCGTCATCGCGGCCGTAGCCACGGCTGGCGACCCCAGGGGTCCAGCCGGCTTCCTGCAGCTTCGCGACCAAGGCAATCGTCAGCGGCGTCTTGCCGGTGCCGCCGGCGGTGACATTGCCGACCACGACCACCGGCACCGGCACCCCGTGGCGCCTGCGCCAGCCGCGGCGATACAGCGCCCGTCGCAATGCGATCGCAGCGCCGTAGACCGGCGCCAGGATGCGCGCCGGCAATGGGATCGGCGTGTTGTCGTACCAGTAACCCGGGGTGCGGGTGCCGCGCTTGCTCATGCCTGGCGTTCGCGGAATTGCATGCCGTGCAGGTGCGAATACAAGCCGCCCTGCGCCAGCAATTGGTGATGCGTACCGCGCTCGACGATCCGGCCCTGGTCCATCACCAGCACCTGATCGGCATGCTCGATGGTGGACAGGCGATGGGCGATGACCAGCGTGGTGCGGTCCGGCATCAGCTTGTGCAGGGCGTCCTGCACCAATCGCTCGGATTCGTTGTCCAGCGCTGCGGTGGCCTCGTCCAGAATCAGGACCGGCGCGTCCTTGAGCATGGCGCGTGCGATCGCCAGACGCTGGCGCTGGCCGCCGGACAGACGCCCACCCTTGGTGCCGACATGCGACTGCAGACCGTCGGGCAGCTGCGCGACAAACTCCATCGCATTGGCGCCCAGAATCGCGCGCTCCAACTGGCCGGCATCGGCATTGCGCATTTCGCCGAACGCCACGTTGTCGGCGATGCTGCCGTCGAACAACATCACCTGCTGGCCGACCAGCGCAATCTGCCTGCGCAGATCCGCCAACGCATACGCCTGTACCGGATGCCCGTCGAGCAGGATCTGCCCGGCCTCGGCTTCGTAAAAACGCGGAATCAATTTGATCAGACTGGATTTGCCGCTCCCGGAACGCCCGACGATGGCGGTGACGGTGCCCGGTTGCGCAACGAAGCTGACATCGGCCAGTGCCGGATTGACCTGGCCGGGGTAGCGCGCCGTGACATCGCGAAATTCGATCAAACCCTTGGCACGCGTCAGCGGCACGGTACCTTGATCCGGCTCGTCCGGGCTGTCGAGCACCGAAAACAGACGCTCGGCCGATGCCAGGCCGCGCTGCACCATGTTCTGCACATTGGTCAGCTGCTTGAGGCCAGGAATGATCGTCAGCATCGAGGTCATCAGCACGACGAAATCGCCGGCCGTCAACCGCCCGGCCAAGGCCTGCGCACCGGCCACGAACAGCAATGCCGACAAGCCGATCGCGCCGATCATCTGCACGGTGGCAGTGGAAATGCCGCGGGTGGATTCGACCTTCATCGCCAGGCGCAGGTTGCGATTGGCCAGCGCGCCATAGCGCTCCATTTCGGTCTGCTGAGCCCCGTAGATCTTGACCTCCTGATGGCTGGACAAGGTCTGGTCGGCGGCCTGCAGCAGCTGCGCACCGCTTTCCTGGATGCTGTGGCTGATACGCCGGTAGCGCCGCGCCACCTTGTCCATCACCCAGGCCAGCACCGGGGCAAGCACCAGGATGGTCAATGTCACCTGCCAGCTATGCCACAGCATCAGCGCAAGCGCACCGATCACCTGCAGCGATTGCTGGATCATGACCTTGACCGCATCCACTGCGGCCTGCGCAACCTGGTCCGAATCCGAGCCCAGGCGTATCAGCATCGACGGCACCGGCTCCGAATCGAAGCGTGACCCCGGCAGGCGCAGATACTTGGCCATCACCTTGATGCGCAGATCGCGCGCGATGCTGCGTGCGGATTTGCCCATCGCCATGTCGGTGACGTAGCCGGCCACGCCGCGCACCACGAACAGCAGGATGATCTGCACCGGCAGCCAGCGACTGACCTCGGCGTTCTTGTAGATGAAGGTCTCGTCGGTGATCGGCTTCATCAACGCCAGAAAACCGGTGGTGCCGGCCGCTTCGATCAACGCAGCGATCAGCGCGGCCACCAGCAACAAACGGTATGGCTTGGCAAACGCCAGCAGGCGACGGTACGTGCGCCAGGAAGACACTGGCGCCGGGCGGCCGGTGGAGATGGTCACTGGCGGGTTCCGTTGGTGCTTGTCTTGCCGGTCGTACTGGCGGCGCTGGCCGGAGGCGCGGTGGCGATGGCAATGCGCCGGAAGCCGAGCTGGCCCAGCGCATCCTGCGCGGTCACCACGGCCTGATACGGGGTCCGCGCATCGGCGCGCATCAGCACGGTCTGTTCGCGGTCATCGCTGGCGATCTGGGCGATGGTCTGCTTGAGCGAATCCACATCCGAGCGCAGTACTTCCTGATCGTTGATGAAGTAACGCCCATCGGCGTTGACCAGCACGCTCAACGAACGTGGCGGTGCACCGCTGTGCTGGTCGCTGGCGGTCGGCAACTGCAGCTGCAGCGTGGAGCGCGCGTCGAAGGTTGTGGTCACCACGAAAAAGATGATGAGGACGAGGATGACGTCAATCAATGGCACCAGGTCGATATGCGGCTCGTCCTGGCTTCGGTCGCTGCCGATGCGCATCCGTCAACCCTTTGCCGTGACAGGCTTGGCGCCCGCTGCAGCCGGCGCGAAGGCGGCCGGCACGACACGGCCATCCATGGTGTCCAGCAACAAGATGGCTTCCTGCTCCATCTCGACGATGTAGCCGGCGATCCGCCCCTTGAAGAAGCGATGTGCCATCAATGCCGGAACCGCGATGATCATGCCGGTCGCAGTGCACACCAGCGCCTTGCCAATGCCGCCGGCGAGCTGATTCACATCGCCTACGCCGTGATCGAGGATGCCCATGAACATCTGGATCATGCCGACCACGGTACCGAGCAGACCCAACAATGGCCCGGCCGATGCGATCGTGCCCAACGCGTTCAGATAGCGCTCCATGCGATGCACCACATGCCGGCCGGTGTCTTCGATACGTTCGCGGATCACGTCACGCGGGCGGCCACGCACGTCCAGCGCAGCGGCCAGCAAGGCGCCCAACGGCGAATTGCGGCGCAGCGACTCGATGTGGGTGGGATCCAGGTTGCCGCGCGCGGCCCAATTGCGCACTTCTTCACCCAGGCCCGGCGGCGTCACCTCATTGCGGCGCAGGCTCCACAGACGCTCCAGCACGATCGCCAGGGCGATCACGCCCAGCAACAGCAACGGCACCATCGGCCAACCGCCTGCCTTGACCAGCTCCAACACGATTCGATTCCTCCGGCAACGCGGCCGCCTGTTCGCTGACCGATAGGATAGCAGCCGACCGCCGCCGTTCCGCAGCATCCCATAGCCGCGGCTGCCAGCGCCGTCGCTCGCGCAGTTGCAGGCCCGCGGCACCGAGCCACACCCGGATCGCTCCCGACTGGGCGGTGTCCAACACCCCTGCCCCGCCTGACTTCCAGCGTTGCATGACCTCGGCGCGCGGATGCCCGAATCTGTTGCCATGACCGGACGACACCAACGCCAGGCGTGCGCCGGTGGCGGCGATGAAACCGGCGTGCGAGCCGTCGGCGCTGCCGTGGTGCGGGACGATCACCAGGTCGGCACGCAGGTCGGAGGCGTGCCCGCGCAGCAGGCGACGCTCGACGATGTCGCCAATATCGCCCGGCAACAGTGCGCTCGCATACGCGGTCTCGACCCGCAGCACGCAACTGGATTGGTTGCGTAGGTAAGGAAAACCCACGCCGGGATGCAGGAAGCGAAAGCGCACCCCGTCCCACTCCCACTGCTGCCCGGCGCGGCAGCGTGCGGTGACGTCCAATGGCGCACCCGGTGGCGCAGCCGTGCGTGCCACCGGCAGCCCCGTGCGCACCGCGGCATAGCCACCAGCATGATCGGCATCGGCATGGCTGAGCACGATGGCGTCCAGCCGGCGCACACCAAGCGCGCGCAACGCCGGCAGCACGACGCGCTCGCCGGCATCGAAGCCGTCGCGTACCGCCGGACCGGTATCGAACAACAGCGCATGACGTTGCGTGCGCACCAGCACCGCCAAGCCCTGCCCCACGTCCAGCAACTGCACTTCCGCCTCGCCTGCGGCGGGTAGCTCGCGATCCGGCCAGAGCAACGGCAGCCACAGCAGCGCCGCCAGCGATTTACCCGGCGTCGCGCGCGGCAGCAACAGCCAGAACGCACCGAGCAGGGCGGCGATCAGGGCAACGCCATCGGACTCGGGCACCCACCACAACGCCACCGCGGTCTGCCCAAGCCAGACGAACCCCGGCCAGGTCAGCTCAAAGCACCAGCCCGCAAGCTGCCACGCCCACACGCCGGTCCCCGGGTAGATCGCCTCCAGTGCGGTCCCCAACAGGCATAGCGGTACCACCACGAAAGTCCACCACGGAATGGCGACCACATTGGCGAATGGCCCGACCAGCGACGCCTGCCCGAACAAGCTGACCGTCAATGGCAGCAGGCCAACGGTGGCCACGGTCTGCGCAGACAGGAAGCCGCGCACGATGGCGCGATCGTCAGACGGCAGGCACCAGACCAGCCATGCCACGCCGGCGAAGCTGAGCCAGAAGCCAGCCACCAGCACGCTGAGCGGATCCCACAGCAACACCGCCAACAAGGCGAGCGAGAGGACGTGCGCGGTCGAGGCGCGTCTACGCAGCACCCTGGCAAGGGCCACCACCGCAATCATCAACACGGTGCGTACCGTCGGCAGCGCCAGGCCAGCCAGTAGCGCGTAGGCCGCAGCGCCGAGTAGCGCGGCAATCGATGCCGCATGCAGACGCGGCATGAATGTGCCCAGTCGCGGCTGCCAGCGCCATATGCCAGCGACCAGCAGCGCGAAGAATGCCCCGACCAGCCCGACATGAAATCCAGAGATGGCGATCAGATGGCTGAGCCCGGTCGCGCGCAACGTTGCCCATGCGGTATCGTCCAGCCCCCGGGTATCTCCGAGCGCGAGCGCCCGCAGGTACGGCGCAGAGGGGCCGCCGACACGCTCGGCGATGCGGTGCGACATCCGTTCGCGCCAGGCATCCACGCCTTGCGGCGGTGCGGTCTGGCGTGCGATTGCAGGCATGCGCACATAGCCCGTCGCAGCGATGCGTTGCGCCAGTGCCTGGCGCTCGGCATCGAAGCCTCCGGGATTGCGCAAGCCGCGTGGCGCACGCAGCTTGAGCCGCAGCTGCCAGCGCGCACCTGCATGTAGGGCCGCGCGCGGGCCGATGCGCTCGGCGCCAAAGTCGTCGTACCAGGCCACCTGCAGGAGCTTGCCGCGCAGTGCCGCCGGCTGCGCCGGAGCCCCGTCCACGCGCAGCTGAA
This sequence comes from Xanthomonas sp. D-99, assembly GCF_017746145.1. Taxonomy (NCBI): domain Bacteria; kingdom Pseudomonadati; phylum Pseudomonadota; class Gammaproteobacteria; order Lysobacterales; family Lysobacteraceae; genus Xanthomonas; species Xanthomonas sp. D-99. Next base: position 130,173 of record NZ_JAGHWU010000022.1, on the reverse strand, counting down.
AGCGGGTACGGCGTTGCTCGGCGATCGGTAGCCCGACCATCTGTCCGCGCACGGTGACATCGCGTGTTTCATCCCGCGGAAGCAACTGCGCCTGCAGCGCGCCAGTCACCTGCCATCCCATCGCTCCGAATCCCAGGAGTGCCGCTGCGCCGGCCAGCAATAGCGCACTCCAGCAAGGGCGCAGCCACACCGTCGCGCCGCTGCCCAGCAACGCAACGCACACGCAGCCGGCGTAAACCATCCGCGGTAGCAGTATGGGCGACCAGGCGCACGCCACCACGCCCAGCAATAACGCGGCCGCGATGACCACCGCCGATCCCATCTGTGGCGGCGCTGGGTGCGCTGACACTTCCATGCTGTCGGTCGCCATCCTGGACCCTATCGAGCAACGTCTTCACCTTAGATCGCGACACTTTCCACGCACAGCGGAGATCTGCCCAAGCCTGGGTAGGAAGAACACTGCTGCGGCGGTCGCTGATTACGCATACGAACGACGTCCTGCGGCACATCGCAATCACTTGATGCGGTGCGTCGCACATCTGCACACGTGAAGATGCATGCCGCAGCAGATCGAGCGATCAACGGCGCAAGCATGCCCTCCGGCCTAGCGTTCGCCCCGATTTCATGGTGTCACCGCTAAGGTGAGATCCGTTTTTTCAGGAGCCTCCCCATGCGTAAAGGCATTGCATTGATCGTCGGTGTGACCGGCATCTCCGGTTACAACCTTGCCAACGTGCTGCTCGCCGACGGCTGGACCGTGTACGGCCTTGCACGTCGGCCACTGCCCCACGACGGTGTCATTCCGGTGGCGGCCGATCTGCTGGACGCCGAGAGCACGCACAACGCGTTGCGTGGTCTACCGATTACCCACGTGTTCTTCTGCACCTGGACGCGTCGCGATACCGAGCGCGAGAACGTCCAGGCCAACGCCGCGATGATGCGGCACCTGTGCGATGCGCTCAGCGATGCGCCGCTGCAGCACATGGCGCTGGTCACCGGCACCAAGCACTACCTGGGCGCGTTCGAAAATTCCGGCAGCGGCAAGGCCGAGACGCCGTTTCGCGAAAGCGAGCCGCGCCAGCCGGGGGAAAACTTCTACTACACGTTGGAAGACCTGCTGTTCGCGCATGCGCAGCAGCATGGTTTCGGCTGGAGCGTACATCGCTCGCACACCATGATCGGCATGGCCAACGGCAGTAATGCCATGAACATGGGCGTGACGCTGGCGGTATATGCGTCGCTGTGCAAGCACACCGGGCAACCTTTCGTGTTTCCAGGGTCGCAAGCGCAGTGGAACAGCCTCACCGACCTCACCGATGCCGGGCTGCTTGGCCGCCAACTGGCCTGGGCCGGGCTTAGCCCCGCGGCGCGCAATCAGGCCTTCAACACCGTCAATGGCGATGTATTCCGCTGGCGCTGGATGTGGGGTGAGATTGCGAAGTTCTTCGAGCTCGACGCTGCGCCCTGCCCCGCTGTGCCGGAACCGCTGGAACCACGCATGAGCCAGACCGCCCCTGCCCTGTGGGCTGAGGTGGCCGCGCAGCACAAGCTGGTAGAGTCCGACGTCAGTCGGCTTGCATCGTGGTGGCATACCGATGCCGACCTGGGCCGCGAGATCGAGTGCGTCAACGACATGACCAAGAGCCGTGAATTGGGCTTTCTCGACTTCTACGACAGCCGCGCCTCGTTCTTCGAACTGTTTACCCGCCTGCGGGCACTGCGCATCATTCCTTGACCGATGCTGTGGCATCTTCGCAGGCTGCACTGGCCTGCGGAGATCGTGCGGCATGTGCCATGGCAGTCGCGCTGCATGCGATTGTGCGCTGCCGCTGCACGTCAAAATGCGCCACCATTTCGGCTAACGGGCACAACACCAGTGCCCGCCGCAAATCCACGCTCATCCGCAACGCGATCGTCTGCCGATCGACCGCGTCTACATGCGCTTACACCGCAGACGGCGCCAATTCGCGCAGCTTGCCCTGGTGCAGCTCCAGCACGCGGTCCAGGCGCCGTGCCAAGCCGCGGTCGTGCGTCACCAACACCAGGCTGGTGCGCTGGGCGCGGTTGAGCTCCAGCATCAGCTCGAACACGGTGCCCGCGGTCTTGTCGTCCAGATTGCCGGTGGGCTCGTCGCCCAATACGCAGCCCGGCCTGTTGACCAGTGCACGCGCCACCGCACAGCGCTGACGTTCGCCCCCGGAGAGTTCGCTGGGCTTGTGTTCGACGCGATGCCCAAGCCCGACCGATTCCAGCAGCTGCAGTGCCTGACCCTTGGCGACGGCCACATCCTTGCCGGACAACAGCACCGGCATCATCACGTTCTCCAACGCGGTGAATTCCGGCAACAAGTGATGGAACTGGTAGACGAAGCCAAGCGCCTGGTTACGCAGCTTGCCGCGCTGCGCGTCGGACAGCGCCGACATGCGCTCGCCGGCCACATACACTTCGCCGGAGGTCGGAATATCCAGCCCGCCGAGCAGATGCAGCAAGGTACTCTTGCCGGCACCGGAGGCGCCGACGATCGCCACGGTTTCGCCGGTGGCCACCGATAGATCCAGGCCATCAAATACCGGCGTGCGCATCTTGCCTTCGGCGTAGGTCTTGGCCAGCGCTTCGGCGCGGATCACCGCTGTTGCCTGCTCTGGTGTTTGCACGAGCGTTTCCCGGATCTCATTCATAACGCAGCGCCTCCGCTGGCTGGGTGCGCGAAGCGCGCCACGCCGGGTACAAGGTCGCGAGGAAACTCATCACCAATGCCACCACGGTGATCACCACCACGTCCTGGGTTTGCATATCGGTCGGCAGGCCGGTGATGTAGTACACGTCTTCGGGTAGCAACTTGACGCTGAAAATCGTTTCGATCACGCCGAGGATGCGTTCAAGATTGAGCGTTAGCACGATGCCGCCGATCACGCCCATGAAGGTGCCCATGAAGCCGATCAACGAACCCTGCACCATGAACACCTGCATCACCCCGCCCGGCGACAGCCCGAGCGTGCGCAAGATGGCGATATCGGCTTGCTTATCGGTCACCAGCATCACCTGCGAGGACACCAGGTTGAATGCACCCATCGCCACGATCAGCGACAGCAGGATGCCCATCACCGTCTTTTCCATCTTCAACGAGTGGTACAGGTTGGCGTTTTCCTGGGTCCAGTCGCTGACCCGATACGGGCCGTGCAACTTCACCGCCAGATCGCGCGCCACCGGCCAGGCCTGATCCATGTCATGCAGGCGCAGGCGCACGCCGGTGACGCCGTCCATACGCAGCACGCGCGCCAGATCCTGCATGTTCACCACGGCGAGGCCGCGGTCGATTTCGTTGTATCCGGCCTCGAAAATACCGCTCACGGTAAAGCGCTTGAGCCGCGGCATCGCGCCCAGCGGCGTCGCCTGGGTGTCGCTGAGCAACACGACGATGCTGTCGCCAACATCCACGCCAAGCCACAACGACAGCTCCTTGCCGATGACGATGTTGTACGACCCAGGCGTCAGGCTGTCGACCGAGCCCTGCTGCATCTTCTTGGCCAGCACCGACACCTTGCCTTCTTCGGCAGGAATCACGCCGCGCACGATGGCCGGCTGCTTTCGCGGGCCCTGCAATAAGGATTCGGTTTCGATGTAGGGCGCGGCACCGGCCACGCGCGGATCGGACATGGCGACCTCGACCGCGTGCTGCCAATCGCGCATCGGCGCGCCTTCTGCACTGACGGTCGCGTGGGCAGCCATCTGCAGCAGGCGGTCGCGTATCTCCTTCTGGAAACCGCTCATCACTGCAAGCGTGGTGATCAGCACGGTCACGCCCAGGGCGATGCCCAGGATCGACGCCATCGAAATAAACGAGATGAAACCATTGCGCCGCTTGGCACGCAGATAGCGCAAGCCGATGGCAACCGGAATAGGTTTGAACATGCGGTTCAACCGGGAAGGGGACGCTATGGTGCCACTAGCGGCCGCCCGGACGAAATGGCGTGGGCCTGAGCGGCCAGACGCAGTTCACGTCGTTGCGGCGCCGGCAGGGTGTCCGGCCAGAAATGCAGGCGCTCGCGCCGGCCATCCGCTCGCTTCCAAGACACCACCGCAAGCGGCCCGCGCCAGCGTACCTGCAGCTCTTCCACCTGCACACCGTCAATGCTGGCGGGCGTTTGCGTCCATGGCACCAGCAATTGCCTCACCGGCGAACGCAACAGCTGACGCATTGCTCGCCCGCCTGCAAGCACCACGTATGCAGACGACAACAGGGCCAACCACAGCGGTACGCCACTGCGCCACACCGCCCACACGGCGAGCGCCATCAACACGCTCAATGCGCAAATCAGCCAGCGCGAGGGTCGCCATTCAAGCCGGCAAGGCGCGAATATCGGCGATGAGTGCGGCGTTGGCGGCATCGGGGCAAGCCTCGTATCCCATGAACCAGCGCCACAACTTATCGTCTTCGCAATCCAGTAGCTGTAGGAAAACCGCGCGCTCGGCGTCGGGAGCCTGCGCCCAGCGTTGATCAAGGTAGCGCCCGAACAATTGATCGAGTTCGCGCATTCCGCGCCGGCAACGCCAGCGCAACTTTTTCAGCAGGGTTTGTTCGTCCATCTCATCTCTCCACCGCACCGCATGGCGGTCCGAAAACGACAGCGGCACCTGACCCAAGGGCCGGTGCCGCTGCGAACCACATCCCCGTGGTGGGGAATCAATGCCGTGCGATCAGGCGCGACGCGCCATCATCAACTTCTTGATTTCGGCGATCGCCAGCGCCGGATTCAAGCCCTTCGGGCAGGTCCGTGCGCAGTTCATGATGGTGTGGCAGCGATACAGCTTGAACGGGTCTTCCAGATCGTCCAGGCGCGCACCGGTGTCTTCGTCGCGCGAATCGATGATCCAGCGATAGGCCTGCAGCAGGATGGCCGGGCCCAGATACCGCTCGCCATTCCACCAGTAGCTCGGGCAGCTGGTCGAGCAGCAGGCGCACAGGATGCACTCGTACAATCCATCGAGCTTGCGGCGGTCTTCCGGCGACTGCAGGCGCTCGCGATCCGGCGGCGGCGGCGTCTGGGTGCGAATCCACGGCTTGATCGACGCGTACTGCGCATAGAAGTGCGTCAGGTCCGGCACCAGGTCCTTGATCACGCTCATGTGCGGCAGCGGATAGATCGGCACCTCGAACTTGCCGCACGCGGCAATCGCCTTGGTGCAGGCCAGCGTATTGGTGCCGTCGATGTTCATCGCGCACGAGCCGCAGATGCCCTCGCGGCAGGAGCGACGGAATGCCAGCGTCGGGTCGATCTCGTTCTTGATCTTGATCAGCGCGTCCAGGACCATCGGGCCGCATTTATCCAGATCGATCTCGTAACTGTCGGTGCGCGGGTTGGCGTCGACGTCCGGATCCCAGCGGTAGACCTTGAAGGTGCGCGTGTTCTTGGCGCCCTGTGCAGGGTAATGCTTGCCCTTGCCGATCTTTGAATTCTTGGGGAGGGTGAACTCTGCCATAGCTGCTCTCGTTGGCTCAGGCGATGCACGGTGCGAACGACAACCGCACCGTGCGCATGAAGGTAAAGATGACGAATGCCACTGCCGAAGCAGTCGCGCAGCGACCAGCCATCTGCCGGCGCTGCTCCAGCGTCATGCGACGACCAAACTGCTGCACCGCCTCGCTGCCACGCGCAGAGGCGATGACGAGCGATGACAAGGCAACGGTGGGTCGCTGCATGCGCATCGATCAGTAAACGCGCGGCTTCGGCGGGACCACGTCCACATCCTGGCTCAGCGTGTACATGTGCACAGGGCGGTAGTCGAACTCGCACTTGCCCTTGTCGTCGACGGTCACCAACGTGTGCTTCTGCCAGTTGACGTCGTCGCGGTCCGGGAAGTCTTCGTGCGAGTGCGCGCCGCGGCTTTCCTTGCGCTGTTCGGCCGAATTGATCGTCGCCACCGCGTTGAGCAGCAGGTTGTTCAATTCATAGGTCTCGATCAGGTCCGAATTCCACACCAGCGAGCGGTCCGACACCTTGACGTCCTCGAAGGTGGCGAAGATCTCGGCCATCTTGTCCACGCCTTCTTTCAGCGTCTTGCTGGTGCGGAACACGGCGGCGTCCGACTGCATGGTGCGCTGCATGTTGTCGCGGATCACGGCCGTCGGCGTGGAGCCGTTGGCGTGACGCAGCTTGTCCAGCAAGCCCAAGGCCTTGTCACAGGCATCGGACGGCAAGGTCTTGTGCGGCTGATTCGGCTTGACCGTTTCGGCGCAGCGGTTGGCGACCGCGCGACCGAACACCACCAGGTCCAGCAATGAGTTCGAGCCCAGACGGTTTGCACCATGGACCGAGACGCACGCCGCCTCGCCGATGGCATACAGGCCCGGCACCACGGCATCCGCATCGTCGCCCTGCTTGCGCACGACCTCGCCGTAGAAGTTAGTCGGAATACCGCCCATGTTGTAGTGCACCGTCGGCAGCACCGGGATCGGCTGCTTGGTCACGTCCACACCGGCGAAGATGTGTGCGCTTTCGGCGATGCCGGGCAACTTTTCGTTGATCACTTCCGGCCCAAGGTGGGTCAGGTCGAGCAGGATGTGATCCTTGTGCTCGCCTACACCGCGGCCTTCGCGAATTTCCACCGTCATCGAACGCGACACCACGTCGCGCGAAGCCAGGTCCTTGTAATGCGGTGCGTAGCGCTCCATGAAGCGCTCGCCATTGCTGTTACGCAGGATGCCGCCTTCGCCGCGCACGCCTTCGGTGATCAGGCAGCCCGCACCGTAGATGCCAGTGGGATGGAACTGCACGAATTCCATGTCCTGCACAGGCAGGCCCGCACGCATCACCAGGCCGCCGCCATCACCGGTACAGGTGTGTGCGGAGGTGGCGCTGAAGTAGGCACGGCCGTAACCGCCGGTCGCCAGCACCACGCCGTGGGCGCGGAACAGATGCAGCGAACCTTCGGCCATGTCCAGTGCGAGCACACCACGGCAGACGCCTTCTTCGTCGAAGATCAGATCGAGCGCGAAGTACTCGATCATGAAGCGTGCGTTGTGCGCCAACGACTGCTGATACAACGTATGCAGCATGGCGTGGCCGGTACGATCGGCTGCGGCGCAGGTACGCTGCGCGGACGGGCCTTCACCGTACTTGGTGGTCATGCCACCGAACGGGCGCTGGTAGATCTTGCCCTCTTCGGTCCGCGAGAACGGCACGCCGTAGTGTTCGAGTTCGATGATGGCCGGAATCGCCTCGCGACACATGTACTCGATCGCGTCCTGGTCGCCCAGCCAATCGGAGCCCTTGATGGTGTCGTAGAAGTGATAACGCCAATCGTCTTCGCCCATGTTGCCCAGCGCTGCGGAAATACCGCCCTGCGCTGCCACGGTGTGCGAACGGGTCGGGAAGACCTTGGTCAGGCAGACCGTCTGCAGGCCCTTCTGGGCCAGGCCGAACGTGGCGCGCAGGCCGGCGCCACCGGCGCCCACCACGACCATGTCGTACTTGTGTTCTGTGATCTTGTAAGCGGACATCGAATTATGGGTTCCTGTTTGGTCGCTGACGACTCAGCTCATGCCCAGCGCGATACGCGCCACGGCAAACACGCTGACGATGGCGCCCAGCACGGCAACAAAACGCACGAGGGTTTGCGCAATCAGTGCGAGCAACGCGTCGTGCACGTAGTCTTCCAACACCACCTGCATGCCCAGTTGCGCATGCCAGAACGAAGCGACGAGGAAGGCCACCAGCAGGATCGCATTCCACGGCTTGGCCACTGCCGCGCTGGCAGCAGCGTGATCGGCACCGATCAGGCTCAGCACGAAGATCAGGAACCAGATCGACAGCGGTACCAGTGCGGCCGCGGTCAAGCGCTGGATCACGAAATGTTCGGTACCGGTTTTGGCGGCACCCAGGCCGCGCACATTCTTCAGCGGGGTACGGTAGCGGCTCATACGGCACCTCCGGACAGCAATACGTAAGCCCAGATGGCAGCGGTGAGCACAAGGCTCAGAACCACCGACAACCAACCCATGCTGATGAACGAGCGCACGGCGTAGCCTTGCCCGAAGTCCTGCAGCATGTGGCGCAGGCCACCGAACAGGTGGAAGGCGAACGACCAGGTCCAGCCGAACAGGAAGACCTGCCCATACCAGGTTGCCGCCTGATCGCGGAAACAATTCCAATGGTCGGGGCCAAGCATCAATGTGAGCAAGGCAGCGGCAATTCCCAGTGCGCCGACAGACAGTACGATGCCGGTGGCTCGATTGAGAATCGAGGTCACCATCTGTATCTGCCAACGGTATACCTGGAGATGCGGGGAGAGAGGACGTTCGCGGATCGCCATTCGCTGGGCTCGTTTTCTCGGCTGTGCGGCACTAGGCCGCTGTGGCTAAAAGCTGCTCAAAAATCGATGCAGCGTCCATTTTTTTCCCAGTCGCCGTAGCGCGTTGGCTCGGGGCCGTCGCGCCCACCAATCTCCTTCGGCAGTGGCTTTTTCTCGGGAATATGCTCCTGAGAAGAAGGCTGCGTCTCGGAATCCTGCGCTGGGGTGGGGGTTGGATGGCCTATCATAGTGCTCTCACAACTTGGCGATTTTAGTCCTCCCCTTCCGTGGCTGACAACCTGAATCTCATTCCGCAGGGTTTTGGCTCCCTGCACGACATGCAATACGTCCGACTGGCCGGTACGGATGCAGTGGCGTTTGCGCATGCCCAATTTGCCAACGACGTACAGGCGCTGGCGGTTGGGCAGTGGCAGTGGAACGCGTGGCTGACGGCGAAGGGGCGCGTGATTGCCATCTTCGCACTCCTGCGTGAGGACGACGCACACTTACTGATGCTGTTGCCGGACGGCAACGCGGCCGAGATCGCCACGCAACTCAGCCGTTTCGTGTTCCGCCGCAAGCTGAAAATCGTTACTGCCACGCTGTTTGCCTACGGCGGCTTCGCAGCACCGGAGCACGCGCATGCCGCACGGGCCGAGATCGGAACGCAGCGTATCGAGCTGGATCTGGGCAGCGCCGCGCTGCCGCGCACGTTATTGCTCTACAGCCCGGATGCATTGGCGACGCCTATCGAACTGCCGAGTGCAGATGCGCACTGGCGGACGACCGATCTGCAACTGGGGCTCGCCCGGCTGGTCGAGGGCCAGCGCGAACAATGGACGCCGCAGCAGTTGGCACTGGACCGCCTGCAGGCGTACAGCGTCAAGAAAGGCTGCTACCCGGGCCAGGAAATCGTGGCGCGGACGCACTTTCTGGGCAAGGCCAAGCGCGCGTTGCAGTTGCTGGAAACCGGTGCTGCCGTGAATGCAGGCGATGCCGTCGCACTGGACGGTAGCGCGATCGGCACAGTGGTGAGCGTGGCGGGTAACCTTGCGCTGGCGGTATTGCCGTTGGAGCTGACGCTGGACGCCGGTACCGCGTTGCAGGCAGGCACGCATGGCGCCCGGCCACGCGCACTTACGACGGGGCTGGAGCGTTAGCAGCTAACACAGTCGCGAGCCGTGCCAGGTGGGCGTCGACGTCATGCAGCACCTCAGTGACAAAGCGGCACCCGCCGATTCCGAACGCCAGCCGTGCCCGTCTGGCGGCGGCGTGCCTGTTTGACCAGTCGGCCTACGCGGCCTCCAGCCGCTGCCCGGTGGCTGGATCGAAAAAGTGCAAGGCCTCGCTGCGCAATGCCAGGCGCAACGGCTGGCCCACCGCCGGCAAGCTCTGCGGCGGGACACGGATCACCAGTGGCTGACCGCCACGGTCGAGATTGAGGAAGATCTCGTTGCCGACCGGCTCGATCACATCGACACGCGCATCGAAGCCCAGCACCGCATCGTCGGACGGCTGCAAGTGTTCCGGGCGTACGCCGACGATCACGTCCTGGCCGAACCAACCCGCATCGACCCGCGCCGCGCCAAGCGGGACGCGCCAACCATCGGCCATGACCAGGTGCAGGCCGTCGTGCGCGTCCAAACGTCCCTGCAGCACGTTCATCGCCGGGCTGCCCAGGAAACCGGCGACGAACAGATTGGCCGGACGGTCGTACAGCGCCATCGGGCTGTCGATCTGCTGGATCACGCCATCCTTGAGCACCACGATGCGCTGGCCAAGCGTCATCGCTTCGACCTGATCGTGGGTGACGTAGATCATGGTGGTGCCAAGCTTGCGGTGCAGCTGCGCAATCTCGGTGCGCACGCTGTGGCGCAACTTGGCGTCCAGGTTGGACAGCGGCTCGTCGAGCAGGAACACCGAGGATTCGCGCACCATCGCCCGGCCCAGCGCCACGCGCTGACGCTGACCGCCGGACATCGCCTTGGGCAGCTTGTCCAGCATCGGGGTCAGACCCAACAACTCCGCGGCGTTGTTGACGCGTTCGGCGATGACCTGCTTGGGATGCCCGCGCAGTTTGAGCCCGAACGCCAGGTTTTCGGCCACGGTCATGTGCGGATACAGCGCGTAGCTCTGGAACACCATGGCGATGTCGCGATCCTTTGGCGCCACGTCGTTGACCACGCGCTCGCCGATCTTCAGCGTGCCGGCGCTGATGTCTTCAAGCCCGGCGATCATGCGCAACAAGGTCGACTTGCCGCAGCCGGACGGCCCCACCAGCACCATCAGCTCGCCGTCGGCCACTTCGAAACTCGCGCCCTGCACCGCCACCTGGCCATTGTCGTAGACCTTGCGGACACCTTCCAACTGCACTTTCGCCATCGTTCGGCCTCAACGTAAGTTGTGCGCCCTGCCCTCGGCCCTCCCGATGGCGGTGACGCGACATGCGCTTGCAAGGAACTTCCTGCAAACGAATGCATTGGTTTATTCTGACATGTAATCGTTTTCACATGGCAACATCGATCGCCGGAGGAGCATGCCACCACTCAGTCATGACGCCATTGCCTGCAGTGCAGCTCGCCGCACGCAGCATGGCATGCCGTCACGCAGGTGCAGCTATGCCGCCGTGGCGCTAACCGCTGATCGCCAGTTGCTGCAACAATCCGGGATTGGGTGTCAGCGTCCATCCCCCGCTGCGCGCACGCAAGTGTCGCTCAGGAACAGACGTACCGACCGCCGGCCGACCGGCGCCTTTCCGCCAAGCTGCTGATAACGATGTCTCCAGAATCTGAAACGCGGTCCATGCACAACACCCTGATCCTGTTCGGCGCCACCGGCGATCTTGCCCAGCGCTATCTCTTTCCCTCCCTGCTGCGTCTGTTCATCGACGGCCTGCTGCCGGACGACTTCCGCATCCGTGCGCTGGCGCTGTCGCCGCACGACACCGATGGATTTCGCGACGTGCTGCGGCCGCGCCTGACCGAAGCGCTGCCGATCGCTACCGCCGAACAGATCGACACGCTGCTACAGCGGGTCGACTATCGCTCGGTGGATCTGCGCAATGCCGATTCGGTGGCCGACGCGGTCCGCGAACTGGCCAGCGGTCGGTGTGTGAGCTATCTGGCGATCCCGCCCGGCCTGTACATCAGTACCTGCCAGGGCCTGGCGTTGGGTGGCGCGCTGGCGGCACCGCATCGCTTGATGCTGGAAAAACCGATCGGCCACGACTCGGACAGCGCCCGTGGCATCCTGCAGTCGATTGGCGCGCTGATCGACGAAGACCGCGTGTTCCGCCTGGACCATTACCTGGGCAAGGCGGCGGTGCAGAATCTGATCGCGCTGCGCTTCGGCAACACGCTGCTGGAGGCGGTCTGGAACCGGACCTACATCGAGTCGGTGCAGATCCTGGTCGCCGAAAGCGAAGGCGTTGACGGGCGTGACGCCTACTACGCCCGCTCCGGCGCCCTGCGCGACATGGTGCAGAGCCATATCCTGCAGCTGTTGTGCCTGGTGGCAATGGAGCCGCCCGCCTCGCTGGAAGCCGACCGCATCCGCGATGAGAAGGTCAAGGTGCTGCGCGCCTTGCGCCCGATGACCGCCGAGCACGCCGCGCACGACTGCGTGCGCGGCCGCTACACCGCCGGCAGCATCAACGGCCAGCCGGCGCAGGCCTACCACCCGCCGGAAGGCAGCGACGTGGAAACCTTTGTCGCCGTCACCGCGCATATCGATAACTGGCGCTGGGCCGGCGTGCCGTTCCACCTATGCACCGGCAAGCGTCTGGCCGAGCGCTCCACCCGCATCGTGGTGACGCTCAAGCCGGTGACGCACTGGCTGTTCGAACGCCCCGACCGCCAGAACGCGGTGCCGAACCGCCTGACCTTCCAGTTGCAGCCGCAGGAAAACATCGAACTCGGCCTGATGAGCAGCCTGGCTGGCCCGGAATGGGGCGCGATCGAACTGCAGCCGCTGGAACTGGAACTGTCGGTGCCGACCGGCCTGCACCGTCGTATCGCCTATGAACGTCTGTTCGTCGACGCCTTCAACGGTAACCCGGCGCTGTTCGTGCGCGACGACGAGGTCAAGGCGGCGTGGTCGTGGATCGACAGCGTGAGCGACGCCTGGAAAGACGCCGCACTGCCGCTGCAGCCCTACCCGGCCGGCAGCTGGGGTCCCGAATCGGCCACCCACTTCCTGCCCCCGGCCACCGACGCACAGGGAAACAACGCATGACCGCTCCTTCTAAGCCGGTGCTGGTTGCCGATATCGGCGGTACCAATGCGCGCTTCGCGCTGGCCGATGTCGACGCCTCGGTGCCGTTGCTGGATGACACCTCGCGCGAATTTGCGGTGGTGGACTTCGGTTCGCTGGGCGAAGCGGCGCGCTATTACCTCGACCAGATCGGCGTGCAGGCCACCCAGGGTGTGTTCGCCGTGGCGGGCCGCGTGGATGGCGACGAAGCGCGTATCACCAACCACCCGTGGGTGATCTCGCGCTCGCGCACCGCCACCATGCTGGGTTTCAGCACCTTGCATCTGATCAATGACTTTGCCGCGCAGGCAATGGCGATCAGCCTGCTGCGTCCACAGGACGTGGTGCAGGTAGGCGGCGCCAGCTGGCGTCCGGCACCGATCGATCAAGCGCGCAACTATGGCGTGATCGGCCCGGGCACCGGCCTGGGCGTGGGCGGCCTGATCATCCGCAACGGGCGCTGCTTTCCGCTGGAAACCGAAGGCGGCCATGTCAGCTTCCCGCCCGGCACGCCGGAAGAAATCCGCATCCTGGAAATCCTGTCCGAGCAGTTCGGCCGGGTCTCCAACGAGCGGCTGATCTGCGGTCCGGGCCTGGTCAATATCCATCGCGCGTTGAGCGAGATCGCGGGGGTCGATCCGGGCCCGCTGCAACCCAAGGACATCACCGCACGCGCGGCTGCGGGCGACCCGCGGTCCTCGCGCACCATCGATCTGTTCTGCGCCATCTTCGGTGCGATCGCCGGCGACATGGTGCTGATGCAGGGCGCCTGGGACGGCGTGTTCCTCACCGGCGGGCTGGTGCCCAAGGTGCTGGATTCGCTGCAGCATTCCGGCTTTCGCCAGCGCTTCGAACACAAGGGCCGTTTCTCCGCGATCATGTCGAAGGTGCCATCGCTGGCGGTCATGCACCCGCATGCCGGCCTGCTGGGCGCCGCCGCCTACGCGGTGGATGCACAACGTCAGCACCCCGGGGAGCAGCGATGAATCTGCAAAACAACCCGCGCATCACCCTGGTGCGCTACGACGACCCGGCCGAATGGACCGAGGCGGTCGCCAGCGAAATGGCCGACCTGCTGGAACAGGAGATCTCCCGGCGTGGCCAGGCACGCATGCTGTTGTCCGGCGGTACCACGCCGGCGCCGGTATACGAGTCCCTCGCCCACCGGCCGCTGGACTGGTCGCGGGTGGAAGTTGGCCTGGTCGATGAACGCTGGTTGTCGCCGCAGGATCAGGACAGCAATGCCTGGCTGGTCAATCACAGCTTCCTGACCCACGCACCGGCCGCGACCTTCATTCCGCTGGTCCGTCCGGGCAAGCAACTGCCCGAATGCGTGCACACCGCCAACCTGCAGGCCAGGCATGCCGAACCAGCCTGTCTGGCGGTGCTGGGCATGGGCGGCGACGGGCACACCGCCTCGTTGTTTCCGGGTGCCACCGACCTGCCCAAAGCGCTCGCCAGCCCGCAGCCGTACGCATCGCTGGATGCCACGGGCTGCCCGGGCTCGAACCAATGGCCGTTGCGCATCACCCTGACGCCTGCAGGCCTTGCCAGCATTCCAACGCGCCTGCTGCTGTTGCGTGGCAAGCAGAAGCTGGACGTGCTGCAGGCTGCGCTTGCAGGCGACGATGTCAACGAATATCCCATCCGCGTGGCGCTGCAGCAGCCTGGTCCGCGGTTGCGGGTGCATTGGTGTGCTTGAATGCAAGTGGTTTGATGCGAGTTCCTCGCAACAGCCGATGTGATGCGAGTCCCTCGCAACAGCCCGTACATCCATGTGCGGGGAATTAAAAGAGCATTTCCTTCCCCCTGTTTCTCATAGCCGGTAGCCAATGAGCCTGCATCCGAATATCCAAGCCGTCACCGACCGTATCCGCAAGCGCAGCGCTCCCTCGCGCGCGGCGTATCTGGCCGGTCTCGATGCCGCCCTGCGTGAGGGCCCGTTCCGTAGCCGGTTGAGCTGCGGCAATCTTGCGCACGGCTTCGCTGCGTCCGAGCCGGGCGACAAATCGCGTCTGCGCGGTGCGGCCACGCCGAACCTGGGCATCATCACTGCCTATAACGACATGTTGTCGGCACATCAGCCGTTCGAGCACTACCCGCAGCTGATCCGCGAGACTGCCCGCACGCTTGGTGCTACCGCACAGGTGGCTGGTGGCGTGCCGGCGATGTGCGACGGCGTGACCCAGGGCCGCGCCGGCATGGAGCTGTCGCTGTTTTCGCGCGACAACATCGCCCAGGCGACAGCCATCGGCCTGAGCCACGACATGTTCGACAGCGTGGTGTACCTGGGTGTATGCGACAAGATCGTGCCGGGCCTGCTGATCGGTGCGCTGGCGTTCGGCCATTTGCCGGCGATCTTCATGCCGGCCGGCCCGATGACGCCGGGCATCCCGAACAAGCAGAAGGCCGAAGTGCGCGAACGCTACGCCGCTGGCGAAGCCACCCGCGCCGAGCTGCTGGAGGCCGAAGCCTCGTCCTACCACTCGCCAGGCACCTGCACCTTCTACGGCACGGCCAACTCCAACCAGGTATTGCTCGAAGCGATGGGCGTGCAGCTGCCCGGTGCCTCGTTCGTCAATCCGGAGCTGCCGTTGCGTGATGCGTTGACCCGCGAAGGCACCGCGCGCGCATTGGCGATCTCGGCATTGGGCGAGGACTTCCGTCCGTTCGGCCGCTTGATCGACGAGCGCGCCATCGTCAATGCCGTGGTCGCGTTGATGGCGACCGGCGGCTCGACCAACCACACCATCCACTGGATCGCAGTGGCGCGTGCGGCCGGCATCGTACTGACCTGGGACGACATGGACCTGATCTCGCAGACCGTGCCCCTGCTGACCCGTATCTACCCGAACGGCGAAGCCGACGTGAATCGCTTCCAGGCCGCAGGCGGCACGGCATTCGTGTTCCGCGAACTGATGGACGCCGGCTACATGCACGACGATCTGCCCACCGTGGTGGAAGGCGGCATGCGTGCCTACATCAATGAGCCGCGCCTGCAGGACGGCAAGGTGTCCTACGTGCCGGGCACCGCCACTACCGCCGACGACAGCGTGGCGCGTCCGGTCGGCGATGCCTTCGAATCGCAAGGCGGGCTGCGCCTGCTGCGCGGCAACCTCGGCCGCTCGTTGATCAAGCTGTCGGCAGTCAAGCCGCAGCACCGCAGCATCCAGGCACCTGCGGTGGTGATCGATACACCGCAGGTACTCAACAAACTGCACGCCGCCGGCGTGTTGCCGCACGATTTCGTGGTGGTGTTGCGCTACCAGGGCCCGCGCGCAAACGGCATGCCTGAGCTGCATTCGATGGCGCCGCTGCTGGGCCTGCTGCAGAACCAGGGCCGGCGCGTGGCATTGGTCACCGACGGTCGCCTGTCCGGTGCCTCGGGCAAGTTCCCGGCCGCAATCCACCTGACGCCCGAAGCGGCGCGCGGCGGCCCGATCGGCCGCGTACGCGAAGGCGACATCGTGCGCCTGGACGGCGAAGCCGGCACCCTGGAAGTGCTGGTCTCGGCCGAAGAATGGGCATCGCGCGAGGTTGCCCCCAATACGTCCATTGCCGGCAACGACCTGGGCCGCAATCTGTTCGCCATCAACCGCCAGGTCGTCGGCCCCGCCGACCAGGGCGCGATCTCGATTTCCTGCGGCCCGACCCATCCGGACGGTGCGCTGTGGAGCTACGACGCCGAGTACGAACTCGGTGCCGATGCCGCAGCCGCCGCGGCACCGCACGAGTCCAAGGACGCCTGACCCCCTTCCCTCCCTGCGACCGCTCCGCCGGTCGCCGTCACCCGGAGTTGCAATGACGATTGCCCAGACCCAGAACACCGCCGAACAGTTGCTGCGCGATGCCGGCATCCTGCCGGTGGTCACCGTGGACACGCTGGACCAGGCGCGCCGCGTCGCCGATGCGCTGCTCGAAGGCGGCCTGCCCGCGATCGAGCTGACCCTGCGCACGCCGGTTGCGATCGATGCGCTGGCGATGCTCAAGCGCGAGTTGCCCAACATCGTGATCGGCGCCGGCACCGTGCTGAGCGAATTGCAGCTGCGTCAGTCGGTGGATGCCGGTGCAGACTTCCTGGTGACCCCGGGCACGCCGGCGCCGCTGGCGCGCTTGCTGGCGGATGCGCCGATCCCGGCGGTTCCTGGCGCGGCCACCCCGACCGAGCTACTGACATTGATGGGACTGGGATTCCGCGTCTGCAAGCTGTTCCCGGCCACCGCTGTGGGCGGTTTGCAGATGCTCAAGGGCCTGGCTGGCCCGTTGTCCGAGCTCAAACTGTGCCCCACCGGCGGCATCAGCGAGTCCAACGCCGCCGAGTTCCTGTCGCAGCCGAATGTGCTGTGCATCGGCGGTTCGTGGATGGTCCCCAAGGACTGGCTGGCACAAGGCCAGTGGGACAAGGTCAGGGAAAGTTCGGCCAAGGCGGCGGCGATCGTGCGGCAGGTGCGGGCGGGCTGACGCGCTGACGCCATCTCCAGCGGGTTGATCGTTGGAAGACTTCGAATCTGTACGTCGATACAGGTGTACGGATTCGCTAAGGACGGCATTGAAGATCGAGTGATCCTGCATGACGGCGATCACTGCAGTGTTCGCTCGTAAGCCGAAGAAAATCTTTCGAAGCATCCTTGAGCGCGCGGCTTTTCCACTCGAAGCCCTGGCAATGACATACCGGGGCGGCAGCGTGGCCGGGGATCGGCGGAGAGCGGCACAGGGATGTGCCGCGACGGCGCGTCAGACAGGATGTCTGCCGCGCCGAAGAGCCGATCCCCGGCCGCGCTGTCGCCCCTCACCGAAGCCGGTGACTAACAGGCGGGGGCTTCAATTCTTGCACCGGCCGTACACACCGTACCCTCACCCCTCTCCCGTGGGGAGGGGGGCTTCAAGCGCATCATGTCGTTGGAGACTTGCGCGCTGTTGGTTTCACGACTCCAGCGCAGCGCTCGACGGCCTCGCCTTCGGCACACCCCGTGCGCGGCGTACCAGTGCCGCCGCACCGCTGCTCATGTCGTCGAGGATCGCGTAGATCGTCGGCAGGAACAGCAGGCTCACCACCGTCGAAAACGCCAGGCCACCGGCGATGGCGCGCGCCATCGGGAAGTACGGCGGGCCGTCGCTGAACATCGTGGTGCTGGTCAGCGAGATCGGCACCATTGCCAGGATCGCGGTGCCCATCGTCATCATGATGGGCCGCAAACGCTCGCGTGAGCCTTCGACCAGGGCCTGCGTGCGCCCCATGCCGCGACGGCGCAGGTTGTTGATGTGCTCGATCATCACGATGCCGTTGTTCACCACCACGCCCATCAGCACCAGGATGCCGATGAAGGACATGATGCCGAACGAGGTACCGGTGATCCAGAACAGCCAGAACACCCCGAAGATCGAGAACAGCACCCCGCTCATGATCGCCGCCGGGAACAGCAGCGACTCGAACACCGCCGCCATCACCACGTAGATCATCACCAACGCGATCACCAGATTGAACACCATCTGGCCCATCGCCTCGCCGTCGTTCTGATAATCGCCGCCGTCGAAGGTGTAGCTGTAGCCGGCCGGGAAACGCATCGCCTTGAGTGGCACCTCCATCGCCGCGCGCGCCTCCGGCACGGTGACCTTCTCGGCGAGATTGGCCTTGATGGTCAACGTGGTCTGCCGATTGGTGCGCCCGATCTGCGTGGCGGCCGGACGGATTTGCACCTCCACCAGACTCAGCAACGGTACGCTGCGGCCATCCTTGGTGCGCACGGTGAAGCTGGCCAGATCTTCAGGCTTGCTCTGCTCGGCGCCGGCAAACCGCACCCACACCGGCACCTCGTTGTCGCCGCGGCGGAACTCGAGCAGCGGCGTACCGCGCAATGCCAACCCGACGAAGCTGGCTACTTGCTCGGCGCTGAACCCGAATGCGGCTGCGCGCTCGCGGTCGACGCGAATCGCCAGCTCGCTGGTGCGGTCGCCCGTATCGACATGCACATCCCGCAGTTCCTTGCGCCGCGCCAGCAGCGGAATCACATCGTCGGCCAGCGCTTTCAGTGCATCGGTCGAATCGCCGACCAACTGCACTTGCACGCCTTGGTTGCCATTGCCGCCATCGCCCTGGTTGCCGATGCTGTAATCGGTACGCGCAGAGCGCGGCAACTCCTTGCGGATTTTTTCCAGCAGCGGCGGCAGGTCCTTGACCTTGCTCGCATCGAAGGTCACCACCGTATTGCTGCCTTCCACCTCGCTGAACCATGAGTAGATCTGCGTGATGTGGTATTTGGCGCGATTGGCTTCCAGATAGTTTTCGACCCGGCCGATCTCTTCGCCCAGCTGCTCGCGCGTGTACGAGCCTTTCCACTGGTATTGGATGAAGGCCTCGTTGCCGCCGTCGCCACCGAACATGTCGATCTTGGTCAGCTTCATCGGTACCAGGCTGATCGCACTGACCAGAATGATGCCGGCCACGCTCCAGCCGCGATGCGCCAACGTCCATGCCAGCACCTGGGCGTAACGGCGCTGCAGCCGTGCGATCACGCCACGCTCGGAGGTCACCATCGGCGGCGTCTTCATGCGTGCCGACAACATCGGAATCAGGCTGATCGCCACCAACCACGACGCCAGCAACGACACCGAAATGGTGATCGCAATCTGCGCCATGAAAATGCTGATGTTGTTGATTTCGCCGAATAAATTCGGCACGAACACGATGCAATGGCACAAGGTGCCGGCGCTGAGCGCAATGGCCACGCTGCGTGTTCCCAGCAGCGCGGCACGCTGCGGTTGGTCGGGCATGCGTTCGCGTTCCTGGTAGATGCTTTCCACCACCACCACGGCGTTGTCCACCAGCATGCCTACCGCCAGCAGCAAGCCCATCATGGTCAGGATGTTGAGCGTGACCCCGACGAAATACATGAAGCCCAAGGTGATGGCGAAGCAGATCGGGATCGCCAACGTCACCATCAACGTCGATGGCCAATGCCGCAGGAAGAAGAACAACACCGTGATCGAGAGCAACAGGCCCACCGCGCCAGCTTCGGCCAGCTCGGCCAGCGACGAGGTCACCGCCTTGCCCTGGTTGTCGATCACCTTGACCTGCACATCGCGCATCGCCGGCTGGGCGCGGATGTCTTCGACCTCTTTCAAGGCCGCCTTGGACACTTCCACCAGATTGGCGCTGCGCTCCTTGTAGACATCCAGGCCGATGGCCGGGCGCCCATCCAGGCGCCGCCCATAATTCATGCGCGTCGGCTTGAGCCGCACCTCGGCAATGTCGCCCAGCCGCACGCCTTTGGCGTTGAGCACCAGCTCGCGCAATTCCTGCAGGTCGCGCAGTTCACCGATTGGCTGCACCCGGATGCGCTGGCCGTTGTCGTCGATCTGGCCTGCAGAAACCGAGAAATTGAGCTTGCCCAAGCGCTCGCTCAGGTCGTTGAGGCTGAGGTCGTGCGCGGTGAGCCGATCCGGCGCGATCGCGATTTCGACCTCGTTCGGCGGCGCACCGGAGATTTCCACCTTGGCCACGCCCGGGATGCGCTCGATGCGCCGCTTGAACTCGCGGTCGAGCATGTCGTAGGCGCCGGTCAGATCGGTCTGGCTGGCCAGGCGCACCTTGAGCACCGGCTCGTCGCTGCTGGACCACTTGAAGACCTGGAAGCGCTGCAGATCCTCCGGGAAATCGTCGCGTACCGCGTCCAGCCGCTCGCGCGCATCGGAGGCGGCAATGGCGATATCGCGGTCCCAGTCGGAGAATTCGATGAAGATGTTCGCGCCGTCGGCGGTGGCGGTCGAGCGCATGCGCTTGATGCCGGTCATCGTTGCCAGCGCTTCCTCGGCCGGCCGTACCAGGTTGCGTTCCACCTCGTCCGGCGTGGAGCCGGTGTAGGGCAATTGCACGAACAGGAATGGCGCGGAAATATCCGGCAGCGCCTCCAACGGCAGCCGGAACGCCGCGATCAAGCCCACCACCACCAGCGACACGAAGCACATGATGGTGGTGACGGGGCGACGGATGCTGAAGGCGGCAACGCTCATAGCGCCTCCAGCCCGTCGACGTTGCCTGCCGCCTGCGCGCGTTGCCCGCCCATGCGCCGGCCACGCTCCAGGTAATACGCATCGGCGCGGCGATCCAGCAGGTCGTACACCACCGGTATCACCAGCAGGGTCAGCAAGGTCGAGACCAGCAATCCACCGATCACGGTGATCGCCATCGGCGCGCGCACTTCAGCGCCCTCGCCCATCGCCACCGCCAGCGGCAGGAAGCCGAACAAGGTGCACAAGGTGGTCATGATGATCGGCCGCAGGCGCGAGCGCGCACCTTCGATCAGCGCCTCGCGCTTGGGCACGCCGTCTTCGCGCAGCTGGTTGACCTTGTCGATCAGGATGATCGCGTTCTTGGTCACCAGGCCCACCAGCAGGATCAGGCCGATGAACACCACCACCGAGATCGGCTTGCCGGTCATCAGCAGGGCCAGCACCGCACCGACCATCGCCAGCGGAATGGTGAACAGGATGACGAACGGATGCAGCAGCGACTCGAACTGCGAAGCCATCACCAGATAGACCAGGAAGATCGCCAGCCCGAACGCGAACAGCAGCGACTTCACCGATTGCGCCAGCTCCTCGCCCTGCCCGCCGATGTGCATGCCCACGCCGGCTGCAAGCGGGTCCTTGCGCACCATCGTCTCCACTTCGCGCACCGCACCGCCCAGGTCGATGTCCTTCAGGCTGGCCGACACGATTGCCACGCGGGTCTGGTCGGCACGATGGATCTCGCTCGGCCCCGTCGTCGCCAACACCTCGGCAACTGCGGCCAGGCGCACCGGCCGGCTGCTGCCCGGGTTGACGATCAGCTGACGAATCGCATCCACACTGGCGCGGTCGCTGTGCTGCGCACGCACCAGCACATCGATCTTGCGATCGCGGAAGCTGTAGCGTGTGGCCACATCGCCGCGCACCTTCTTGACGATGACATCGGCGATCTGGCGCGTGGTCAGCCCCAAAGCGCCAGCGCGCTCCTGATCGAAACGGATCTGGATCTCCGGGAAGCCCTCTTCCACCGTCGATTTGACGTCGGCGTAGTGGCCGTTGGCGCGCAACATCGCCGCCAATTTCTGCCCGGCGCGTTCCAGCTCGCCCAGATCCTGGCCGCGCAGTTCCACTTCCAGCGGCGTGGAAAAACTGAACAACGCCGGCCGCGCGAAATCCACCTGCGCGCCCGGATGCCCGACCATGCTGCTGCGCAGCCGCTCGGTCGCCGCCGCTTCCACCGCCGGGCTACCGCCGCCGGCCATCACCACGGTGAGCTTGCCGATGTTCTCGCCGCTCTCGGTTGGGTTGGCATCCAACCGCGTGCCGCTGCCGCTGACACCGTACAGCGACGCGACGCCGGGGTCCCTGTCGTGCGCCAGCTGCAACTCGCGCACCACGGCGTCGGTCTGCGCCAGCGGCGTGCCGGAAGGCAGTTTGACGGTCATTTCGAAGCGATCCTGCGCCAACTGCGGAATCAGATCCGCGCCCAGCATCGGCACCAGAAACACCGTCCCGATGAACGCCGCCGCGGCCAGTCCCAGCACCAACCAGGGACGCCGCAGTGCCGCCGGCAAGATCCCCAGATAGCCACGCTCGGCACGAGCATACGGCGCCATCGCCAGGTCGCTGGCCTTGCGCATCACCGGCCCCACCACGCGGCTCAACCCGCGCCACACCTTCACCACGGCCCATGCCGCTCCGAAAAAGCCATAGCGCACGCTCGCACCTGCACCACGCCGGCCAGCCGCCACCGGCTTGAGCCAGCGCTGCTCGGGCTGCCACTGCGGATGGCTCGGCTCGTCCGGGAACGCCATCGGCGGCGCGCCCTTGAGCGAGCTCAGCATCGGAATCAGCGTCATCGACACCACCAGCGAGATCGCGATCGCGATCGCCACCGTCAATGCTTGATCGCGGAACAACTGCCCGGCGATGCCCTCGACGAACACCAGCGGCAGGAACACCGCAATGGTGGTCAACGTGGACGCCATCACCGCCATGCTCACTTCACGGGTGCCGGCAATCGCCGCGTCCAGCACACTCAAGCCGCGTTCGCGCGCCTTGGCAATGCTTTCAAGCACCACGATCGAATCGTCCACCACCAGGCCGGTGGCCAACGCCAGACCGCCCAGCGACATCACGTTCAGGCTCAGTCCGAGCTGGCCCATGAAGAAGAACGTGGTGATGATCGACACCGGCAACGACAGGCTGATGACGAACGTGCTCCAGCCATCGCGCAGGAACAGGAAGATGATCAGGATCGCCAGCACACCGCCGATTACCGCATCTTTTTTGACATCGCTGATCGCATGCTCGATGAAGTGCGATTGGTCCTCGATGGTGGTGATTTCCACATCGCCCGGCACGGTCGCCTTGAGTTGCTCCAGGCGCTTGCGCAACGCCGCCGCCGTGGACACGGTGTTGGCATCGCCTTCCTTGTAGATCGCCAGCTCCACCGCTTCCTTGCCGCCCAGGCGGATGATCGCCTCGCGCTCCTTGTAGCCCTGGCGCACCTGCGCCACATCCTTCAGCCGCACCGGCATGCCGCCGGCGATGCTGCTGCTGGACGAGGAGGAGGTGCTCTGTACTTCGGCCGCTGCCGCCAGCGCCGCCTGCGAACCAGTGGACGCCGCAATGGCATACATCTGCTGCATCGCCGCTTCGGCCGCGCTGCCGCTGCTGCTCTGCGTGGTCACCAGCATGTTGCGGATCTCGTCCAGATCCACGAACTGGTTCACCGTGCGCACCAGATAGCGCTGCGAGCCTTCTTCCAGCCGGCCGCCGGAGATGTTGACGTTCTCCTCCTTGAGCCGGGTGATCACGTTGTCGATCGGCAGGTTGAGCTGGGCCAGCTTCTGTTGATCGATGTCGACCTGGATCTCGTCTTCCAGCCCGCCGCCGACCTTCACTGCTGCCACGCCGGCCACCGGTTCGAGCTTCTTTTTCAGGTCTTCGTCGGCATAGCGGCGCAAGCCGGTGAGCTGGCGGATCGCATCGGTATCGGAGGCCGGCGCCTGCTTGGGCGACAACGCCAGCCGCATGATCGGCTCGGTGGAAGGATTGAAGCGCAGCAACACCGGCGGCTTGGTTTCCAGCGGCAGCGACAAGGCTTCCATCTTGTCGCGCACCTCCAGGCTGGCCTGGTCCATATTGGTGCCCCAGGCGAACTCCAGCACCACATCGCTCTGCCCTGTGCGCGAGATCGACTTGAGCTTGCGCAGGTTCTTGACCACGCCGACGGCTTCTTCCACCGGCTCGGTCACCAATGTTTCGATTTCCGCCGGCGCCGCGCCGGTGTATTCGGTACGTACGGTGAGCGTGGGATAGCTCAAATCGGGCAGCAGATTGACCTTGAGGCTGCGTAACGCGATCAGCCCGAACAGCAGCATCGTTACGGTAATCATGGCGATGGTCACACGCCGCCGCGTGGCGAAGGCCACCAGGCCACCGCCGCCAGCCAGTGGCGCGTGCGGATCATGCACGGGTCCATGCGGGTTGCCGTTCTCGCTCATGCGTGCGTCTCATCATGTGCGGGCGCAGCGG
Source organism: Xanthomonas sp. D-99 (assembly GCF_017746145.1). Classification (NCBI taxonomy): domain Bacteria; kingdom Pseudomonadati; phylum Pseudomonadota; class Gammaproteobacteria; order Lysobacterales; family Lysobacteraceae; genus Xanthomonas; species Xanthomonas sp. D-99. The sequence continues at coordinate 106,083 of NZ_JAGHWU010000022.1, read as the reverse complement.
CCTTGGTCGCGACCGGCGTGCGATCGGGTTGGCCGATCACTTGCACCGCAGTCCCGTCGCGCAGCGCCACCTTGCCGGCAGTCACCACCTGATCGCCTTCCTTCAGGCCCTGCCGCACTTCCAGCCATGGCCCTTCGGCATAGCCCAGCTTCACCGGCACGCGGCTGGCCTTGCCGTTGCGCACCACGAAGACTGCCGGTTCGCCATCGTCCAACAACGCCAAGCGCGGAATCACCAAGGCGTCCTTGCGCTGGTCGTAATCGATGCGGATGCGCCCGAACATGCCCGGCTGCAACGCTTCGGCCCCCTGGCCGAACGCGCAGACCACACGAAACGTGCCACTGCCTGAATCCACCACCGGCGCGATGAGGTCCACCTTGCCGACGAATTGCTGGCCAGGCAGCGCATCGGCTAGCAAGGTCACCGGCTGGCCCGACTTGAGCGTGGCCAGTTCGCGTTCGGGCACGTTGAGCGTGGCCTCCAGCTGCGAATCGTCGACGATGCGGAAGATCGGCGTGTTGATCTGCACGAAGTTGCCGGTCTTAATCGAGCGCGATGCGATCACGCCGGAGATTGGCGCCTGCACCGTGGTGTAAGAGAGCTCCAACGCTGCAAGCCGGTGCTGCGCGCGGCTGTTTTCGACATCGAATTTGAGCTGATCCACATCTGCGGCGCTGACCAACTGCTGGCCCACCAATTGCGTGGCGCGGCGATAGCTGTTTTCCAGTTTGCGCAGTTGCGCTTCGCTCTGCGCGACCGCCAGATGCGCGCGATCCGGATCCAGGCGCACCAGCGCCTGGCCCGCCGATACCTTCTGCCCTTCTTCCACCATCACCGACAGCGCAACGCCCGAGGTCTTGGCCACCACTTGCGCCTCGGCGCGCGGCTCCAGCGCAGCGGTGCCGGTGTAACTGGCGGCGACCGCACGGCGCGCGGCCTTGGCGATTTCCACCGGCACTGCATCCACCACCTTCTTCTCCTCGGCCGCCTTGGCCTCCCCCTCTCCTGCCTTGCAACCGCCCAGCAGCAGGCTTGTGGTGATCAACAATGCAGCGGCGCAGGTTCCGCTGCGACCCGGCAAGAAGGAGAGTGGCGACATCGTCGTGTCCTAGTGGATGCGTGAACAGGTGTTGTAGGCAAGTAGACCACCCAAGTGCACATGCCGCCAATGCGCCAAAGGTCATGGTCTATTCAAGTTGGCCTATTCACCCGGTTTGCGCCGCGCCAAATCGCAGGCATACTCGGTCCGGTTCCGCCACGCCCCCATGTGCGGACGCTCAATCAGTCTTCCGGATACGAAACCATGCGCCCGCAGCCGCTCGCCGCTTGTCTCGCTCTGGTCGTCTTCCTGCCGTTTGGGGGCGCATCAGCAACACCGCAGGCCACACCCGTAGCTCCGGCCACCCCGGCGCCTGCTGCCGCGGTGGCAACCCCTGCCGCGCCGACCGGCAATCCGTCAAATGGGCGCTTGCTCGCCTATACCTGCCAGGGCTGCCACGGCGTCACCGGCTATAAGAACGCCTACCCCAGTTATCGCGTGCCCAAGATTGGCGGCCAGACCAGCCAGTACCTGACCCAGGCGTTGACCGAATATCGTCAGGGCAAGCGCAAACATCCAACCATGCAGGCACAGGCGCAGAGCTTCTCCGAGCAGGACATCGCCGACATCTCCGCCTTTCTGTCCACCCTCAAGTAAGCGCCCACATGCCGAACGCCCTGCACGCTCCGCGTCTAGCCATCGCCCTGGTCGCTGCCCTGATGATGGCGGCCTGCTCCCAATCGCAGGTTGAGTCCACCGACCACTCCGCCGGCGATCCCGGTCACGCCAGCGGCGAGCACGGCTCCGGCTCGTCGGCAGGTCTGCCCACCGGCCGCGCAGACGCCGGCGACAAGCTCGCCCATGCCAAGGGCAAGGCGACCGGCCAGAGCTGCGTGGACTGCCACGGTGCCGATGGCAATGCGCCGATCGATCCCAGCTATCCCAAGCTGGGCGGCCAATACGGCGACTACCTTGCGCATGCGCTGCAGGCCTACCGTAGCGGCGACCGTCAGCATCCGTTGATGACCGCCCAGGCCACCGCGCTGAGCGATCAGGACATCGCCGACCTGGCAGCGTACTTCGGTGCTCGGCAGACGCAGTTGCGCGATCTGCACGGCGTCAATTGAGGCGGAGGCGACGCCACACCGTCTCATTCGGAATGAAAAAGCGCTTGCGCGAACATTAACAGGCCGCTATCATTTCGTTCTCAGTTTCGTGGGGCCATAGCTCAGCTGGGAGAGCGCCTGCATGGCATGCAGGAGGTCGGCGGTTCGATCCCGCCTGGCTCCACCACTTCAGACATTAGGCCGTCTCAAGTGACAACGAGGTTTTGATACGCGTCCCCATCGTCTAGAGGCCTAGGACACCACCCTTTCACGGTGGACACCGGGGTTCGAATCCCCGTGGGGACGCCAATCATCTGAAAGCCCCGGCACTGCCGGGGCTTTTTTTGCCTGTCACCTGGCCGAATCCAGTCGCGCGCAACGTTGGGCATGCCCTGGGTTCATTGGCATCATGCAGCGGATAGAAGAGCTGAATCCATGCCGCGGCGAGCGCAGCGCCTGGTGCACGCATCGGTACGCGCGCACGGGCATTCGGCGGGCCATTACCGCCCTGCCAACGCCTGCTCGATCACAGCGCTTGACCAGTTGCGGTGTTACTCAAACCCATGAGCGTTCGCATGCGGATTTTTTGCTGCCGAAGATGTCTCTGCCCGCCATCGCAGCTGCCACGTTGCGACGTTGCCAGCGGCGTCGCTAAGGATCGCCGCGCCGAAAGCGCAGTGTGCGCGATGGTCGCGCTCTCGCATGCCGTCGATGACGACGAGCGAGGGACGCAAGATCGGGCGTTGCTTGTAAACCAGATGCAGCGGACCTGACGCCCGGCCCGGCAGAGCCGTTGCTCGCAAATCGACAGCTGTCGAATCAAGCGCACACTGGCATCGACGCCTCCAGTGCGCCGATATCGCTGTCACCGCGATTCATTGCGCCGCGAACACCAAAGACTGATGGCGCTTGAAGCGTTCCAGGTGGGCGCGGCTGCCGTTCAATCGTCGCAGCGGACGCGTACGGCCCTGCAGTTCCCCCGGCAGATGCGCTCTTGCTACAAATGTTGCCCAGCCACTTCCCATCGCGTGGCGATGTCGCTATGATTGCCGGCTCGCAGCAACGCGGGGCCATAGCTCAGCTGGGAGAGCGCCTGCATGGCATGCAGGAGGTCGGCGGTTCGATCCCGCCTGGCTCCACCACTTTAGACATTAGGCCGTCGCAAGTGGACAACGAGGTTTTGATACGCGTCCCCATCGTCTAGAGGCCTAGGACACCACCCTTTCACGGTGGACACCGGGGTTCGAATCCCCGTGGGGACGCCAATCATCTAAAAGCCCCGGCACTGCCGGGGTTTTTTCTTGCCTGTCCCTAACCTGCATCTAGGACGTATGTCGCGGCCATTGCGGGCGGCAACCAGAGGGGTGCAAGTGCATCTCGCTGATGCAGCCTGCATGCAACACCCTTCTACGCACTCGCAAACCGCTACGTCGCTAGCCGATCATCTCGCCACCGCGCAATCCGTTCCGAGTGCGGCGCAGGGCCCCCATCGCACGCTATTGCGATGAGTAGAGTCTCCGTTCGATTTCGAAGCCAGCCACGCAGTGCACTATGCGGAACACCTCAGGTCTGCCCGCTATCCAGCGCCTTGCGACCTTCGTGCGTCAGGTCGATGTCGCCATCTTCGGCTTGCGTGGCATAGCCGGCGCGTACCGCCCAGTTCCCCTCCTCGTCGGCTACCGGCTTGGTGTCGTGGATGTCGCGCAGGATGCGTAGCTGTTGCGAAGCATCGAAGTCCATGGGGCCACCTGTTCAAAAGAAACGTCCAAGGTACGCAAGCGGCGTGATGGTCGCGTGCCTGCAACGTCATCCGTTACCTGCGCACTGCATGGCGCACGGCAGTTGTGTGCCCGATGCGTGGACAGCCGGCAATCAGGCATCTGCGCCACGCAGACGCACTTGCAAGCGAATCGACTGCCGGCCCCAGCCAGTCCTGCACCACGCGACGATCACGCTTGCGCCTTCGTGCTCGGCTGGACCGCGCTGACGGTCGGCAGCCTCGCTGTCCGCGTTGTGATCAACCAAGCCCCACACCCTGACGAAAGGCTATACAGCAAAAAGCCCCACCGGACTTCTCCAGAAGGGCTTTCGCTGGTGCTGCAACAACTTGGTGCCGAAGGTGGGACTCGAACCCACACGCTTTTAAGGGCGGCGGATTTTGAGTCCGCTGCGTCTACCGATTCCGCCACTTCGGCGTGGCCGCGCAGTATAGCGACTTGTTGTTGAAACGAACAGTGTCAGTTTGCGCCTGACGAATTCAGGTGCAAGCGGGGTCTGCAGCGCCGTGTCCAGGCAGTCCCGATATACTGGCCGACTTGGTGAAGGAGTAAGCAATGTCGGTGTTGCGTGGAGTTCGGGTACTCGTGGTCGAAAACGATGACATGAATGCCATGCTGCTCGATCTGCAGCTTGTTCAGGCGGGTGCCGTCGTCATGGGCCCGGTCGGCGAGGTGCGCGATGCTTTGCAACTGATCGCCGCCGACGCACCGGATATCGCAGTGCTGGACTATCGCTTGGGCAATGGCGAAACCAGCGAACCGGTCGCACGCCTGTTGTCGGAGCGCGGTATCCCGTTCGTACTGGCGACCGGCGTTGCCATCGGCAGCATCCCGAGCGGTTTCGAACGTGGCGTCATCCTGATCAAGCCCTATCTGTCCGAAGAGCTGGTTGGCGCATTGTCCAAAGCGCGCGAGTCGCGCGGCGCTGAGGGCTGAGCAACAGCACGGGCGCACTGCCAGCCCGCCCCGGTGCCACCGTCCGGTGCGGCACGCATGCCCTCTCTCTAACACCCCATCATCCCGCCACCGGCGCGCTGTTTTGGGTGCGCGGGCAGCGATTAGCTGAATCGCCGTCTGCGCGGTATCAGCGGCGCCGGGCCGGTTGCTACTAGAATTTGCCATCGAAGAATGACGGGCGGGTCGCTGGATGGATATCGCCGTGTCGCCGTTGGCCGGCTTGCTGCCGGAGACGAGCGAAACCGCAGCATTGCTGGCCGCGTCAGTGCATCCTGCGGACGCGCTGCTAAGCGATAGCCCTGCGCTACGCACAGCGCTATCGATATGCCTGCATGCGCCGGTTCCGATGCTGCTCGTATGGGGCCGCGACAACCGCTGCATCTACAACGATGCCTGCATTGCACTACTGGGGCCACGCCATCCGGCGGCCTTCGGGCAGCCGCTTGCGGCGCTGACATATGCATCCGATGGCGATGGCGAGCCAGCAGCGACAATCGCCCTGGATCTGGCGAGCTGGTCATGCAGCCCAGTGCTGCAATCGGGCGAGCAGTTGGGCGCGCTCTACATCGGCGTTGCTGTTTCAACGACTGATGTCAGCGAACAACGCCGCAGCGATGGTCGCGACAGTTTTTTATTGATGCTCGAAGACGCACTGCAGTACGTGTCCGATCCGCGGCAGATCATCGACACCAGCGTGCGCTTGCTCGGCGAGCATCTGCAGGCGAACCGTTGTGCATTCGGCCTGGTCGCTGCCGATGGCAGCACCATGCATGTCATCAGCGACCATGTGCAGGACATGCCGAGCCTGCAAGGCGATTTCCCACTGGAGGCGGCACGGGGCCTGCGCGATGCGCTGCTGGAAAACCGCCCCTGGTTCACGACCGATGCGCTGGCGCCGGGTGCACCGGACTATGTGGCCGAGCAGTACCGCCGCTCCGGCTTGCGCGCCTCGCTGGCCATTCCGTTGCACAAGCACGACCGATTGGTGGCAGCGATCGGCGTCCATCAGCGCGCACCGCGGCGCTGGCTGTCGGCGGAGATCGAACTGGTGCGATTGGTTGTGGCACGCTGCTGGGAATCGATGCAACGGGCCAAGGCGCAGCAGCAACTCGCGGCCAACGAAGCACGCCTGCGCCGCCTCGCCAATACGCTGCCGCAGATCATCTTCATCGCCGATCCGGACGGACGGCCGCACTACTTCAATCAACGCTGGTACGAGTACACCGGCCTGGATCCTTCCAACAACGAAGATGCCGCCTGGCACCTCGCACACACTGCCGATGGTCTGCGCCTGTCCGAGCAGGCCTGGAGCCTGGCACTGAAGGGCGAGCGCGCCTTAGAAGTGGAGTGCGAACTGCTGCGTCACGATGGGCAATCGCGCTGGCACCTGGTGCGCGCGCTACCGGTGCGCGGCGACGAGGGCAGCATCAGCGAGTGGATCGGTACCTACACCGACATTCATGACCGGCGCGCATTCGAACAGCAATTACGCGAAAGCGAAGTGCGCTTCCGTGCGCTCTGCGAGACGGTGCCAGCGATGATCTGGATGGCCGACGCGCAAGGCGATTGCGTGTACTGGAATCCGCGCTGGTACGACTTTACCGGACAGGGGGAAGACCAGGCCCTGGACCAGGGCTGGTGGGATGTGATGCATCCCGACGATGCAGCACGCGTGCGGCACGCCTTCGAACAGGCGCTCGATCAACGCGGCGAATTCCTCGCCGAATACCGCGTGCGCCGGCACGATGGGCAATACCGTTGGTGCATCGACACCGCGTCGCCGCACTTCGCCAGCGACGGGCGTTTCCTAGGGCACATCGGCTCGCTCACCGACATCTCCGAACGCAAGCACATCGAAGATGCCACCGCCTCCGACCGCGCGATCCTGAGTTTGATCACCACCGGTGCGCCGTTGCCGGCGGTGCTGGATGCGATCGCACTGAGCGTGGAGGCACGTGGTGAAATCCCGTTGTACTGCTCGGTGATGGTGCGCGATGAGGTCCGCCACACCTTGAGTTTCGGCTCGGCACCGCATTTTCCGATCGAGTACCGCGGGCACTTCGAGCCCTCGCCGATCGGGCCGGAGGGTCCGCCCTGCGCCCTGTCGGCGCATCTGGGTCGTCAGGTCATCTGCACCGATATCCAGGCCGATGCAAGCTTCAGCGCCCACCATGCGATCTCGGCGGCGATGGGCATCGCCGCGTGTTGCGTCACCCCGATCCTGGCCAGCAACGGACAGGTATTGGGCACGCTCAATATCTATTACGACCGCCCTCACCTACCATCCTTACGCGAGCAGGCGATGGCGCGCTCGGCCTCGCACCTGGCCGGCATCGTCATCGAACGCACCCGGGTGGATGCCAAGCTCAAGCTGTCGTTGCAGGCGGAAACCGCCGCGCGCGCGCAGGCCGAGCATGCCAACCGGGTCAAGGACGAATTCCTGGCAACGCTCAGCCATGAGTTGCGCACGCCACTCAACGCGATCCTGGGTTGGTCCCGGTTGATGCAATCGGACATCGCAGATCCGGCCAATCTGGGCCGCGGACTGGTGATCATCGAACGCAGTGCGCGCGCGCAGACGCAGATCATCGACGACCTGCTGGATATGAGCGCGATCCTGTCCGGCAAGATCCGCCTGCAGGCCGAGCATTTCGATATTGCAGGGTTGGTGCGCAGCGCGCTGGAACTCATGCAGCCGACCGCGTTGACGCGCAAGATCGCACTGGAGCTGGATGCGCCTTGCGATGGCGAACTGTGGTTCTTCGGCGATGCCGGGCGACTGCAGCAGGTGCTGACCAACCTACTCAGCAATGCGCTGAAATTCACTCCTGCCGGCGGCACGGTGCGCGTGGCGATGGACGTCGAAGACGAGCGCCTGCGCCTGTGCGTGCAGGACACCGGGATCGGCATTGCGGCGGCGTTCCTGCCGCATGTGTTCGACCGTTTTCGTCAGGCCGATGCAGGCACCACCCGACGCGTGGGCGGCCTGGGGCTGGGCCTGTCGATTTCGCGTCAGTTGGTGGACCTGCATGGCGGCAGCCTGGGCGCGTCCAGCGCGGGCGAAGGCCACGGCGCGCTATTTACCATCGTGTTGCCGTTTCAGCACGGGGTGAGCGACCTGCGCCCTGCCTCGGCAGATACCCCCCACGTGGGCGCGCTGCCGGACGAGTGCCGCGACCGCCTGGCTGGTGCGCGCGTCCTGCTGGTCGACGACGATCAGGATTCGCGCGAAGCGGTGATGCAGTTCCTGATGCTGGCCGGCGCGCAGGTGCAGGCTGCCGGGTCGGTGGACGCTGCCGAGCACTGCCTGGCGAACGCGCACTTCGATGTGTTGGTCAGCGATATCGCGATGCCAGTGCGCGATGGCTACGATCTGATCCGCACGGTGCGTTCGGGCCGCGCCGATCTGCCACGGCATATTCCGGCCGTCGCCCTCACCGCCTATGTCCGCGAAGAAGACCGCGACCGCGCGGTAGTGGCCGGCTTCGATGCGCACATGGGCAAGCCGGTGGAACCGCCAGGCCTGGTCGATCTGATCGAACGCTTGATCTTGCCGACACGCAGTACGAGATGAGGCCTGATAGCACCAGAGCATGGCTGGCCAGCACCTTGTCGTTGATTGACCAAATCAACGACACCTCGCGGCATCGGGTGCTTTCACTTTCTACAGCACTGAGAGAGTGAAAAGCTTGCTTGGCCGAGTGCGCGGTGCCCTCGCCGTTCGCAGGACACGCCGTGAACCCGTCCTTGGGGGCCCGATGGCGGCAGGGACACCGCACCAGACAGTTTGCTGGGCTTGTTGAAAAGCGAGGAACACCGCGTCGTTGGTTGCTAGCTGCGTTGAAAACTCTGCATACCGACCAACTCCACTGGTCCTTGCCCGCTCACCGTCGCGTGACCCTTGGCGGCATGGATGCCGCCAAGGAGCTTACAAGGACGTACTTGCAGCGTGTCCTGCGATGGTGAGCGGGCAAGGGCCCTGCAGCCAAGCCGCAGATCAGCCCATTACGACGTTAGATCCATGCCACGCCACCGAACCACGCCGATCAACCAAACCATCAAAAGCGCGACTTAGCTACGTTTGGCACGCGCGAATGCCGCTGCCAGCGCATTGTCTGCCGGCGGTGCGGTGATCCGCGGTTTGCTGTTGGCCTGCGCCTGACCGCGTCCACCACCATCGCGCCTGCCCTGCCCCGGACCGCTGCCGCGAGCATCGCGCGGTTGCGCAGAGCCATCCGCCGCTGGCGGCGTATCGGACAAACGGCAGGTCAGCGCGATGCGCTTTCGCGCCACATCCACTTCCAGCACCTTGACCTTGACGATGTCGCCGGCCTTGACCACATCGCGTGGATCCTTGACGAAGGTTTCCGACAACGCCGAGATGTGCACCAGTCCATCCTGATGCACGCCGATATCGACGAACGCACCGAACGCGGCCACATTGCTGACCACACCTTCGAGCACCATGCCCGGCTTGAGGTGCTTGATGTCCTCGATGCCTTCGGCGAACTGCGCCGCCTTGAACTCGGGGCGCGGATCGCGGCCGGGTTTTTCCAGCTCCTTGAGGATGTCGCGCACCGTCGGCACACCGAATTGGTCGTCGGTGAACATCTCCGGCTTCAGGCCACGCAGAAAACTGCCGTCGCCCAGCAATGCCTTGATCGGCTTGCCGGTGCTGCCAACGATGCGCTCGACCACCGGATACGCTTCCGGATGCACCGCCGACACGTCCAGCGGCTCGTCGCCATCGGCAATGCGCAGGAAACCGGCGCATTGCTCGAAGGTCTTGTCGCCCAGCCGCGGCACCTTGAGCAAGTCCTTGCGCCGCTTGAACGGGCCATTGTCGTCGCGGTGACGCACGATATTTTCCGCTACCGTGCCCGACAAACCGGACACGCGCGACAACAACGCCGCCGAGGCGGTATTGACGTACACACCGACCGCGTTGACGCAGTCCTCCACCCGCGCTTCCAATGCCTTGGCCAGACGGTATTGATCCACATCGTGCTGGTACTGGCCCACGCCGATCGCCTTGGGCTCGATCTTCACCAGTTCGGCCAATGGATCCTGCAGACGGCGCGCGATCGACACGGCACCACGCAGCGATACATCCAGATTCGGAAATTCCTTGGCCGCGAACTCCGAGGCCGAATACACCGATGCGCCCGCCTCGCTCACCACCACCTTCTGTAATTTGGCCGCGCCGCACAGCGCAATCGCCTCACCGGCCAGCTTGTCGGTCTCGCGGCTGGCGGTGCCGTTGCCGATCGCGATCAGCTCCACGTTGTGCTGCATGCACAATTTTTTGATGGTCTGCAGCGACTGATCCCACTGCCGCTTCGGCTCGTGCGGATAAATCGTTTCGGTGGCCACCAGCTTGCCGGTGGCATCGACCACGGCGATCTTGCAACCGGTACGGATGCCCGGATCCAGCCCAAGCACTACGCGCGGGCCTGCCGGCGCCGCCAACATCAGGTCCTTGAGATTGTCGCCGAACACCGCGATCGCCTCGGCCTCGGCCTTTTCGCGCGCCTGATTGAACAGGTCCAACAGCAAGTGCATATGCAGCTTGGCGCGCCAGGTCAGCCGGCACGCATCCAGCAACCAGCGATCGGCCGGACGGCCTTCGTTGGAGATACCGGCATTGCGCGCCACGCGGCCTTCGGCGTACTGGTGCCCGGCCTCGGCATCGCTGCCCGGATCCAGATCCAGGTACAGGATTTCCTCGCGGCGTGCGCGAAACAGCGCCAGCAAGCGGTGAGAGGGAATCTTCGCCAGCGTTTCGGCGTGATCGAAGTAATCACGATACTTGGCACCGGCCTCTTCCTTGCCCTCGGCGACCCGTGCGCGGATCACGCCGTTATCGCCTAGCCAGCTGCGCAGCTCACCGACCAGTGCGGCATCTTCACCCCAGCGCTCCATCAGGATGGCGCGCGCGCCTTCCAGCGCCGCCTTGCTGTCGGCCACGCCCTTTTCGGCATCGATGAAGGCCGCCGCGGCCACGTCCGGGGACTGCGTCGGGTCCGCCAACAGGCCATCGGCCAATGGCTCCAGCCCGGCTTCGCGTGCGATCTGTGCGCGGGTGCGGCGCTTGGGCTTGTAAGGCAGGTACAGGTCTTCCAGTCGCGACTTGGTGTCGGCCGCCACGATCTCGTTGCGCAATTCATCGCTGAGCTTGCCCTGCTCGCCGATGCTGGACAGGATCGCCGCGCGGCGCTCTTCCAACTCGCGCAGATAGGTCAGGCGCGTTTCCAGATTGCGTAGTTGCGTGTCGTCCAGGCCGCCGGTGACTTCCTTGCGGTAGCGGGCGATGAAGGGGACGCTGGCGCCCTCGTCGAGCAGGGCGATGGCGGCGTGCGCCTGGGCGGGTTGGGCACCGATCTCATCGGCGATGGTGCGAGCAATCTGCTGGGCAAGCTGGCTATCGTGCATGACGGCGCGGCGTAAACCGCTTCATTGAAAAATGCATTTTCGCAGTGCCGGCCCGCCACGGAAACCCGTTGACAACGCCGCCGTAAACCTATGCAGCCGCGCTCAGCTGACCTGACGTGCGTAATGGGTGGCGGCACGTTCGACCAGAATGCTTTCGTGCAGCGATTCCAGCGCCATCACGCGCACCTTGCCGACATCCTTCAGCGGCACCATGCGTTCGACATACACCTCCGGGCCAGCATCGGTCATCGCGCGCGACTTGCTGAAACCGTAAGGCACCACGCCCTTGTCGCCATCTTTGCTGCCACCGACGTACAGGACAATCGACATACCCACACCCTCTTCTGCTGCTGTTGCTGCGTTGTGGTGGGAGGATACCCAGCGCGCCGTGAGGAGCTTTCCACGCACGTTAACGCCGGCTGTTTGCCGTTTGGTGACGGCGGCAAGGCCGGGCTCGCCTCACGGCCGCTTCACCCCGCTTGGCCGTCCAATCGCCATCCGCCTGCTCGCTGATCGACACCGCATGGACCTCAAAAGTGGCTACCCGTTCTGGTCGATCCGCAACGGGTTGATGCGCGCCTACCCGCGCCTGGAGCAAGACACCGTCTGCGAAGTCGCCATCGTCGGTGGTGGCGTGACCGCTGCGCTGATTGCGCACGAATTGCTGCGCCATGGGCACGAAGTGGTGGTGATCGAACAGCGCGACATCGGCTGGGGCAGCACCTCGGCCAGCACCGCATTGCTTCAATACGAAATCGATACGCCGATGATCGAACTGGCCAAACAGCACGGCATGCAGGCAGCGGCGCTGGCCTATGGCGCCTGCGCGCAGGCCATCCTCGACCTGCAGGGCCTGTGCAATACCTTCGGCGGCACCGACTTCACGCGCCAGGACAGCCTGTACTACGCCAGCCGCCCGCGCGACATAAAAGACCTGCGCAGCGAGCTGGAGGCCCGCAAGGCGCACAAACTGCCGGTGGAATGGATCGAACGCGAGCCGCTCTGGCACAACTACGGCGTGCACTCGGATGGCGCGATCCTGAGCCGCCTGGCCGCCAGCGTGGACCCGTACCGCCTCTGCTACCGCCTGTTTTCCGAGTGCGAGCAGTACGGCGTACGCATCCACGACCGCACCGCCATTGCCTCGATCGAACCGCACGAGCCGCACGTCGACCTGCGCACCGAAGACGGTGTGGGCGTGCGTGCCCGTCACGTGATCCTGGCGGCCGGCTATGGCAACCAGCGCTGGCTCTCGCAGCCGGTGGCGCGCAATCGCAGCAGCTACGCCTTCGTGACCGACCCCCTGCACGACAGCGACATGGGTGCGCTCAAGCACACCATGATGTGGGAAACCGCGCGCCCGTATCTGTACGTGCGCAGCACACCGGACGGGCGCGTGGTCGCTGGCGGAGAAGACGACAGCATCGACATTCCCGCGCGCCGCGACGCACGCGTGCAGAGCAAGCTCAAGACGCTGCTGAAGAAAATTGGCAAGACCATGCCCGATATGCGACTGCGCCGTGCGTTCGCATGGGCCGGCACCTTCGCAGAGACTGCCGATGGATTGCCGTTCTTCGGGCCGCATGCCGAACTCGGTCCGCGCGTGTCGTTCGCGATGGCCTATGGCGGCAACGGAATTACCTATAGCGCCATTGGTGCAGGCTTATTGCGCGCACAACTGGAGAGCACGCCTCATCCGCTGTCCGGATTGTTCGGCTTCTCGCGCTTGGGTTGAAACTCCCACGGCCACCAACCATGGCCATGCATCGCGTACGTATCGGCAGCCCGCTCCAGCGGGTTGCGCACATGGATACCGCCGCACAGAAAATATACGGGCAGAAACAGTGGCCCCAGCAGCATGTACTGATAGACATGCGCGCGCTCGTGGTCGCCCAGGCGCACCGGTGGATGTCGGCAACGGCCTGCGGCGTGCGCGTAGGTACTGCACTGCAGGTCGAGCGATGCACCGTTGAGCAGGATCACGTTGCCCAATGTCATCGCGCCACCCGGGCCCCATGGCCAGGCGCGGAAGACCACGGCGTGTTCCCGCGGCGACCAGACGGGACGCGCGCCAAAACACCATCCGGCCGCGCCGATCGCAAGCCCGATCAAGGTATTGGGCAGCGTCCACACCGCGCCAAGCGCCTGCAATGCAGGCAGCCCGCGCATTACCGGCTTCAATCGGCCTGGTTGGGGATCAGCAGCCACAGGATCAGATAGACCAGGATGCCGGGAAACGCGGCCGAGGCGATCGATACGATCACGAACAAAATGCGCAGCAGCGTGGAGCTCCAGCCAAAACGGCGCGCGATGCCGCCAACGACACCGGCGATCATGCGATCGTTGAGGGAGCGGGACAGCGTGGTGGTAGACATGGCAAGACTCCTGCAGAACGTAGCCAACAGTCTAGAAAACGCGGCCGCTGCGGATCGTGACGGCCGCCGGGCCTGCTCAGCGCAGCGTCACCTGCGCGTGCAGGCAGCGATCTCAGGCATTGCCGCCACGTTCCTGCAGCCAGCGATGGATTGCTACCGGCACCTCGCGCTGCGCACGCCCGGAGACGTAGATCCCGATATGCCCGCCACGGAAGCTCAGTTCGCTGTAGTCGTCGCTGCCGACCAGCCCTCCTAGCGCCCGTGAAGCGTCCGGCGGCACCAGGTGGTCGTGTTCGGCGTAGATATTCAGCACCGGCATGTCGAGCGCCTGCAGATCGACCGCCTGCCCCCCGATGCTCACCTGCCCGGTGACCAGCCCGTTGCGCTGATAGAACACGGTGACGAATTCGCGGAAAGCCTCGCCCGCCAGGTCGGGCGAATCGAAGATCCACTTTTCCATGCGCAGAAAATCTTCCAGCGCCTGCTTGTCGTCGAGGATGTCGAGCAGGCCCACGTATTTCTGCAGATTGAGCCGGAACGGCTTGAGCATCAGGTAACTGGCGTTCATCAGATCCGCGGGCACGTTGCCCATGGTGTCCACGAACAGATCCACATCGACCATGCGAGCCCAGTTGGACAGCATGTTGTCGGGAGTATGGAAATCCACCGGCGTCACCATGGTGATCAGGTTGCGCACCTTGTCGCGTTGCAGCGCGGCGTAGCACAACGAGAACGTTCCGCCCTGACAGATGCCGAGCACATCCATCGCGTCCAGCCCGGACTGCGCGCGCAGATGATCCACCGCGCCGTCGATGTAGCGCAGCAAATAATCTTCCAGGGTGAGGTAGCGCTCGGAGCGGTCCGGGTAGCCCCAATCCAGCACGTAGACGTCCTGGCCGTGACTCAACAGCCCTTTCACCAGCGAGCGGTCCGCCTGCAGATCGACCATGTAGGGGCGATTGACCAATGCATAGACGATCAGCAGCGGCGTCTTGGCCACCGGCGCCTGCTCGCCGATGAAGCGATATAGCACCACCTTGCCGTCGCGCCAGATTTCTTCGCGCTCGGTGACGCCGTAATCCACATCGTCCACGCCCGGCAGCAGCTTGAGCCCTTCGCGCAACTTGCGTTGCATCGACAGGGTTTCCTGCATCAGGTCTTCGGCGCTGAATCCCAATGGGCCTTTCATGCCTGCGCTCCACGTTTTTTAGCTGCGGCGCGTTTGCGGGCCGCAGGCTCGGGCGAGGATGTCGCGCCACCGTGCCTCTTGGGCGAGGTCGTTTTCGTCGACTTAGCAACGGCTGGCGTCTTTTTGGGAGCCGCCTTTTTCGTCGCGGTCTTGTCGACGGGCGCCTTCTTCGATGCACCCTGCTTGACTGCCCGTGCTGCGCCGGCCGGCCGCGCGACAGCGCTGGCCCCGGCGGACGACGCGCGCTTGCCCGCTGCCGGTGTCTCCGGTGCACGCTGCGCCGATGCAGCGGGCTTGCTCGCCGGCGAAGCTGCGTTACGCAGCATCCGCCTGACCAGGCGTTCCAGTTCGGCAATGCGGCGATGCGCGGCGTCCATCTCCGAACGTGTGGGCATGCCGAAGCGTTCGCTGAGTTGCTCGACCTCTTCCTGCAGCGCAGCGCGCAGGCGCATGTGCGCGTTGGCAAAGCCGCCGTACACCTTGCCGAACTGCTCCGACAAGGCGACATCGGCATAGGACTCTTCGGCCGCTTCGATCCATAGATCGAACAGGGCGCGGGCGCTGGTCAACTGGCTGCCGCTGCTCTCGTGCTCGCTCAGCTTGGACGCGAAACGCGCAAACGCCTGCTCGATCGAGGCCTTGAGTTGCTCGCCATAGGCCTCCGACTGGGCCTGGAACTCCTGCTGCGCGCGTGCCAGTTTCTGCAGGCGCGACTGGTGGTTGCGGTTCAACCCGAACGCCGGCATGTCCAGCCAGGGCGCATTTTCCTCGCGCCACTTTTGCAGCGCTTGCGCCGCGTCCTGCAGCCACGGGTCGAACCCGCCCGGGCTGCCGCCGCGCAGCGAACCCAGCGTCCACTGCATCAGCTGCTCGCCCTGCCCTTGTACGGCCTGGCGCCAGGCATCGGCGACTTCATTGGCCGAGGTGTCGTGCCCGGCAAACTGCGCGGCCACCTGCTGCATGGTGCCGAACCAATCGCCGGCCTGGGTGCGAAAGCGGTCGATGGCTTCCTGCGCCTGCGGGGCGGCCTGGGTGGGCAGCACTTGCGACCACCAATCCACGGCCTTGCGCCAATCCTGCGGGGCGTCGCTACCGGACGTGGGCGGCGGTTGTTGCGCAGCGGCGCCGGCCTGGCCGTGGCGCATGGCATCTCCCCAGGCAGCCCAGTATTGGCGCGCCTTGTCGTCGAAGTTGCCGTTGTCCGAACCGCTGCTTGCCATCATCCCATCCAGTGACCTTTACCCAGCCATCCTACCGCGTGCGTCGCGGTGTGCCTCTCAGGGTTTGGGGATACGCAGCGTCTTGCTGATCATCAGCGAGCCGGACACCGCAAACAGCAGCACCAGCGGATGGAACTGCCATGGCCCCAGCTGCCATTGGCCCCACCACAAGGTGTCGCCGATGTGCCCGCTGCTGGCGGCAACCGCGAGCAGGATCACCAGTACCAGGCTGGTCGGAATGGGCGTGCCTTCGAAATACGGCACCTTGTCGGCCTCGCCAGCGATCTCTTCGGCAGTGACGTTGTAGCGCGCCAGCCGGCTGACCCCGCAGCAGACGAAATAGCTCAGCACCAGCCAGTCCCAACCGCCGCGCATGCCGCAGGCATAGCCCAACGCCGCCGGCGCCACGCCGAAGGAGATCACGTCCGCCAACGAATCCAGTTCGCGGCCCAGCGTGGACGACGCTTTGCGCCAGCGTGCCACGTGCCCGTCCAGCGCATCGAACACGAACGCCAGCGGGATCAATGCCATGCCAAGCAGCAGATCGCCGCGATGCCCCTCTTGCAGGAACCGCATGGCCGCAAACACCGCACCGCTGCCGCAGAACGCGTTGGCAAGCGTGAACCAGTCCGCGAGTTGGAAATCGCGCAGCATCGAAAAATGGCGTTTCATGCGGAACCTAAGGTGAGCAAGACACAAAGGGTAACGCGCGCGCGCCATGCAGGCGACCGTTTCGCTGCACTCGGCTAGGCTGGCGATCCGCGTGACCGCTCCCGGCCGCGCACGACTTCACGAGGACATCCGATGCGCAGCATCCTGATCACCGGCGCGGGCAGCGGCATTGGCGCCGGTATCGCCACCCAACTGGCGGCCGACGGCCATCATCTGCTCGTCAGCGATGTGCAGCTAGCGGCCGCCGAGCGCACGGCGGATGCATTGCGCCAGGCAGGCGGCTCGGCGGAGGCGCTGGCGTTGGACGTGACCGATGCAGACAGCATTGCGCGGGCACTGGCCAATGCATCGCGCGCCCCGCAGGTACTGGTGAACAACGCCGGCCTGCAGCATGTGGCCGCACTCGAGGAGTTCCCGATGCAGCAGTGGGCGCTGCTGGTGGATGTGATGCTCACCGGCGCCGCACGCCTCAGTCGCGCCGTGCTGCCCGGCATGCGTACGGCCGGCTATGGCCGCATCGTCAATATCGGCAGCATCCACTCGCTGGTGGCCAGCCCATACAAAAGTGCGTATGTGGCCGCCAAGCATGGCCTGGTCGGCCTGACCAAAGTCATCGCGCTGGAAACCGCCGATTGCGACATCACCGTCAACACGCTCTGCCCCAGCTATGTGCGTACGCCGCTGGTGGAACGGCAGATTGCCGATCAGGCGCGCATCCGCGGCATCACCGAGGACGAGGTGGTGCGCGATGTGATGCTCAAGCCGATGCCCAAGGGCGCCTTCATCGACTACGACGAGCTGGCCGGCACCGTGGCGTTTCTGATGTCGCATGCCGCGCGCAACATCACCGGGCAGGCCATCGCCATCGATGGCGGCTGGACGGCCCAATGATCACACTGGCGAAATTTTGATCAGCCATCGCGCGTGCCAGATGGCGCAGGGGGTCCGCGCACTTGTCCACAGACTTGCGCAGCGTCCATCCACAGGGGGTGTGGAGAAGTGGGCGAGGCCTGCCGTTCTGCGGAAAACCGAGAGACTCCCCGACGCTCGATCTGCAACGCCGAACGGTTGAGCCTGGCTGGACTGAATGCTGCGCTGCCAGCCGGCACGGCTCGCCGATCGGATGTGCAGCGCTGGTCCGCTGACCTATCTCCCGCGCCGAGGACGTCGATCTACAGCAGTCGGGCCCGGCTAGATCTCTGCCGGCGCAGTGCCGGCGGCACGCGCCCCACGCTGTGCACGCGCAGCGATCAGATCCGCGAATACGTCCACGACTGCATGCGCCCGTCGCGATAGGGCATGACGCCGTGGAACGGGCGCGGATCGCCATCAAATACCAGCGGCAGGAAATTGCGGTCGCCTTCCCACATCGGCACCTGATCCATCCGCTCGATCGCGATCCACTCCAGCGTCCCCTCCGGATTGGAGATGTGCGGTGTGCCCTCGAAGCTGTGGATCAGGAACACGAAGCCCAGCCAGTCTTCGCCCTGCTTGCCGAAGCCCGGCCAGCTGATGGTGCCGCGCAACTGCATCTGGCCGCAGTCGACGCCGGCTTCCTCGCGTATCTCGCGGCGCATGCAAGCCAGCACGTCTTCGTCCGGCTCCATCTTGCCGCCCAGGCCGTTGTATTTGCCCAGATGCTGGTCGCCGGGGCGGGCATTGCGATGGATCATCAGCACCTGGGTGCCGTCCGGCGACAACAGGTAGCCGAGCGTGGCGACAATCGGGGTATAGGGCATGGCATGGGATCTGACACGAAGCGCATCAGTATGACTGAAGCGACATGCGCACGCGGCGGCAACGCCGGCTCAGCCGACGGCGGCCTGCGGGTTCGGGCGCGGCGGTGCCACGCGATCGGTATCCAGGCGCAGGGTCGCAACGCCGTGTCCGCGTTCGGCCAAATACTCCAGCCACTTGCCCAGAAACGTATTCATGCGCATGCGGTGGCTGATCAGCTCGGCCGGCGGCGGGAACATGCCCATCACGTCCTGCCAGCGCCGACCGACATAGCAATGCGTGGTCTCGGCCTGGCGCGCATCGCGGTACAGCCGCACATACGCCGACGGGTCCGGCTCGCCGGTGACCGGGTCGCACAGGTCGTAGGTCAGGCGCAGTTCCACCGTGTAGCGGTGGCATTCGATCACGTCCAGCCGCAGGTTCAGG
This sequence comes from Xanthomonas sp. D-99, assembly GCF_017746145.1. NCBI lineage: Bacteria > Pseudomonadati > Pseudomonadota > Gammaproteobacteria > Lysobacterales > Lysobacteraceae > Xanthomonas > Xanthomonas sp. D-99. Next base: position 87,152 of record NZ_JAGHWU010000022.1, on the reverse strand, counting down.
CCATCGCCGATCGAGGACACGTACGAGCCCGGCGCCAGATCGGCCGGGGCAAATAACCGGGTCAGATGTTGGAAGTTTTCTGCATACAAGCCCATCAGCCAGCCGAAGCGGCTCAGTTTGGGAATGCGTTCGAGTTTGCTCAGTGCTTGCGCCATGGACCGATCCTACACGCTGCGCCGCCGCACGGGCAGCATTGACGGGGGCCCAACGACAGGCCTACCTTGGTGGAGCACTGCCCCGCCCGCTTTACTCCCCTAGCCGCCGCCGCAACGGCACCGGTAGCGCTCCATCCGGTGCGCACGTTCGCAAGAGCCTCGTGGCGGCTGCCAAGCCTGATCCCCGATCAAAACATCTCGCGCTGCAAGCCCAGAGTGGACAACACCTTGCTGGAGATTTCTTCGATCGAGGTGTTGGTGGTGCTGAGCGAGGGAATGCGCTCCATCTGGAACATGCGCTCGGCGATCGCCACTTCACGCCGGCAGGTCTCTGCCGCGCTGTAGCGCGAATTGGCGCGCCTCTCCTGACGAATTTGCTGCAACCGCTCAGGATCAATGGTCAAACCGAACAACTTGCTGCGGTAATTACGCAACCGCGGAGGCAACTGCTCGTTTTCCAGATCTTCATCGGTGAGCGGATAGTTGGCGGCGCGAATGCCGTAATGCAAGGCCAGATAGATACAGGTCGGTGTCTTGCCCGCGCGCGACACCGCCACCAGGATCACATCGGCCTCGTCGTAATTGAGCGCAATGCCATCGTCATGACTCAGCGCGAAGTTCATCGCGTTGATGCGGCGGTGATAGGTTTCGAAGTCGACCATGCCGTGCGCGCGGCCCACGCGCGAATGACGCGGCGCATTGAGCTCGCGCTCCAGCGGCTCGATGAAGGGTGCGAACACATCCAGCATCAGCGCGCCACTTTCGGCCAGGATCATGCTCAATTGTGGATCGACGCACGAATTGACCACGACCGGGCGCACCTGGTACCGCTCGCCTGCGGCGCGCACACGCATGGCCGCATCGCGCGCTTTATCTGCATCATCGATGAACGACATGCGGTCGGTGACGAAGTTGAAACCGCTGAACTGCGTGAGCAGGCTATGCCCAATCGTTTCAGCGGTGATACCGGTTCCATCGGAGACGTAAAACACCGGCCGAATTGTTGACATCAAGACCACCTCTTTGAACTGGTGTCCAAAACTTACGGATTCATGCTTGTGCAGGTTCCGCTGTGCACTGCATCATAGCGGCTTCTTCCTACGGTCGCGGCCATTCAGCCCGCTCGGGCGATGGCCTTACGGAGCATCGCGCTTGAACGAGAATATCCTGTGGTTGCATGAGCTACGCCTGGCCGACCTGGCCCGCGTAGGCGGTAAAAATTCCTCACTTGGCGAGATGATCGGCAACCTGGCCGGGTTGGGCGTCTCGGTTCCCGGTGGATATGCGACCACCGCGGAAGCTTTCAAGGACTTCATCGCACACAACGATCTGTCCAAGCGCATCTTCGACAAGCTGGCAACGCTGGATGTCGAAGACGTCAACGCACTCAAGCTGGCCGGCAAGGAAATCCGCGGCTGGGTGATCGATGCCCCGCTGCAGCCCGAACTGGACCGCGACATCCGCAGCGCCTACGCCCAGTTGTGCGCCGAAAACGGCGGCGGCCAGGTTGCCGTGGCCGTGCGCTCCTCGGCAACCGCCGAGGACCTGCCGGACGCCTCGTTCGCAGGCCAGCAGGAGACCTTCCTCAATGTGACCGGCGCCGACGATGTGGTGCACAAGGTCAAGGAAGTGTTCGCCAGCCTCTACAACGATCGTGCGATCGCCTATCGCGTGCATCACGGCTTCAAGCACGAAGACGTGTTCCTGTCGGCCGGCGTGCAGTTGATGGTGCGCTCGGGCGTGGGTGCGGCCGGCGTGTTGTTCACGCTGGACACCGAATCCGGTTTCCGCGATGTGGTGTTCGTCACATCGAGCTTCGGCCTGGGCGAAATGGTCGTGCAGGGCGCGGTTAACCCGGACGAGTTCTATGTCTACAAGCCCACGCTCACTGCAGGCAAGCCGGCGATCCTGCGCCGCTCGCTCGGCAGCAAGGCCATCCGCATGGTCTATTCGGACGTGCCCAGCGAGCGGGTGCGCACCGAAGACACGCCGGTGGAACTGCGCAGCACCTTCTCGATCAGCGACGAGGACGTGCAGGAACTTTCCAAGCAGGCATTGGTGATCGAAAAGCATTACGGCCGCCCGATGGACATCGAGTGGGCCAAGGACGGGGTCAGCGGCAAGTTGTTCATCGTGCAGGCGCGTCCTGAGACGGTGAAGTCGCGCAGCCACGCGACCCAGATCGAACGGTTTGCGCTGGAAGCCAAGGACGCCAAGATCCTGGCCGAAGGCCGCGCCGTCGGTGCCAAGATCGGTAGCGGCGTGGCACGTGTGGTGCGCTCGCTGGACGACATGAATCGCGTCCAGGCTGGCGATGTGTTGATTGCGGACATGACCGACCCCGATTGGGAGCCGGTGATGAAGCGCGCCTCTGCCATCGTCACCAACCGCGGCGGCCGCACCTGCCATGCAGCGATCATCGCGCGTGAACTCGGCGTGCCGGCGGTGGTGGGCTCGGGCAATGCCACCGACGTGCTCAGCGACGGCCAGGAAGTGACGGTCAGTTGCGCCGAAGGCGACACCGGCTTCATCTACGAGGGCCTGCTGCCGTTCGAGCGCACCACCACCGATCTGGGCAACATGCCGCCTGCCCCGCTCAAGATCATGATGAACGTGGCCAACCCGGAGCGGGCCTTCGACTTCGGCCAGTTGCCCAATGCCGGCATTGGTCTTGCGCGTCTTGAGATGATCATCGCTGCGCACATCGGCATCCACCCGAACGCGCTGCTGGAATACGACAAGCAGGACGCCGACGTTCGCAAGAAGATCGACGCCAAGATTGCCGGTTATGGCGATCCGGTGAGCTTCTATGTCAATCGCCTGGCCGAAGGCATCGCTACGCTGACCGCGTCGGTTGCGCCGAATACGGTGATCGTGCGTCTGTCGGACTTCAAGTCCAACGAATACGCCAACCTGATCGGCGGTTCGCGTTACGAGCCGCATGAAGAAAACCCGATGATCGGCTTCCGCGGCGCCAGCCGTTACGTCGACCCCTCCTTCACCAAGGCGTTCGCGCTGGAATGCAAGGCGGTGCTCAAGGTGCGTAACGAGATGGGCCTGGACAACCTCTGGGTGATGATCCCGTTCGTGCGCACGCTGGAAGAAGGTCGCAAGGTGATCGAAGTGCTGGAGCAGAACGGGCTCAAGCAAGGAGAGAACGGGCTAAAGATCATCATGATGTGCGAGCTGCCGTCCAACGCGCTGCTGGCCGATGAGTTCCTGGAGATCTTCGACGGCTTCTCGATCGGCTCCAACGACCTGACCCAGCTCACCCTGGGCCTGGATCGCGATTCGTCGATCGTCGCGCACCTGTTCGACGAGCGGAATCCGGCGGTGAAGAAGCTGCTGTCGATGGCGATCAAGTCGGCGCGCGCCAAGGGCAAGTACGTGGGTATCTGCGGCCAGGGGCCGTCCGACCACCCGGAACTGGCCGAATGGCTGATGCAGGAAGGCATCGAATCGGTTTCATTGAATCCTGACACCGTGGTCGACACCTGGCTGCGTCTGGCCAAGCTCAAGAGCGAGGGCTGATGGGACCGATGGGTGCAATGTGGGCGGCAGCTGCAGGGGCAGCTGCTGCAAAACCGGTTGCGGCAGCAGGAGCGGCAGCCGCGAAGCCGGCCGCGACCAGCGAGCCGGCCTTCAATTGGGCCGCCATCCCGTGGGCGCAGTACGCGGTCAATTGGGGGATGGCACTGCTGATCGTCGTGGTCGGCATGTGGCTGGCGCGGCAACTCAGTCAATGGTTGCACCGTGCGCTTACCCGCGCACGCGTCGAGATCACGCTCACCAACTTCCTGCGCAACGTGATGTACGCGTTGTTGCTGGTGTTGGTTTTCGTCAGCGCGTTGAGTCAGATCGGTGTGCCACCGACCTCGCTGATCGCAGTGCTCGGCGCAGCGGGCCTGGCGGTCGGTCTTGCGCTGAAGGATTCGCTGTCCAACATCGCTGCTGGCGTGATGCTCATCGTGCTGCGGCCGATGCGCGATGGTGATCACGTATTGATTGCCGGCCAGGAAGGCATCGTCGACGAGATCCGGATCTTCCAGACCAGGATCCGTTCGTTCGACGAACGCATGATCACCCTGCCAAACAGCACGATTACCACTGCCCCCATCGTCAACTACAGCACCTTGCCCAACCGCCGCCTGGAAGTGACGGTCGGCGTGGGCTATGAAGACGATCTGAAGAAAGCGCAGCAGCTGTTGCTGCAGATCGCCCAGGACAACCCGAACATCCTGGAATCGCCTGCACCATTCGTGCAGGTGACCAACCTGGGCGAGAGTACGGTCGACCTGATGTTGTTCGCGTATGCGACCAACGGCAACTTCGGCGCCGCCAAGAGCACCACGCTGGAGCAGATCCGCAACCAGTTGCTGGAAAACGGACTCAACATCCCCTACCCGCAGCGCGACCTGCACGTGTATCACCACGATGCCGATGGCAAGCCGATCTCTGACCTGTTGCTGAAAGGCATCGCCGACGATGGCGACCTGAGCAAGGGGCCTTCATTGGCGCGTTGATGCACGCGATGGCGTGATGGAAAAGCAAAAAGCCGCGTCGAACGATGCGGCCTTTTTGTTGATGCTTTTCGTGTTGGATGCATTTATTGGATGCGTTGCCACCGTGTGGCTTCCAACCCGCGCAGTCGGCTTGGAAATTAGCTGCCGCACGCGTGCGTGCCGTTGGCGTTGGACACCAGTGAGACGCCAACAGCATGCAACCACGCCATGGCCAGCGCTCAGGCCGGCACGTCGGCCTGGGTATCGCCACCAAGCGCCCCCATGAACTGACGATAGTGGCGCAACTCGTCGATTGAATCGCGCACATCGCTCAGGGCGGTATGCGCAGAACTCTTGGCAAACCCGTTGGCCACCGTCGGCGCCCAACGTCGCGCAAGCTCCTTGATGGTCGACACGTCCAGGTTGCGGTAATGGAAATAGCGCTCCAGGCGCGACATCTGCCGGTGCAGGAAGCGGCGATCCTGGCAGATCGAGTTGCCGCACATAGGCGAGGCGCCGGCGCGGATCCACTCGCCCAGGAATGCCACCGTCTGCGCTTCGGCCTGCGCGTGGGTCACCTGACTGTCGAGCACGCGCTGCCACAGACCCGAGCGGCGATGCTGATTGCGGTTCCATTCGTCCATCGCTTCCAGGGTTTCCAGCGGATGCGCAATGGCCAGTTCCGGCCCCTCGGCAAGCACGTTCAACTGCGCATCGGTCACGATGGTGGCGATCTCGATGATGGAATCGCGATCGGTATCCAGGCCGGTCATTTCCAGATCGATCCAGATCAGTCGGTCGTTGCCTGCAAGGTTCTCTGCCATGTCGCCGTCCTGTGGGGGGCCGTCGCCGGCCGGGTGCTGGAAAGGGCGCGCATCATACCGCGGCCGCGTCGCTCAGGGCGCAAGTGGCGGCTTGCCGCGTTTGGCCCTGAAGTAATTGGTCAGCCGCAGGCTCGCCTCGGCCGCGAGCACGCCGCCGCTGACCTGCACGCGATGATTGTGGCGCGGGTCGGCCAGCAGGTCGAAGACGCTGCCGCAGGCGCCGGTCTTGGGATCGCAGGCGGCGAACACCACGCGCGCGATCCGCGCATGAATCATCGCCATCGCGCACATCGCGCACGGCTCCAGGGTGACGTAGAGCGTGCAGCCGATCAGGCGGTGATTGGCCAGCCTGCGCCCGGCTTCGCGCATCGCCACGATTTCGGCATGCGCGCTGGGATCGTGGCTGGCGATATTGAAGTTCCAGCCTTCGCCAAGCACGTTGCCTTGCGCATCGACCAGCACCGCGCCCACCGGGATCTCGTCATAGTCGCGCTCGGCACGCTCGGCCAATTGCAAGGCGTGCTGCATCCAGTGCATATCGATCGCCGCGTGCGGCGTATCGGTCGGCGTAGCGGTGGGCATGCTCACGGGGCCGAACCGCCCTGGCGGTCCAGGAACGCGGCGAACGCGGCAACCGTGGCTTCGCTGACATGGTGTTCGATGCCCTCCGCGTCGCGACGCGCGGTGGCTTCATCGATGCCGAGCGCAAGCAGGAAGCGCTCCACAATCTGGTGGCGCTGCCGGCTGGATGCGGCCAGCGCCTCGCCGGCCGGGGTCAGGAACACCCCGCGGTAGGGCCGCTGCACGACCCAACCGTCGCGCACCAGCCGCTTGAGCATCTTGGCCACGGTGGGCTGCGCGACGCCCAGGCGCGCCGCGATATCGACCTGACGTGCCTCGCCGCCATCCACCAGTAGATCGGAGATCAGCTCCACGTAGTCCTCGACCAGCTCGGCGCGGCGCGCTTCGCGTACCTGACGGAAGCTCTCCATGTGCACCTGCGCATCGATCAGGACCGGCGCGGCCGCTTCCACCTTTTCGCTCTTGCCCACCCTCTTCCTCGTCATCGTCGCCGGCATCGATGCCGGAGCGCATAGTTTGAAGCACGCAGCAGATCAATACGATTGAAATTGCCAATGCTCAATAGCATAGCAACTGCTATATCATTCGCTAGACCCGTTTCGACCAAGCTGCATGCCCGCCGACACCGCCGCCTCAGCACCATCGTCAGCCACCGCCATCGGCGGTCTGGGCGACCACCAAGCCAGCGTCTCCGTGCCCAACGGCGGCCATTGGTGGTTCCGTCTGCTGGCCTTCCTGGGACCTGGCTACATGGTGTCGGTGGGCTATATGGACCCGGGCAACTGGGCCACCGATCTGGCCGGCGGCTCGCAGTTCGGCTACCTGCTGCTGTCGGTGATCCTGTTGTCGAACCTGATGGCGATCGTGCTGCAAGGCCTGTCGGCGCGGCTGGGTATCGCCACCGGGCTGGACCTGGCGCAGGCCTGTCGCGTGCGTTATCCGCGTGGCGTCAATCTGGCCCTGTGGGGCATTTGCGAGCTGGCCATCATCGCCTGCGATCTGGCCGAGGTAATCGGTACCGCGATTGCGTTGAAGCTGTTGTTCGGGATTCCGCTCACCATGGGCGCGATCATCACCGCGGTGGATGTGGTGCTGGTGCTGCTGCTGATGAACCGCGGTTTCCGCGCGCTGGAAGCCTTCGTGATCGCGCTGCTGCTGATCATCTTCGTGTGTTTCGGCATCCAGATCGCGTTGGCCGCGCCACCGATCGCGGCGGTACTGGGCGGTTTCATTCCGCGTGCCCAGGTGGTCACCGACCCGCAGGCGTTGTATCTGGCGATCGGCATCATCGGTGCGACGGTGATGCCGCATAACCTGTATCTGCACTCGTCGATCGTGCAGACGCGCGCATATCCACGGACCGATGTCGGCCGGAAATCCGCGCTGCGTTGGGCGGTCACAGACAGCACGGTGGCGTTGATGTTCGCGCTGTTCATCAACGCCTCGATCCTGATCCTGGCCGCGGCGGTGTTCCATGCGCAGGGCCGCACCGACGTGCAGGAGATCGAACAGGCGCATGCGTTGCTGGCGCCGATGCTTGGCGTCGGCCTGGCCTCGACGCTGTTTGCGGTGGCGCTGCTCGCCTCGGGCATCAACTCCACCGTGACCGCAACGCTGGCCGGGCAGATCGTGATGGAAGGCTTCCTGCAATTACGCCTGCCGCCATGGATACGGCGCTTGCTCACCCGCGGCATCGCCATCGTGCCGGTGGTCATCGTGACCTGGCTGTATGGCGAAGCCGGTACCGCACGGTTGTTGGTACTCAGCCAGGTGGTGTTGTCGATGCAGCTGCCGTTTGCGGTGATTCCGCTGGTGCGCTTCGTGTCCGACCGGCAGTTGATGGGCGCGCTGGTAGCGCCAGCGTGGCTGATACGCATCGCGTGGGTGATCGCTGCGGTGATCGTATGCCTCAATCTGAAGCTGCTGTGGGATACCGCGCTGCATTGAGATGCGGCATCGGTGCGGGTATTGCGCCAGCGTTCGATCAAGTGTTTCCTATCGCCCGGACAACTGGAAGACGGTGTCGCGCTTTCTTCCCTTCAACGCGCACCATCGCTGCTGGTGATGCTTGAGAGATTCCAAAACGTGTCCTGCAATGATGGGTGGGCAAGGTCTCTCAGCGGAGTCGACGGCGTCGGGGTGCGGTGCCCTCGCCGCACCAGACAGGTTCGGCGACGTGATTGAAGAGCGAAGTACCGCGCCAGACTTGCTCGAAGCAGCTGCAAGCGCTGTGCGCATGCTTACGATTCTTCCATGACGGCTGCGCATCGCGCGAATCGATCACATTCTGTACTCGTGGGTGCACTGCGCACGCGCGTGCAATCTGCCTCAAGCATCACGCGCTCTACTTGGCGCATGCACCGGTCTGTCCGTTGCCTGCAGTGGCCTTGCGCTGCTTGGGCATGCCTGACATGACGCGCCAACGCGCGCATGCGACCGCCGGGCTGCATGCCCTCGCCTGCAGGAGTTCTTATGGATCCGTTCGAGGCGCATCCGGCCGATGCCGGGCGCCGCCACTTTCTCATTTCCGGCACGGCAGCCGTGGCAGCGTTATCGCTGCCACATCTCGCCAGCGCTGCCGCGGCCACGCGCATGCCATCCACCTCGCCGCCCCACTCGTCCACTCACGGAGTCAAGCAGATGTCCAATTTCGTCAAACGTCCCGACGGCGCCACTATTTTCTACAAGGACTGGGGCAAGGGCCAACCGGTCGTGTTTTCGCACGGCTGGCCGCTTAGCGCCGATGCCTGGGATGCGCAGATGCTGTTCATGGGCCAGCACGGCTATCGCGTGATTGCGCATGACCGCCGCAGCCACGGCCGTTCGTCGCAGACCTGGGACGGCAACGATATGGATACCTACGCCGACGATCTGGCTGCGGTGATCGAGGCGCTGGATCTGAAAGACGCAATCCTGGTGGGCCATTCCACCGGCGGTGGCGAAGTGGCGCATTACGTCGGCCGCCATGGAAGCAAGCGCGTGGCCAAGGTGGTGCTGGTGGGCGCCGTGCCGCCGCAGATGGTCAAGAGCCCGACCAACCCGGGCGGCCTGCCGATGAGCGTGTTCGACGGCATTCGCGACGGCGTGGCCAAGGATCGGTCGCAGTTTTACCAGGACCTGACCACGCCGTTCTTCGGCGCCAACCGCGATGGCAACAAGGTCACCCAAGGCATGCGCGATGCGTTCTGGCTGCAGGGCATGTTGGGTGGGCACAAGGGCCAGTACGACTGCATCAGGGAATTTTCCGAAGTCGATTACACGCCCGACCTGAAGAAGATCGATGTGCCGGCGCTGGTGGTACACGGCGACGACGATCAGATCGTGCCGATCGATGCGTCCGGCAAGATGTCGGCCAAGATCATCAAGAATGCAGAATTGAAGATCTATGCCGGCGCGCCGCATGGCCTGACCGTTACCCATGCGGACCAGTTCAACAAGGATCTGTTGGCGTTCGCAAACGCCTGATCGAGGTTGAATGGATCAGCGAAAGGCCGGCTCGAGAGAGCCGGCCTTTTTTGATCTGGCGTCAGGGATTGTGCAAGAACAGCTCACGCACTCAGACAGGTTGTTGTCAGCCCGCATCGACGGTGCGCTCATACCGGCACCTTGCCAGTGATAGATCCGGTTTCGACGCGCTTGGACGCGACTGCGCATCGCTCGCAGGCAACGCTCGGCGCGCCGTGTCCTGCTGCCGACACGTGCGTTCGCGACGCCGGTCGCCGGAGCGCCGCGCAACGCGTCTGCGGGAAATGGCGGCCCGCCGCTGCGCAATGGCGCTCGACTGCTAGCCGCCAGCGCTTGTCATCGGCACCACGTCACTGCGTACGGGAACGCGGGCAACAGTTGCCCAGCGTGGCCGGTTTCGCCCTCTGCCTGGCCGAAAAAGTCCCCAGCGCCGGGCGCTCATCCGCCTACAGTCGAGCACGTCATCTCGGCTCGGACATCGCCACGACCATGCGTACGCCTTCTCCGTCCCAACCATTCCAGCTCGACCGCAGCGATGCGGTCTGCATCATCGGTGCTGGCCCGGTTGGGCTCAGCGCGGCGCGTGCGCTGAAGGCGCAGGGGCTGGACTACGACCAGTTCGAACGCCACGGCGACCTTGGCGGGATATGGGACGTCAGCAACCCCGGCTCGCCGATCTACGACTCCACCCACTTCATTTCCTCGCGCGATCTATCGGCCTTCATCGGCCATCCCATGCCGCGCCATTACCCCGACTACCCGTCGCATCGACAGATCCTGGCCTACCTGCGCAGCTTCGCCCAGACGTTTGGTCTGCGCGAGAAGATCCAGTTCGACACCGCCGTCCTGCGCATCGACAAACAGGCGGACGGGCGCTGGCAGGTGGCGTTGGCCGATGGCTCGCAGCGCATCTACGCCGCGGTCATCTGCGCATCGGGCGTCAACTGGGACCCCAGCATGCCGCAATTGCCAGGCCACTTCGATGGCGACATCCGCCACTCGGTGAGTTTCCGGCATGGCGACGAATTCCGCGGCAAGCGCGTGCTGGTGCTGGGCGCCGGCAACTCCGGCGCGGACATCGCCTGCGAGGCGGCCATGCATGCGCAGCGCGCCTTTCTCAGCGTGCGCCGTGGCTATCACTTCATTCCCAAGCACTTGATGGGGATTCCGGTCGACCAGATCGCCGAGACCGGCCCGCACCTGCCGTTATGGCTGGCGCGCCCGATCTTCTCGGCGCTGCTGCGCCTGGTCAACGGCGATCTGACCAAGCTGGGGTTGCCCAAGCCGGACCACCGTTTGTTCGAGAGTCACCCGTTGCTCAACGCCCAGCTGCTGCACCATCTGCAGCACGGCAACATCGCTGTCAAACCCGATATCGAGCGACTGGACGGCAGGCACGTGGTGTTCAAGGACGGCAGCCGCGAGCAGATCGAACTGCTGCTCTGCGCCACTGGCTACCGCTGGAGCTGCCCGTACGCCAGCGCGTATTTCCTCTGGAACGGCGGACGCCCGCAGATGTACCTGTCGATGTTCAACCGCACGCATCGCAACCTGTTCGGGATCGGCTACCTGGAAACCAATTCCAGCGCGTACAAGCTGTTCGACACCCAGGCCCACATGATCGCGTCCTACCTGACCGCGCAACGCCGCGATCCGGCCAGCGCACGCCGATTCGATGCGTTGATCGAAAACGATACGCCGGACCTGTCCGGCGGCATCCGTTTCGTGGCATCGCAGCGCCACGCCGTCTACATCGAGGCGCATGCATTCAAACGCTATCTGCAGCAGCTGCGCAGACAACTGGGCTGGGGCGAGCTGGGCGAACACATGTACGACGCGCTCAAGCTCGACGCCAGTGGCGATCCACGCATGCGCACTACCTCCACCGCACGGCTGGCCGATAGCGAGGTTGCCCATGGCTAGGCCGCAGGATCTGCGCGGCTGGCATGCGGTGATCACCGGCGGCGCCGGCGGACTGGGACGCGCGATCGCCGCGCGCCTGATACAGCGCGGCGTACGTTGCCTGTTGGTGGATATCGATGCCGATGCACTGGCACGTGCGGTGCAGGCGCTGGGTCCATTGGCATGCGCGCAGGTCGCCGACCTGACCGACTCCGCTTCGCGCGACCGGCTCGCAGAGCGACTCGACACGGACTGGGGGCAATTGCAGATACTGGTGAACAACGCCGGCATCGTCGGCACCACGCCGTTCGAAAAGCGCACGCCCGAGTCGATCCGCGGCGAACTGGAGTTGAACCTGCTGGCGCCGTTGTTGCTGACGCACCGGTTACTGCCGCTACTGCAGCGCGCTGGCGACGGGCGCGTGGTGAACATCGTCTCGCTGGGCGGCATGTTCCCGTTGCCCGAGTCGACGGTCTATTCGGCCAGCAAGTTCGGTCTGCGCGGTGCCATGCTCTGCCTGGGACCGGATGGCGTACGCCTGGGCATTCGCGTCTCCATCGTCAACCCGTCGGCCACCGACACCCCGATGCTGATGCGCGAGGCCCTCCACGGCGGCAACAAGCTACAGTTCATGGATCGGCCGCAACAGCCTGACGAAGTCGCACTGCAGGTGCTGCGCTGCCTGGATGCGCCGTGCCTGGAGCGCTTCGTGCGCCCCAGCGAGTCGTGGACGGTGCGGCTGGCCATGTTGCTGCCCAACCTGCTGACGCGCGCCCTGCCGCTGTTCGCGCGCAGCGCCGAGCGCGGGCATCGCACCTATCTTGCATCGCTGCAGCAACGCGGCCTGATTCGCCCATGCCAGGATGGCTGGGAAGTGGTGCCGCCTGATCAATGCGCAGACCCGCCCATTCCGGTGCAAGCGAACGCGCGACGCATCTGATTGTCACCACTTCCGTTGCCGGCATGTGGCGGAGCACTGCTGGCGGATTCCGAAGCTCCCATAGGACGCCAGCACGCATGTCGTCCCGACTCCCCGCCCGCCTTGATCAGCTCATCGCGACCCGCGCGCCTGTCCGGGCGCTTGACCAGCCCAGCGTTGAAAGGCGCGCCGAAACGCCCGTGCATCGGCGTATCCCACCGCATGCGCCACCTCGGCCACGGTCATCTGCGAATTGCGCAGCAGATCCTGCGCGCGTTCGTAGCGGGCGGCATCGCGCAGCGCCCGGTAGCCGACCTGCTGCGCGCCGAGCCGGCGCCGCAGCGTGCGCTCGCTGCAATTGGCCTGGCGCGCAAGCTCCGGCTGCCGCGGCGCACGCTCGGCATCGCTGCGCAGCCGCAATGCGATCGATTCGACCAATTCATTGCGCGACGGCGGCCGCTGGATCAGCGTCTCCAATTGTTGCCGCAACAGCCCGCAGGTGGTGCGGTCGTAGCCCGGCAGCCGCGCGGCCAACCACTTGGCATCGAGCGTCATCCGGTTCCTGCCGGCAGCAAAACGCACCGGGCAGCGGAAAAAGCGCGTGTAGATCTCCAGCGGGGCCGATCGCGCGAAGGCCAGTTCCACCGCGCGCGGTCGGATGTCCGGACCCAGCATGCAGCGACTGACATTGAGGGCGCCGGCAAAGGCTTCCTCGATGAGATAGGGCTCGATCTCCAGATCGAACACATGCGGCACCAGTTCGATGGACGCTTCGCGCCCCTGTTGCGCAAATACGTGCTGCATCATCGCCCCGGCTTCGTGCTGATGGCTCAGCCCATAGCCGATCGCTTCGCCGAAGGTTTCGCAGGTGAGCATGGCCAGCCCGGTCAGGCCCCAGGACACCGGCCGTTGCCGCATGCCGGCCGCCAAGCCCATCGCCGGCTCGTCCAGCAGCCGGCGCGCGCGCAGGATCAGCGCACGTACCTGCTGGTAGGACAGCAGCAGGTCGCGGTCGGTGAATCCCAGCCCCTTGCACAGCCGCCCCGGCGGATGCCCGCGATCTTCGACCAGGCCCAGCAGCGAGCGCACCGTGTTGGGAACGATATTGGCGATGCGGCGATCATTGGCCGGCGCCTGATCTGCCTGGCGGCTGGCCAAGGACGCCTGCCTGCGTATCGCCGAATCCACTGCACGCGGCATGCTCAGCCACCTGCCAACGCGTGACGACAGCCAACGCGGCCGCGCGGCGCAGTGCTGCCGGCAAGATCGGCACCAGACACGCGCCTGGCGGATGCAGAGGCCGGCCGGGTTTGAACGTCCTGCATGCGCCATCTCCTCGCGGCAATGCGGGCTCGACCGCTCGGCAGCAGCTTAGCGCACCCAGTGCCGCGCGAGCCTGCTCTGAACGCGCACCGCCATCGACAGCGGACTCAGTCGCGCGGCAGGCGCTTGCGCGCGCTATCGCGCACATCCACGTCGAAGGTGACTTGCAAGGCCATCGCCTCGGCGTGCCCGGCGCCCGCATCGAAACTGAACTTAAGACCATCGCGGCGCGGTAACTGCCGTGCATATTCCTCCAGCGCATCGCGCGGGATCGCCAACTGCCAATGATCGGTGGCGCAATTGCAGGCCGCATGGCCACCGGTGAGGCTGACGCTATGACGGACCAGCCGTGCGCCCTGCCCGCTGGGCAAGCGACTGAGATTGTCGACGCTGCGGCCGGCCAGCAGGCTGGCCAGCTCGTCCTCGTCGATACGAAACCGCAGATGTTGGCCTTCAATCTGGATTTTCATGGATCAGCCGGCTCCATTGCTCGGGCGTATTGCAATTGACGAACTCAGCGCGTTCGCTGGCGGTGACAGTCACGCGATGGCACTGCAGTGAATGCTGCAAGGCGCGCAGCGAGCGTGACGATGCAGCGCCTGCCATCAACACCGTCAACGCCTCGCGCACGCTGGCATCCAGGCGCAGGCACATCGGCAGCATCTGGTCCTCGAAGGCCACACAGCGGAACTGCGTAGGCCTCAGCAGCTTGGCCAGCAACGCAGCCGACAACAGCGGCATATCCACCGGCACCACCACCAGCGTGGTCGCATCGGCCACGCCTGCGATCACGCTTGCCAGCCCTCCGAGCGGGCCGAGCTCGGGCTGGACATCGGCAATGCCGGCGTATTCGGGCCGGTTGCCGCTGACCACCACGTGTTGCGCACCGGCCTGTCGCAGCAGCGCCTGCATCTGTTCCAGCAACGGACGCCTATGCCAGGGCAGCAACGCCTTGTCCTGCCCCATGCGTGAGGAACGTCCACCGGCCAGCACCACGCCCGTCCACGGCTGCTGCAGCGTCATGCAACAGCCCCAGGATGGATGGCACGCACCGGCAGGTTCATGGCGCGATGGCCGGCGCGGCCGGTTGCAGATGGCCCAAGCCGAACACCTCGGCATGCGTGCTCGCTGCTGCTCCTTCCTCCTGCGGCTCCAGCACTGCCCAGACGTTGGCCTGCAGCAACGGTGCCACGCGAAAGGACTCCTGCTGCGGCAGGATCTGCACCGACAACTGCCCGGCCGCGCTGCACAGCAGGCGTGCCCGCAGATGCTGCCGCCAGATCGGCCGGGCCTGCATCGGCGCTTCTAATGCGACGCGCAAGCCATGCTCAACCGGCATGCCCAACAGACCGCGCAATGCGGGCTCGACGAAAAATCGCAGCCCGGCCGCACTGGCCATCGGGTTGCCGGGCAAGCCCACATACAGCGCGCCATCACCAAAGCGTGCAAGCAGTATCGGTTTGCCCGGTCGCACCGCAACCTTATGAAACAGCACGTCGGCAGCATGACGTGCCAACGCATCCGGGATGAAATCGTAACGACCACGCGAAACCGCGCCGGTACTCAGGATGAGATCGGCACCGGCATGGCGGGCCTGTGCCAGTGCCGCATCGAACGCAACATCGTCGTCGCCCACCTGCCCGCGCCACACGACCTCGGCACCGGCGGCATGCAACTGAGCCAACAGATAGCTGCTGGTGCCATCGCGGATCTGGCCCGGCAGCAGGGGGTGTGCGGGGTCGCCGATCAACTCGCGTCCAGTGGCCATCAAGGCCACGCGCGGCTGCCGCACCACCTGCACATGCGCGCAGCCCAGGGCGGCGAGCAGCATCAGGTGCGCACCGCGCAGCACGGTGCCGGCATCGATCACGCGATCGTGCAAGCGCACGTCTTCGCCGCGACGGCGGATGTGCTGGCCCGCACGCACCGGCTGGCGCAGGCGGATGCGGCAGGGGCGCTCGCCGTCGTGTTCGAGGATCTGCACTTGCTCGATCGGCACCACCGCATCGGCACCCGGCGGCACGCCGGCGCCGGTCATGATTTCCCAGGCCGCACCGATCGCGGCCGCACCGGCGTCCTGCCCTGCCGCAACGGTGCCGCTCACCACGTACTCGCTGTCTGCCAACGCACCCACCCCCGCGGTCGCCAGTGCAAACCCATCCATTGCGCTGTTGTCGAAGGGCGGCAACTCTGCCTGGCTCGACAAGGCGTCGGCGAGCACGCGGCCCTCGGCGTCGGCGCTTGCCACCCACTCGCTGGCGAGGGTTGCGACGTGCGCGTGGACCAGCGCGAGTGCTTCGGCATAGCTGATCATGTGCAGGACAGTGCCGACCAATGGATGACCCGGCTAGGATACCGGCCCCTGGCGCAGCAGGTACAGGCGTGGCCGTTGCGGCGGCGTATGTCTATCCGCCATGTGTTGGGCATCCCTGAGCACTACGCTTGAAGCTGCTCGAACGGTATGCAGACAGTGTGCGCTGCAAGGTTGCAGGCCTTCCTTCAGCAACTGCACGCATGCAATTCGTCGACTTCGTGGGCTGGCTCGCCAGCATCATCCTGATCGCCACCTTGATCCGGCAGATCTACAAACAATGGCGCTCCGATGCCGCGCAGGGCGTCTCGCGCTGGTTGTTCCTCGGCCAGATCAGCGCCTCGGTGTTGTTCATCCTCTACAGCTATCTGGTTGGCAACGCGGTGTTTATCGTCAGCAATGTGCTGATCCTGCTGACGGCCCTGACTGGCTACGCATTGCAGCGGGTCAAGCGCCGCAAGTTGGAACGCGCAGCGTAGATAGGCTGCGTCGACTCCGGCCGGCCGGTGAGCTGATCAGCTGTTCTTTTTCGCCGACTTGCGTGGTGTCGCCGATCCGGCTGTGGTCCTCTTTGCGGCGATCTTCTTCACCGCTTTTTTTGCAGTGACACTCGACGTCTTCTTCGCGGCCGCCTTGGACACAGCCGCCTTTTTCACTGCGCCCGGCTTGCGCACCTTCGCCACAGGCGTGGTATCCGGCGCCGCTTCAGCGGGCGCATCCGGCACGCGCACGCTGATCCAGGTCGGTGCATGATCGCTGGCCGTTTCCAGTGCACGTACCCACTTGTCGACGCCGGCATCTTGCAAGCCGGGCCCCAGCGTGCGATTGAGCAGCAGATGATCGATGCGCAACCCACGGTCGCGCGCAAAATGCTGACGGAAGTAATCCCAGAACGTATAGATCGGCGTCTGGCCGTGAATTGCCGGCAAGCTATCGGTCCAACCCTGCGCTAGCAGGGTCTGGTAGGCCTCACGGCTTTCCGGCTGCAGCAGGGCATCCTTGCGCCAGCCCTTGGGGTCGTAGATATCCGCATCGGTGGGCACCACGTTGAAGTCGCCGATCAGCGCCACGGGATGCGGCAGGTCCACCAGCGTTTTCGCGTGCCGGATCAGGCGCTCGAACCATGCAAGCTTGTAGTCGAACTTCGGCCCGGGCTGCGGGTTGCCGTTGGGCAAGTACAGGCAGGCCACCACCACGCCATGAATCGCCGCCTCCAGATAGCGGCTCTGCGTGTCGCGCGGATCCCAGGGCAACCCGCGACGAATTTCCACTGGCTCGGTACCCCGCGCAAGCAGTGCCACACCATTCCAGGACTTTTCGCCGTGCCAAATCACACCGTACCCGGCATCGCGGATCGCCTGCTCAGGAAACGCAGACTGCGTCGACTTCAATTCCTGCAGGCCCACGATGTCCGGCTGCTCGCGTTGCAACCATTCCAGCAGGTGCGGCAGACGGCTGGCAATACCATTGACGTTGAACGTCGCGATCTTACGTGAGGTGCCTGACATGGGCATGCAAGTGGCCGCTTCCGTGGTGCAACAGCATGACCGCCGCCTGATGAAGCCGATGCTCAAGCGAGGTGAAGCTGCACTGCGTGACACGGCCCGCGCTCACGCCTGGCAAACCGCCCACGCTCTTAGCTTGAAGCACACTCATTGATGGGAAGCGCCATGCGACATTCCGCACTGTTGATCGGCGTTGCGCTCTGCACCAGTTGCTCGCGCAGCCCGCCGTCGGTCACCCCGCCGGGCGCACCGGAAAGTGCCAAGACCAATGTGCTGGAAGCCGGCGCGAAAGTGCTGCAACCCAGCGGCCCGGTCGGCAAGCTGGACATCTATCTGGTCGGTTTTCATCCGATGAAGGACGCACCAGATGAGCAAATGGAGGCGCATCACTATTGCCAGCAGGTCAACGAAGATCTCGCGCAATGCGCGCTCTACGACGGCAATACCGACCGCGCCAACCTCACCGGTATCGAATACATCATCTCCGAGACGTTGTTTGCGCAGTTGCCGGAACACGAGCGCAGCTTCTGGCATCCGCATAACGGTGAGATCCTTTCCGGCCAGCTTTCCGCTCCCAACCTGCCGCAGCTCGCCGAGAAGGAATTGATGCGCAGCAAGATCAACAGCTACGGCAAGACCTGGCACACCTGGCATTCGCGCAAGGGCACCACGCCCGGCGACACCTTGCCGCTGGGCGAGCCGATGCTGGCGTGGTCGTTCAATCGCGACGGGGAACTGCAGCAGCGGTTGGTTGCACAACGCGACCGGGCCGTCTCGGTGTCCACCGCAGAACGCCGCGCCAACCGTCAAGATCTTGTGCCGCTGGCAAAGCCACAAGAGGGCGTGGATGCATTGCGTGCACATTTTTCCGATGCCCAACCCATTCCTGGCGTCACGGACGCAAAGGGCAGCCATCCTTGAGCCCAGAAGAGGCCCTGCTGCACACGTGCAGCAGGGTCAGGCGTGGTGCACGTGCGTGGCAATGCATGCAGGTCAGGAAGAACGCCCGATGCAGCTGGCAGCGTGCGCGCACCATGCGCTTGTTACGCACGCCGGATGGCAAGCAATTTTCTGCCGCGCTCGCAGGCAACTCAGTGCTGCCAAGGTCTCTGGCGCTAGGGAACAAACCCCGCGCGCACGCACCCATCGTGCTTGTGTTTGAACATGTCGTAGCCCCGCACGGCGTCTTCCAGCGGCATCTTATGGGTCAGCAGAAAGCCGGATTTCAATCGTCCAGCCTGCGCCAGGTCCAGCAACTTGGGCACGTATCGCTGCCCGTGCTGCTGCGCGGTCCGTACCGTCAGGCCCTTGTTCATCACCGCACCCAGCGGAAACTTGTCCATCACCCCGTACACGCCCAGAACCGACAGGATGCCGCCTTTGCGGCAGGCGAGGATGGCCTCGCGCAGCGCCTGGCCGCGATCGGTGTGCAAGTGCAAGGCCTGCTTGACCCGATCGTAGGTATGGCCGATGCCGGTGCCATGGGCCTCCATGCCGACCGCATCGATACACGCATCCGGACCACGCCCTCCGGTCATTTCGCGCAGGACATCCACCACGCTGTCGACCGCCGAATAATCGATCACCTCCACACCTAATACGTCGCGCGCCATCGCCAGACGCTTAGGCAGCCGGTCGATGCCGATCACCCGCTCTGCGCCCAGGATGCGCGCGCTTTGCTGCGCCATCAGCCCCACCCCACCACAACCCCAGACCGCCACCGTGTCGCCGGGCTGGATATCGCAGAAGTCTGCACCCATGAAACCGGTGGGACCTGCATCCGACAGAAATAGCGCATCCTCATCGGACACACCATCAGGCACCTCGAAACACCCGACATCCGCGTGCGGCACGCGGATGTAGGTGGCGTGCGACCCTGCGTAGCCGCCAAAGGCATGCGTATAGCCATAAATGCCGGCGGTTGGATGCCCAAGCAGCGGCTCCTGCATCTCCCAGTTAGGGTTGGTGTTGTCGCACAGCGAAAATTCCTTGCGCTCGCAATGCCAGCAACCGCCACAGGAGATAAACGACGGCACCACCACGCGCTGACCCACACGCACGTTCTTCACCGCGGTGCCTACCTCCACCACCGTCCCCATGAATTCATGGCCGATGACATCGCCCTCGCGCATGGTTGGCAGGTAGCCGTCGATGAAATGCAGATCAGAACCACAGGTCGTGGTAAGCCCGACTTTCAGGATCACATCGCGTGGGTTGACCAGCACCGGGTCGGACACGGTTTCCACGCGCAAATCGTTAACGCCATTCCAGCAAAGTGCTCGCACGGAAAAGCCCTCCTTAAGAATGCGCGTGCGTCGACGCACGCGCCGCTGGGGTATGCAACAAGGTCGGCACCTCACCGGCTTCCAGCCATGCGCGCAGCCGCCGTAGTCCCTTGCCGGCCAGCACGTACGGCGCGGGATTCACCAACTTGGTCAACACCTGCGCCAGCATGCCTTCAACCGCGTAGTGCAGACTTAGCGTCGCCTCGCTGGCTTCGCGCCCATGTGCAGGGTGCACCTGCAATACGATGGTGAGCTGCAGCCCATGCTCGCCCTCGGCGTCGTAACGCACCGACTCGCCCAGCCGCGCATCGGCGCGGCGCAGGGTCAGCTGCACATCCTGATGCAGTGGTGCATGCAGCTTCCAGCGTGACGCCTGGCCGTCGCCGGAGACCAGTTCGGCGGCGCCTTCCAGCACGCGTTGCTGCACATTTGCATCACACCAGGCATCCAGTATCTGGTGAGGTTCGGCACGAATGGTCATGCTGCGCACGATGTGCGTGCCTTCATCGTCGGTGCCTACCGGATTGATCGATAAAGCAGCCATGGCTTAAAGGGCTCCTACGTTCTTGCCGGTGGCCTGTAGCGCCTTGGCACTACTCAGATGATCGGCGACGTGATGGCGCGTGGTCTGCAGGTGTTCGAGCACCGGCGGAGTCTTTACCTGCGGGATCAGCTTGTTGTCGAGCGCCGTCAATGCATCGCTGTGGTCTTTCACCATCGCGGTGATATAGGCCGTTTCGAACGCATGACCGTCCAGCTTTTGCAGCTTGGCCAATTCCGCCTTGCCCTTTGTCATTTGCAGCTTTGCCCCCGTGGCGGACGTGTCCGGTTGCCACTTGGCGATCTTCTGGTTGTTGTCGGTATGCTCCTTGACCATGCGCGTGGCGTAGTCGCGCGCGCCGCCTTGCACCTGCTTCTGCAATGCCAGATTTGCCGCGTTGATTTCGCTGGTGTTGATGGCACTCAGGATGCCGAGCGCCTCGCGCTCGTCTTCGCCAGGTGTCGCTGCGCCTGCGGTTTGCTGCCCGGTGGGCATTGCAGAGTGTGTCGTGTTCTGCGCCTGCGCAGATACGCCGACGCCAACGCACAAGGCCAGGACAAGAATGATCGGGTGGCGCGTGCTCATGGAAGTCTCCAGCTGGATGATGTGGCTCGATGCTGGGCTTCGTTGCGTGACTCGATCGTCGCGCCAGCGTCGAGACCTGGCGAAGGGCGCCTGCTGCAGCGCAACGCATCGTCACATTGTATGAAGGTCGCGCAGCTGACGATTTTTCTCCAGCCTTGAATTCGCTGACTGCCACGCCACTGCGCGGCAACGCGGAAAACCTCGTCATCGGGTGACGGAGATCCTGTTCCGGAAGGACGTAATCGCCTGCATGCGCACCGCCAGCCGGCCTGCTCCGCATCAACGGCACAGCCACCTCAAGTGAAACTCGCACTGCAGCGCTGCGACGTCGACTTTGCGGCATACGCTCCGACCTGCCACATCTCTTCAGCAGTCCCGCGTCACGCCCCAGGATCGGCCGGTCCCAGCTGGTTGGCGGCCAATATCTCGTCGATACGTTTGACGATCTGCGCGGCCTGCTCCTGCGACTGCGCCGCACCGGTGATTTTCTCGGAACGGGCTCGGAACACATCCCAGAAGTCGTCCGGGTGCTGAGTGCGCATGTCCGGCAACGCTTCGGCAAGCTGTTTCAGTTGTGCATCGATGTCAGGTGTCATCACGGTCTCCTCTGCTGGGCTCACGCTACCGTTGCGCCGGTGAGCCTGATGCCAACGTCTCGCGCAGACCGCGTTATCCGCATCATAATCGGAAGCGAAAACCCAGCGTGTAAGTGCGTTCGGGCGATGCGATCTCGCGCGGGAAGTCGCCATGCCGCTGACCGAAATAATTGTTGGTTGTGGTGCCGAGCAGATTGGTGGCCTCGGCAAACAAGGTCACATGCTTGTTGAGCTCGTAATTGACGGCCGCATCCAGCCACTTCTCCCGTCCCTGATTGATCTGTTCGGGCTGATCGCCTGAGCTGTTGAAACTCACCGCATAGTCGCCGCGCCAGTTGTAGGCGACCCGCGCCGAGAACCGCGCGTATTCGTACATCAGAATCGCGTTGTAGGAATTTTTGGACACGTTGGTCACCGGCTGGCTGATACCCTCGGGCGAATCGGCCTCGGCCGAGAGATACGTGTAGTTGAGCTGACTGCCGAAGCCGGACCACCAACCCGGCAGAAAGTCGTAGAACTGCGTATACCCCACCTCCACGCCCTTCAAGCTGCCCTCGCCGGTATTGCGCGGTCGGCTGATCGAATAGACGATGCCATCGATGGATTCATCGGCTGCGTAATTCTGGATATAGCCATCGATCTTGTGATGAAAGCCGGCAACCGACAGCAAGGAGCCGGGACGGAAATACCATTCCAGCGACACATCGGCATTGCGCGATTCCACCGGACGCAGCTTCGGGTTCCCGCCATTGCCGCGCGCCGGCAACGATTCGGTGGACCGGTACAAGGCCAGCTGCGGATTGAGATCGGCAAATTCCGGTCGCGTGATCGTCGTGCTGCCGGCGAGCCGCAGCATCAGGTTTTCATGCAAGCTGAGGTTGGCGCTGTAGTTGGGTAACACCTTGTCGATACGCCGATCGATGCTGACCGGGCTCAGCACGCCATCCAGCGACTGGCTGCCCTGCAATTGCGAATCCAATCGCGTCGCGCGCGCGCCGACACGTCCATCCACAGGAATGGACCCAAGCGAGAAACCGTAATTCACCTGCGCATAGATCGCATAGCTGTCTTCGCGATCGTCGAAAAACAAGGCAGGATTTTCATCGGGCGGGCCCGGCGGCTGCCCCATCAAGGTACGCACCTGGGTGCTTTGCTGCAGCAGAAAATCCTGGTTGGCCGATGCCCAGCGCTCGCTGGTGAATGCACGCGCGCCGTCGAGCATGTTGCCGGGCGTTACCGATGCCAGGCCGGGCACGTCGCTCAAGTAGATCGGTGCGCCGCTCAGATTGTTGCGTGCGCCGGTATCCCCGGAATGATTGGTCGCCGTCCGCCTGCTTGCGCGCGCACCCACGTCCACTGATCGCAACGGCCCCAGCTCCAGATCGAAGGTGGCATCGGCCCGCCACGCCCACTCCTCGCCTTTCTGGGTGTTCCAGCTGTCGTAGTACTGACTCAGTTCCCAATTGCCTGGCGCGGTGATGTCGTACGCGCTGCCATCGGCCTGGGTGATCCAGACATCTGCAGCGCCTCCCGCCGAACGCATGTTCAATCGCGGCGCCTGCGTGTTCATGTCCAGCGTGAATGAGCGGTTCTCGGCGGTGCTATAGGTATAGGCGAGTTCGCTGCTCGCACGCATGCGCTCGCCACTCCAACGCCCGCCCAGCGCAGCTTGGTAGGTGTCCGACGCGTTCTTGTGCGCCTGCGTGCTGGAGAGCGTGCGCATGTCGCGCGCCACCAGGTCGGCCAGCACGTCACTGCCCGGCCGCAGACCGACCGATTCGGTGTTCTCTGGCGTCGCCAGCCCCGGGAATGGCAACCAGTAATTCACTTGGGGCCGGTTGTCGTAACCGATGTACAGCGTGTCGACATACACCTCGCTGTTCTCGCTCGGCGCCCATTGAAACGAAAAATTCGCCGACTTGCGCTTGCGATCGCCGCGCGCCATCAATCCCCCTGCGCCGTAGGGCACGTAAATCTGCTGGGCCGGATCAAGCGGGTTCGGCTTCGCATCGTAAGTGCCATACAATGTGTTGGATTCCTGATACGGGCGGCGTTGATAGGACACGCTCCCCATGCGGCCCATCGCGGTGTCGCGGCGTTGGCTGATGGTGAGGCTGCCATTGGGAACGGTCTTGCCGGATTGATCGCCCCGCAACGCGCTTACGCTGCCGGCAATCGTGCTGTCCTGATCGAAATCGAACGGTCGCCGCAAATGCACATCGACCACTCCGGCGATGCCGCCTTCCTGAAATTGCGCGCCGGTGGTCTTGTACACCTCCACGCTGCGCAGCAATTCGGCCGGAACATCTGCCAGCTCCATGTCGCGTCCCACCGTTGTGAAGACGTTGCGCCCATCCAGGGTCGTGATGACGTTCGGCAAGCCGCGCACCAGCACCTGCCCCACTTCGCCGCCGGCGCGCGCCACCTGTACGCCGGTTACACGTTGCAAGGCCGCAGCCACGCTGTTGTCGGGCAGCTTGCCGATGTCTTCGGCCACGATGGAATCGCTGATTTCCGCATTCGATTGCTTGATCGAAATGGCGCTTTCCACGCTGCTGCGCACGCCTTTGACCTGCACCGCCTCCAACGTGGACGTGGCTGGCGCCGCGCCATCGGCGTTGGGCGCGGCCTGTTGCGCCGCCGCGTTGCAACTCATGGCCAGTCCGATGCACAAACCCAGCGGTCGATACGTGTTGGCACGCCGCGCGACGTACGCGTGCTGCGATGGAATAAGCATGATGGCCTCCTGAGGCAGGCACTGCGACGATGCTGCTGGGCGCGCTGCGCAAGACAGGCAAACCGGGCCGCACGAGCCGCACGAGGTGCTGAACGAGGCCGAATTACAGCGGTGCCGCTCGCAGTGCAGCGTGATCGCATCCGCCATCGCGCCGCGATCATGACGCGCCTTTCATCAGCAGCGAGGTGCGTGCGTGTCGTGGGCAAGATTGCACATCGCAGCTGCTGCGTTTGCGCGACAATGGCTGCATGAGCAACCACGACATCTCTCCCGCCGATGCCCGTGCCCGCGCCCTGCAGGGTGCCTTGCTGGTCGACATCCGGCAACTGCATGAGCGTGCCAGCGGCCAGGCCGAAGGTGCGATGGCGATCGCACAGCACTCCCTGGAAATGGAGCCTGCAGTCCATCTGCCCGAGCAAACCCGCGCAATCGTATTGATCTGCCAGAGCGGCAAACGCTCGGCGCACACGGCCGCCATCTTGCGCACGCACGGCTATGCGCACGTGGCATCGGTGGCCGGCGGCACCAGCGCATGGGCCAGCGCCGGCCTGCCGCTGGTACGCCCGACATTGCCGGCGGACGAGCAGGATTTTCTTGAGCGTTATTCACGCCATCTGCGTCTGTCGCAGGTCGGCCTGGAAGGCCAGCGGCGCCTGGCACGTGCACGGGTGTTGTTGATCGGCGCCGGCGGACTAGGCTCGCCGGCAGCGTTCTACCTCGCCGCAGCCGGTGTGGGGCATCTACGCATTGCCGACGACGACGTGGTGGACCGCAGCAACCTGCAACGCCAGATTCTGCACACCGAAGACAGCGTCGGCACTGCAAAGGTCGACTCCGCCGCACGGCGCATCGCCGCGCTCAACCCGCGCGTGGACATCGAGGCGGTGCAAACGCGCGTGACGGCCGACAATGTCGAAGCGCTGCTGCAGGACGTGGATGTGGTGGTCGATGGCGCAGATAATTTTCCCGCGCGGTATTTGCTCAACGATGCCTGCGTCAAACTCGCTAAACCACTGGTTTACGGCGCCGTGCAGCAGTTCGAAGGACAGGTCAGCGTCTTCGATGCCGGCCGCCACCGCGGTCATGCGCCCTGCTACCGCTGCCTGTTTCCCGAACCGCCGCCGCCGGAATTCGCGCCCAGTTGTGCCGAAGCTGGAGTGCTCGGCGTACTGCCCGGGGTGATCGGACTCCTGCAGGCGACCGAAGCGATCAAGCTGCTGCTCGGCATCGGCGCCGGTCTCACTGGCCGCCTGCTCAGTTTCGATGCGTTGGCGATGCGCTTCCGCGACATCCGCTTGCCGCCGGACCCGCACTGCCCGGTCTGTGCGCCTGGCGCGGTATTTCGCGGTTATGCGGACTACGCGGCGTTCTGCGGTAGTGCGGTTGGTTGAGGTCAGCTCATCGCCGCGGTGTGGTGTCCGTCAGTTGCCTGATTGACTTGCCACCGAAGCAACCAGGTGTATCGCTGCGTTGAGCAGTTCGGCGACGTGGGCGTGGATGGCTGTCTTCCGCCGTACCCTCACCCAACCCTTCTCCCGCCGAGAGCGGCTATCGAGCGATTCGCTCTCAATGTCGAGGCGTTCGCTTTTTCGAAGCGTCGCTTTTACGCCACGACCAAAACGCTTACGCAATTATCCTGCGCGTTGACGCGCCCCGCACGCCGCATCCCCTGCGCATCGCGTAAACACTCCAACCAGGCGCGCGTCATCCTGCCGGGCACCATCGATCAAGCAAACGCTCACAACGCGTACGGAATCACCCGCACGATCTCGCCGGCCTCGAAGCGCCGCGCCTGCTCGGGCAACACGATCAATGCATTGCTGTCGGCCGCGCCACGCAGTAGATGTGAGGCGTCGCCGCGGTGCGGCAGTGCGGTCAGCCGCCCATCTTCGCCGCATTCCAATCGCCCACGCAGGAATTCCAGCCGCTCATGGCGCTTTTCCCATGGGCTTGCCAAGGCCGCATGCCAGACCGGGCGCGGCTCGCTGCGTCCCTGCAATCCATCCAGCAACGGTACACCGTAGGCAATCAGCGTTGCCAGCACCGAGACCGGGTTGCCCGGCAGTCCCAAGACCAGGCAGCGACCAATCTGCCCCAACACCGCCGGCATTCCCGGGCGCATGCGCACACGCCAGAAATGGATGCGCCCCAATTCGCCGATCAGACGCGGCAGATAATCCTTTTCGCCAGCAGAAACGCCGCCGCAGGTGATCACCACATCGAACGCCGCGGCCGCATCTTCCAGCATGGTGCGGATACGTTGCGGGTCGTCCGGCAATGTCGGCCAGGCGGTCGGCGCGTAGCCCAACGCACGCAGTTGCGCCATCAGCATGTCGCGGTTGCTGTTGTAGATCTGTCCCGGGCCGAGCGGCATGCCTGGCTCGATCAGCTCATCGCCAGTGGCCAGCACCGCAATGGTCGGGCGCGGCGCGACCGCAAGCCGCGACACCCCCAGCGCAGCAGCCAGACCGATGCGTGCAGGCGTCAGCACCTGCCCGGCCTGGATCACCAGATCGCCGGCGCGTACGTCGCTGCCGGCCAAGCGCACAGCTGCGCCCGGTGCAGGCGTGGTCTGAAACCGCACCATGCCGTCGCGTTCGTCGGCATCTTCCTTGGCAATCACGGTATCGGCGCCATCGGGCAGTGGCGCGCCGGTGGTGATACGCAGGCATTGCCCGGCAGCCAGTGTGCCGGCCCAGCGCTCGCCGGCAAACTGTTCGCCAACCAGCTGCAACGACGCATCGCCGGCCGCAATATCGGCGTGCCGCAGCGCAAAGCCATCCATCGCGCTGTTGGCAAACGGCGGCAGCGCCAGCGGTGCGATCAGGTCGCCTGCAGAAATCCGCCCATCGGCACGCGAGGTGGCGATGTTTTCATCGGGCGAACGGTTGCTGGCCGCGACACTGTGCAGAATCTGCAGCGCCTGCGTGTACGGAATGCGGGAAGGATGATCGGTCATGCCGCGCAGGATACCAGCGCATCGCCAACGCGAAGGATGGCGGCACCACCCGGCCGCCGAAGCAGGAGATGGGCCTTAATAACGCGCTGCGCTACGAGCGACTTTCGCTTGCACCTGCACGCGCCGCCACGAGTGCCCAAGAACGAACGCATGCACGCGGCAGGAACTGTCTCAAGCCTCGATCGAACGCTCAGGAAGATGCACGAAACGTGCAAATCCCGGGCTCTGAGAACGATTTACCGCGCGCAAGCCACAGATCCACACGCCTCCCGCACCGCCTGGACATCACGCCTCAGGCGGCCTGCGCGCCGTTACTTCCCTTTGACATGCCGCATCAGGCGCCGCTTGCGGGCCACCTGACGATCGGAGAGCGGATTCTTCTTGCCCTCGTACGGATTGGCGCCCTCACGGAAGATGAAACGCACCGGCGTACCAACCAGCTTGAAACGCTTCCGGAAGAAGTTTTCCAGATAGCGCTTGTACGATTCCGGCAACACCTTCAGGCGCGTGCCATGCACGATGAAGGTCGGCGGATTCGCGCCGCCCGGGTGCACATACCGCAGCTTGGAGACATGCCCGCGAATGCTCGGCGGCGGGTTGGTCTCATAAGCGATTTCCAGCGCCTGGTTCACTTCGCTGGTGCTGAACTCATGCGTAGCCGATGCATGAGCGCGGTGAATCGCGTGGAACAGCTCGCGCATGCCCGAGCCGTGCAATGCGGAAATCCGCACCGCCTCGGCCCAGTTGACGAAGCCCAGCTTGCGCGACAGCAGATCTTCGGCCTGCGCACGCTGGTAATCGCTTTGCCCGTCCCATTTGTTGATCGCCACGACCAGGGCACGCCCGGCATCCAGGATCGCGCCGAGAATCGTCGCGTCCTGATCGGTCACGCCTTCGGTGGCGTCCAGCATCAGCACCGCGACCTGGCATTGCTCGATCGCCTGCAGCGTCTTGAACGCGCTGAATTTCTCGACCGCCTCTTCCACCTTGCCGCGACGGCGCAGGCCGGCGGTATCGATCAGGCGGTACTGCCGGCCATCGCGCTCAAGGTCCACCGCGATCGAATCGCGCGTGGTGCCCGGCACTTCCGAAGCGATCATGCGTTCTTCGCCCAGCAGGCGATTGACCAGGGTCGACTTGCCCACATTCGGGCGCCCCACGAAGGCGATGCGCACGCGCGCCGGGTCGTTGTCCAGCAGCTCGCCGGCCCCTTCCTCGGGCAACCGCGCACCCACCTCGTCAAGCAATTCGTCGATGCCCTGCCGATGCGCGGCAGACAACGCCACCACGTCGGAGAAGCCGTAGCGCGCGAATTCCGAGCGCACGGTTTCTTCGTCGGTGCCGTCGATCTTGTTGATCACCAGCACGGTCGGCCGCGCCAATTTGCGCAACCAGGCAAGAATCTCGTCATCGAGCGAGGACGCGCCTTCGCGGCCATCGACCACGAACAGCACCAGATCGGCTTCGCCGGCGGCGGCCCGTGCCTGGCGGGCCGTGGCCCCGGCAAGACCTTCCTCGTCGCCGGCGATACCGCCGGTATCGACGACGATGAAGGGCTGCTGCTCGTCGAGACGGCAGACCCCGTAGTTGCGGTCGCGAGTGACGCCGGGCTGGTCGTGGACCAGCGCGTCACGGGTGCGCGTCAGCGCATTGAAGATGGTGGACTTGCCGACATTGGGCCGTCCAACCAGGGCGACCAGGGGCAGCATCGCAAGATCCTTATTGTGCCAACCGGAAGGCGGTGAGATCGCCGTCGGTGTTTTGTACCAGCAAAATGCCGTCGACCACCTGCGGCTGCGCCATGAGCGTATCGCGTCCAGCACGTGCGCGCGCGGCCAGTGCGCCGTCGCTGAGTTTCAGCCAGTGCAGATAGCCCTTGTAGTCGCCAACCACGGCGTAATCGCCCTGGATGGCCACACCGGTCAGCGAACGGCGTGCCAACGCAGCCTGCGACCACATCGCCGCACCGCTGCTCTTGTCCAGTCCCCACACCGATCCGGCATTGTCCGATACGACCACGACCGCCGACGACACACCAACGCCGCCGGCGCCGCCATGATCGCGCGTCCACAGCGGGCGGCCGCTCGGGCCTTCCAATGCGAGGGTTTCATTCTTGAAGCTGGTCGCATACAGCGTGGTGCCATCCAGCACCGGCGCGCCATCGACGTCGGACATGCGCTCCAGCTCGGTGCGGCCTTCCGGCACGCCGATGGCCTGCTCCCACAACGGGCGACCATCCTGCAGCGCCAGCGCACTCAA
This sequence comes from Xanthomonas sp. D-99, assembly GCF_017746145.1. NCBI lineage: Bacteria > Pseudomonadati > Pseudomonadota > Gammaproteobacteria > Lysobacterales > Lysobacteraceae > Xanthomonas > Xanthomonas sp. D-99. The sequence continues at coordinate 57,702 of NZ_JAGHWU010000022.1, read as the reverse complement.
GGTACCGCTGTCGTTACCGAGGAACACCACGCCCGGGCCGGTCACGATGGGCGCATTGCCGCGGACGGACAAGGTCGGGCCTTCTTCGGCGTGGAACCAGCGACGCTCGCCGGTTGCGGCATCAAACGCGGTCACCCGACCGTCGTTGCTACGTACCAGCACCAGGTTCTGTGCGATGGCCGGCGCAGCGATCACTTCGTTCGGCACTTTGGCCCGCCACTTTTCAGTGCCGTCGGCCTGGTTCAAGGCAATCACATCGCCGGACAGGCTACCAATCACCACCAGGCCCTCGCCTACACCGGGACCACCGGATAGACGCTGCTTGAACTTGCGGTCGTTACGCTCTTCTTTCTTGGGCTTGTATTCCCAGACGCGCTTGCCGGTCTGCAGGTCAAGTGCCTCTACGCCACCGGTGATCGCCGCTGCATATACCTTGCCGTCGGCCACGGCCGGGCGCTGACGGACGCCGATATGCCCTTCACCCTTGCCGACGCCGGCAGACCAGATCTTCTCGACCTTGACCGATGGCTCGAACTTCACCAGCTCGGCAGGTTCCTGCGCCTTCTTGGCGGCAGCATCCTTCCCGGCAAACCAGCCCTTGACGGTGCTGCAGCCAGCCAGCGACAGACCCATCAAAGCAATCAACGCAACGCGCTTGTACATATCAACCTGCTTCATCAAATCTGCTCCGCCGGATCGGGTACCTTGCCGCCCACATCCATCAGCTTGGTTTCCAGCAACCGGCGCTGCGGCGAGGCCACATCCACCGTGGTCAGGGCCTTGGTGTACAGCGCACGGGCCTCATCCGGCTTGCCCTGCACGACCAGCGCATCGGCGCGGATCTCCAAGCTGGCGTGATCCTGCGCCTCGGCCAGCAGCTTGATCGCTTCGTCCGGCTTGCCGCTTTCGGTCAGCAGGCGCGCCAGGCGCTGCTGCACGATCTGCTTGAGCTCGCCTTCGGCCGGGACATCGCGCAAGGTCTTGATCGCCTCGGCATTCTTGCCGGCATCGACCTGGGCCTTGGCCAGACGCAGCGCCGCCAACTCGGCGTAAATGCCGCCCTTGCCGTCGTCCAGCGCCACGATGTCCTTGGCGGCCTTGTCCAGGTCCTTGGCCTGAATCGACTTCACCACCGCCTCGTAGCGGCCATTGGCCTCGACCAATGCGGTGTTGGTGCGCGTCTGCCACCACTGCCAACCCAGGATCAGTGCCAGACCAAGCAGGACACCGCCCACCAGACCCGCGCCATTCTTTCTCAACCAGGAACGAACGCGTTCGCCTTGTTCGTGTTCGTCCAGCAGATCGTCGATCGCCATGCGTACTCTCGCTCCGTCATCCCGGAGGCGCGGAACATCAAAGGGATAAATGAAAAACCGCAGTCCGCCTCACTCGGAAGCAGGTACCACGGAGCCGTCGGAGGATACCGCAAAACGGGCCACGTTAGCGCGCTGGAACGGTTTCACATCGACGATACTGCCGCCTTGCTGAACCTGTACCGCCGAGGCATTGCCGAGCACGATGCGCCCCACCTGACCGGGCGAATACGTGCGTTGTTCACCGGCACGTATCAGGGCTTTTTCGACCGCACTGCCATCCGGTGCCAGGATCTGCACCCAGCTGTCGCCGCTGAAACTCAACGACAAACTGCCGCCGGGAGCAACTGCCGCCGCAGGCGCCTGGACGTCGGCGGTAGCACGCGGCACCGGGGTCATCGATGCGATATACGGCGCCGGCTGCTCGCGCGGCGCTGCGGCGGCCTGCGTTGCTGGATTGCGTGGCGCAGCGGACTTTGCAGCCTCCGGCATGCTGTCCAAGGACACCGTGCTTGGCGCCTTGCCATCCAGATGCGAGCGCGTCGCATACCAGACCGGTACCGCGAACACGCCGGTAATGACCACATACATGGCCTTGCGCGCGGTGCTTTCGAGAATGCGCCGCGCGCGCGGCGTATGCGTGTGACTGACCAGCTTGACCGGCTCGATCGGCGCAATCGTGGCCTGCTGCAACAGCGGCTCCAGATCGACCTGCAACAAGCGCGCATAGCTGCGCAGCTGCCCGCGTACGAACACCGGCGCGCCCAGTCGCTGCCAGTCCTCCTGCTCCAAGGCGTGCACCACGTGTGCCGGCATGCGCAACTTGCCGGCCACCGCGTCCACACTCAGACCTGCCGCCTCGCGCGCTTCGCGCAAATGCTGTCCGCAGCCCTTTTCCTGCTCGAAAAGGTTCGGATTGGAATCACTGATCACAATGCATTGGCCCCGGGAGTAGCGGTCGCTGCGTCAGGGAATTCCTTGACCAACCGCTGTTGGTAACGGCCGGCAGCTACCTTGTCGCCTAGCCCTTGCTCAATCTGAATGGCGAGTTGTAACACGGAAGCAGTTGCCGGTGCAGCCGCAAGGCGGCGTTCGATAAAAGCGCGGGCTTCGAAATAATTGCGGCGCCCGACTTCCAGACGTGCCATCGATTCGAGCGCATACGGATTATTCGGGTCTAGATCGAGCGCTTTGCGCAGATCGCCCGCTGCTCGCTCAGGCTGTCCTGCCTTAAGCGCGCACCCGCCGGCATTGCCCAATGCAGACGCAGGCGAGGCGTACGTCCGGTCGGCCAGTGCGCGATCGAACCAGGTCAACGCTTCGCTGGGCGAGCCATTCGCGCACAACCAGGCACCATAGTTATTCAGCACGTCGCCGCGTTGCGGCGCGATTTCTGCGGCCCGCCGGTACGACGCACCAGCTGCCGCCGCATCGCCCCTGGCGCCCTGAATCAGCGCCAGCAGGCCGATGGCATCCGCCGACTGCGGGTCCTTTTTCAAGGCGGCGCGCACCTGATCTTCAGCGCTGGCGTAATCGCCGGTCTGCAGCCGGTTGCGGGCCAGACCCAATTTCTCCTGGACGGCCAGGCGATTCTTGGTGGCCTTGTCGTCGCGGAACGAATACACCGGCGCGACTTCCTCCACACTCTTGGCCGAGCCGGCCTTGGCATTGCGACCACCGCAACCGACCGCGCTCAGCGCGATCGCCACGGCCGCCATTAACGCGAGTTCACGCTGCCGCATCTCGATCGGCCTGCCCTTCCAATGTGCGGCGGAACTCCGCCTGGCGACGGGTGCGGTCCATGACCTGCCCCTTGAGCTGCCCGCATGCGGCATCGATGTCGTCGCCACGGGTGCGGCGAACCATCGTCAACACCTGCGCATCGAGCAGGATCTTCTGGAACGCGCGAATCTCGGTCTCGCCCGAGCGCTCATAGCGCGTTCCAGGAAACGGATTGAACGGAATCAGATTGACCTTGCCGGCGTCCTTGGACTGCACGGCGTTGTCGAACTGCCGCATCAACCTGGCCAACTGGCGCGCATGCTCCGGCTGGTCGTTGATGCCTTTCATCAAGGTGTATTCGAAGGTCACCGAATCGCGTTTCTTGCTGCTGCGCAAGTAGCGCGCGCACGACTCCATCAACTCGGCGATCGGGTATTTCTTGTTCAACGGCACCAGGCTTTCACGCAGCGCATCGTTGGCTGCATGCAGCGACACCGCCAGCGAGACGTCGCTTTCGGTGGAGAGCCGGTCGATCATCGGCACCAGGCCGGAGGTCGACAGCGTGACCCGCTTGCTGGCCAGCCCGTAGCCAAGATCGTCGCGCATCACGCTCATCGCGCGCACGACGTTGTCGAAATTCATCAGCGGCTCGCCCATGCCCATCATCACCACATTGGTGAGACGGCGCTGCTGGTGCGGCACATTGCCCAGATGGCGCGCCGCCACCCACACCTGGCCGATGATTTCGGCCGTGGTGAGGTTGCGGTTGAAGCCCTGGGTGGCGGTCGAACAAAAGGTGCAGTTCAAGCCGCAGCCGACCTGGGAGGACACGCACAGCGTGCCGCGGCCCTTGTCGGGGATGTACACGGTTTCGATGGCGTTCTTGCCGTCGGTGCCCATGGCCAACAGCCATTTGTGGGTGCCGTCGGACGAAGGCTTGTCGAACACCACGTTCGGGACGAGAACCTCGGCGTGTTGGTGCAACTTCGCACGCAGCGCCTTGCCGAGGTCCGTCATCTGGTCGAAATCGGTGACGTAGCGATGATGGATCCACTTCATCACCTGATGGGCACGGTAACGCGCCTCGCCGAGCGTATCGGCGAAGAAGCGCTCCAGACCCTCGCGATCGAGGTCGAGCAGGTTCTGCTTGCGCGGCTCCGGGGGACGGACGGAGCCGTCCTGCAGCACGGAAGGGATCACGACCTCATTCACGATTCGACTCACTCGGCCTCAGCGCGAGACCACTTCGGTGGCGGCAAAGAAATACGCGACTTCGTTGGCAGCGTTCTCGACCGAATCCGAGCCGTGGGCGGCATTGGCATCGATCGAATCGGCGAAGTCGGCGCGGATGGTGCCCGGCGCAGCGTCCTTGGGATTGGTCGCACCCAGCAGGTCGCGGTGTGCGGCAACGGCGTTCTCGCCTTCCAGCGCCTGGATCATCACCGGGCCGGAAATCATGAACTCGACCAGCGCGTTGAAGAACGGACGCTCGCGATGAACGGCGTAGAAGCCTTCGGCTTCACGACGCGACAGCTGCTTGTACTTGGCGGCCACGACCTTCAGGCCAGCCTTTTCGAAGCGGCTGTAGATGTCGCCGATGACGTTCTTGGCAACGGCGTCGGGCTTGATGATGGACAGGGTGCGCTCCAGCGCCATGGGAAGTTCTCCGTTGGGCGGGCCACTGAAGGCCCGAGGTTATCATGAAAAAAACCCGCGACAAAACGCGGGCTTAGGCTTCTTTGCGATGGTCAATTCTATCTCGTCAACGCTGCGTTTGCACACCGCCTCCTGAATCGTGCTGCGTTGCGACATGACCTGCCGGCGGGCGAGCCCGTAGACTCAAACAATCGTTTGATTGAGTCCTGTCTTCGCGCATGCCCAAGCCCGCCCACTTCTCCACCAAGGACCGCATTCTCGGTGCGGCCGAGGAGCTGTTCGCCCAGCACGGGTTCGCCGGCACGTCGCTGCGCCAGCTGACCGCGCAGGCCGACGTCAATATCGCGGCGGTCAATTACCACTTCGGCTCCAAGGAAAACCTGGTCAACGAGGTGTTCCGCCGGCGCATGGACGAAATGACCGCAGCGCGCCTGCAGCAGCTGGAAGCGGCGAAGAAGTCGCAGCCCGGCGAGCTCACAGCCGTGCTCGCTGCCTTCGTCGAGCCGGCGTTGGCGATGGCGCAGGACCGCCAGAACGGCGGCGCGTTCGTACGCGTGATCGCACGCGCATATGCCGAAAAGAACGACAACCTGCGCAAGTTCCTGTCCGACCACTACGGGCATGTGCTGCGCGAATTCGGAAAGGCCATTGCCGGCTGCGTGCCGGGCCTGAGCAAGGAAGAGCTGTACTGGCGGCTGGATTTTCTTGCCGGCGCACTGACCTATGCCATGGCCGACTTCGGGCTCATCAAGCGGCCTGCGGGCGTCAGCGAGGCCGACCATCGCGCGCGCGCGGCGCGCGAACTCATTCGTTTCGCGGAGCCCGGTTTCCGCGCCCATTCCACACCGTAAACGTTCCACAAGAGGCCTATCGCTATGTCCAACCCGTTGCTAGTCCGTCGCGCCGCCGTGCTCGGTGCCGGCGTCATGGGCGCGCAGATCGCCGCCCACCTCACCAATGCCGGTGTCGACACCGTGCTGTTCGACCTGCCTGCCAAGGAAGGCCCGGCCGACGGCATCGTACTCAAGGCGATCGCCAATCTCGGCAAGCTGAGCCCTGCCCCGCTCGCCAGCAAGGCGCTGGCCGAGGCGATCACGCCAGCCAACTATGAGAGCGGGCTGGAGCAACTGCGCGACTGCGATCTGATCATCGAAGCGATCGCCGAACGCATGGACTGGAAGCAGGACCTGTACAAGAAGATCGCCCCGTTCGTCTCTGAGCATGCAGTGCTGGCATCCAATACCTCCGGCCTGGGCATCAACAAGCTGTCGGATGTGTTGCCCGAGCAGCTGCGCCACCGCTTTTGCGGCGTGCACTTCTTCAACCCGCCGCGCTACATGCACCTGGCCGAGTTGATTCCGGCCAAGGGCACCGACAAGGCCGTGCTCGAAGGCCTGGAAGCCTTCCTGGTGACCACGCTCGGCAAGGGCGTGGTGTATGCCAAGGACACGCCGAACTTCATCGGCAACCGCATCGGCGTGTTCTCGATCCTGTCCACCATCCATCACACGCAGGAATTCGGCCTGGGCTTTGACGAAGTCGATGCGCTGACCGGCCCGCTGGTCGGCCGTCCCAAGTCGGCCACCTATCGCACCTCCGATGTGGTCGGCCTGGACACCATGGCGCACGTCATCAAGACCATGGGCGACACCTTGCCGGACGACCCGTGGCATCAGTATTTCACCTCGCCGAAGTGGCTGGAGGCGCTGATCGCCAAGGGCGCGCTGGGCCAGAAGGTCGGGGCCGGCATCTTCCGCAAGGTCGGCAAGGACATCGTGGTGCTGGACCTGCACAAGCAGGATTACCGCGCCGCCGATCGCAGTGCCGCACCGGAAGTGGTCGAGATCCTCAAGATCAAGAATCCGGCCGAGAAGTTCGCCAAGCTGCGCGAAAGCGAGCATCCGCAGGCGCAGTTCCTGTGGGCGACGTTCCGCGACCTGTTCCACTACAGCGCCTTCCATCTGGCCGATATCGCCGAGACCGCACGCGATGTGGATCTGGCGATTCGCTGGGGCTACGGTTGGTCGCTGGGCCCGTTCGAGACCTGGCAGGCAGCGGGCTGGAAGCAGGTGGCGCAGTGGATCGCCGAAGACATTTCCAACGGCAAGAGCATGAGCAGCGCACCGTTGCCGAACTGGGTGTTCGACGGTCGCGATGGCGTGCATGGCGCCGAAGGCTCGTATAGCCCGGCGCGCGACGCCAAGCTGCCGCGCTCGGCGCTGCCGGTGTACAAGCGCCAACGCTTCCCCGATCCGTTGCTGGGCGAGCAGTTCTCGCCCGGCGAAACCGTGTTCGAGAACGACGGCGTGCGCATGTGGCATGACGGCGACGACATCGCGGTGGTCAGCTTCAAGACCAAGATGAACACCGTCTCCGACCACGTGCTCAATGGCTTGCAGGAAGTCGTTGGCCGCGCCGAGAAGGACTTCGCCGGCCTGGTGATCTGGCAGCAGAAGGAGCCCTTCTCCGCCGGCGCCGACCTGGCCGGCGCGCTCGGCCTGCTGCAGGCTGGCAAGGTCGATGCCTTCGAAGCATTGGTCGCCAATTTCCAGGCCACCAGCCAGCGCATCAAGTACGCGCAGGTGCCGGTGATCTCGGCCGTGCGCGGCTTGGCACTGGGCGGCGGTTGCGAGTTCCAGATGCACAGCGCCAAGACGGTGGCCTCGCTGGAGAGCTATATCGGCCTGGTCGAAGCTGGCGTCGGCCTGCTGCCGGCCGGCGGCGGCCTGAAGGAAATCGCGGTACGTGCGTCGATCGCCGCAGGCCCGGGCGGCGACGTGTTTGCCGAGCTGAAAAAGACCTTCGAAACCGTGGCAATGGCCAAGGTCTCCAACTCGGCGGTCAATGCCAAGGAACTGGGCCTGCTGCGCGCCACCGACAAAGTGGTGTTCAACAGCTACGAGAGCCTGCACATCGCCAAGGCCGAAGCGCGCGCACTGGCCGAGGGCGGCTACCGCGCCCCGCTGCCGGCACGCCACATCCAGGTTGCCGGTGACGTCGGCATCGCCACCTTCAAGATGCTGCTGGTCAACATGCTGGAAGGCCGCTTCATCAGCGAATACGACTACGAAATCGCCAGCCGCATCGCCACGGTGGTGTGCGGTGGCGAAGTCGATCGCGGCGCGCTGGTCGATGAAGAATGGCTGCTCAAGCTGGAGCGCAAGCACTTTGTCGAACTGGCCCAGCAGGAAAAGACCCAGGCCCGGATTGGGCACATGTTGAAGACGGGCAAGCCGTTGAGGAACTGAGATTTGGGATTCGGGATTGGGGATTCGTAACAGCGGATCCCCACTCTTGACGCTTCTCGCTTCAAACAAATTCATCCGCCGGGCAGGAAACATTCGGGCACCGGGATCCGCTTCGACGAATCCTCAATCCCGAATCCCCAATCCCGGCTTTCGGAGAAAGCCAAATGAGCAAGCAGATCCAGGAAGCCTACATCGTCGCCGCCAGGCGTACGCCGGTGGGCAAGGCGCCGAAGGGCGTGTTCCGTAATACCCGTCCCGACGACATGCTGGCGCACGTGCTGCGCGCAGTGGTCGCGCAGGCGCCAGGCATCGATACCTCGCGCATCGACGACGCCATCATCGGCTGCGCCATGCCCGAAGGCGAGCAAGGCATGAACGTGGCGCGCATTGGCGTGCTGCTGGCGGGCCTGCCCAATTCGGTGGCCGGTCAGACCATCAACCGCTTCTGTTCGTCCGGCATCCAGGCCATCGCCATGGCGGCCGACCAGATCCGTCTGGGCAATGCCGACCTGATGCTGGCCGGCGGCACCGAGTCGATGTCGATGGTGCCGATGATGGGCAACAAGGTGGCGATGTCGCCAAGCGTGTTCGCCGACGACCATGTGGCCATTGCGTACGGCATGGGCATCACTGCCGAGAAGGTCGCCGAAGAGTGGAAGGTGTCGCGCGAAGACCAGGATGCGTTCGCGCTGGCCTCGCACCAGAGAGCGATCGCGGCGATTGCGGCCGGCGAGTTCCGCGACGAAATCAGCCCGTACGAAATCCACTCGCATCAGCCCGACCTGGCCGGCAATGTGATCGCCCTGCGCAAGCGCCTGGTCGACACCGACGAAGGTCCGCGTCCGGACAGCTCGCTCGAGGGCCTGGCCAAGCTGCGCCCGGTGTTTCGCAACGGCCAGTTCGGCGGCAGCGTCACCGCCGGCAATTCGTCGCAGATGAGCGATGGCGCCGGCGCGGTGCTGCTGGCCTCCGAGCAGGCGATCAAGGATTACGGCCTCACTCCGCTGGCCCGCTTTGTCAGCTTCTCGGTCGCTGGCGTGCGCCCGGAAGTCATGGGTATCGGACCGATCGCCGCCATTCCCAAGGCGCTCAAGCAGGCCGGCCTGACCAAGGACCAGCTGGACTGGATCGAGCTCAACGAAGCTTTCGCGGCGCAGGCGTTGGCGGTCATCCGCGACAGCGAGCTGGATCCGTCCAAGGTCAACCCACTGGGCGGCGCAATCGCCCTTGGCCATCCGCTGGGCGCCACCGGCGCGATCCGTGCCGCCACGCTGGTGCATGGCCTGCGCCGTCGTCAGCAGAAGTACGGCATGGTCACCATGTGCATCGGGACCGGCATGGGCGCTGCGGGCATCATCGAAGCGCTGTGAGGCGCGCTGGAGCGCCGGGTCGGCCTTCCGGGGTCGATCTGGTGTTCCATAGGTGTCATCGACCTACGGAGATCAGGTTTAGCGATCAAATCTCCATGCTGTCACCAAAGGGCGTGCGCAAGTACGCCCTTTGCTCTGCCGGTCAACGCGATCTCGCCAACGTTCCGGCGAGGCGATCCAACGCATATCCCCCCGCGTGCCCACCGAAACGCGATGCGTTGCATTCTGATGCATCGATCATCTCGCCGCGGCGATTGAAGCTGGCGATGTAGATACGGCAATGGGCGCGCCGCTGAGCGCGACCAGGCGGCCGCGCTCAGCGCGTCACCAGCCATTGACCGGTCCGCGCACCTGCGAAGACCAGCGCCAGTCCAGCCAGCAAGGTCACCGCCAGATAGATGCCGATCATCGTCGAGCGGTCGGTGCGCGCGAATACCAGGCACTCCATCATCAGCGACGAAAACGTGGTCAGCCCACCGATCACCCCAACGATCAACAAGGCCCGCAGCGGCCAGCTCGATGGCCCGCGTGCATCCAGCCAGACCAGCAACACGCCGGCAACGAACGACCCGAGCAGGTTCACCGTCAGCGTTCCCCACGGGAAGACGGTACCGAAGCGTTGGATCAACGAGGCACCGATCGCAAAACGCAAACCGGATCCCAGTGCACCACCGGTCATGGCCAGCAACAGCTGTTGCCACCACATCGGTGCGTTCATGCGCACACCTCGTGACCGGAGCGTGCTTTCGAAAAAATAATGCGCGACATCGGCGTCATCCTTCCTGAGTCAAGAGCGATGCCGGGGCACAGACCTGCCGCCCCGGCGAGGGTGGGCAGGCATCATCAGCGCGCGGGTGCGGGCGGTTCGAGGAGGAATGCCATCTCCTGTGCGGCCGATTATGCCGCGGGCTTGCCGGCCTTGTCAGCCCGTGCCTGCGCGCGCGCCTCGCGCAGCCGATCGAGCTTTTCCTTCAGCTTGATCTCCATCCCGCGCGGCACCGGGTTGTAGTACACGCGCTCGCCCATCGCATCCGGGAAGCCGGTCTGATCCAGCGCGATACCGCCCTCGGCATCATGGTCGTACTGGTAATCCTGGCCGTAACCCAGCGTCTTCATCAGCTTGGTCGGTGCGTTGCGTAGATGCAGCGGCACCTCCTGCGTGCCGGTGGCGCGCACTTCGGCCTTGGCCTGATTGAAGGCAGCATAGCCGGCGTTGGATTTGGCAGTGCTGGCCAGATACAGCACCAGCTGTGCGAATGCCAACTCGCCTTCCGGGCTGCCGAGGCGCTCGAAGATGTCCCAGGCTTCCAGCGCCATGCTCTGCGCGCGCGGATCGGCCAGGCCAATGTCCTCGATCGCCATGCGGGTCAAGCGACGCGCCAGATACGCCGGGTCGCACCCGCCATCGAGCATGCGCGTCAGCCAGTACAGCGCTGCATCCGGGTTGGAGCTGCGCACGGACTTATGCAGCGCCGAAATCTGGTCGTAGAACTGCTCGCCGTTCTTGTCGAAGCGGCGCGTACGGTCGGCCAGCACCTGAAGCAACGTCTGCGGCGTAATTTCGCCACCCTCGCCTGCCGCCAGTTCCGCAGCAATTTCCAACAGCGTCAGGGCCCGACGCACATCGCCGTCGGCGGCGCTGGCGATTTCCAGCAGCGATGCTTCGCTGACCTGGATCGTCTCGGTCCCCAAGCCGCGCTCGGCATCGCGCAAGGCACGCTGCAAGGCCGCGACGATGTCCTGCGGCGACACGCCTTCCAGCACATGCACGCGGCAGCGCGACAACAACGCTGAGTTCAACTCGAAGGATGGATTTTCAGTGGTCGCACCGACGAACAGAATCGTGCCGCGTTCGATATGCGGCAAGAACGCATCCTGCTGCGCCTTGTTGAAGCGATGCACCTCATCGACGAACAACACGGTGCGGCGGCCACCGGCAAAACGCTGCGCCGCCTCTGCCAGCACCTGCCGCACGTCCGGCAGGCCGGACAGCACGGCCGAGATCGCCTTGAATTCGGCGTCTGCGTAGTGCGCCAGCAACAAGGCCAATGTGGTCTTGCCGCATCCCGGCGGGCCCCACAGGATCATCGAGTGCACGCGCCCGGATTCGACCGCGCGCCGCAAGGCGCTGTCGGGAGCCAGCAAGCGCTTCTGCCCCACCATCTCGTCAAGCGTGCGCGGCCGCATCCGCTCTGCCAGGGGCCCCATGGCGCTGCGATCGACATGCAGCAGATCGGGTGTGATCGAGTCGGGACGTTTGGCTTTGCTCACCCCTTCATTCTACCGCCTGCGCCTGATGGACGCTCCACAACGCAGTGTTCGACCATCGCTGGCAGCGACGCCGACGTTCTCTTTCCAAGCGACCACTTCGCGCAGGTGCACCGCATCGAATGCGCAGCGCAATACTGTTACTCAGTAACGAGTGATCGCATGTCATCGCTTGCCTGCACCCGCATCGGCCGCGAGCTGCGCCAGCGCAAGCGGCACGTCAGCGTACGGATTTCATCATGCCCCGCATTCCGCTTCGCCCCTCTGTCATCACCGCTTGCCTTCCCGGGATGGCCGAGACCATCTCGCATCCATCCAGACCTTCGGCGAAGCGGCAGACGCACAACAAATTGGCGACTCCGGACCCATGCGCGTTCGAGGCGGAACTGATCCAGGCCCAGGACGATCCGCTGGGTTGGTCCGCGACGCTGCTTGAGCAAGCGAGACAGCCAAGCGTCTTGGAGCCCGGATTGAAGGCCCCCCCCAAGCGCAAACATGCTCTCCCGCGGCTCTGCAGGAAGGCCGCAGAGCGATTGGGCATCAGTAGCGGTTCGCCAAAACCACATACGGCGCTGCTGCGCTACTCCTCGTTGCAGTGCGAGCAGGACAGACTAGCCGGTCCATCGGATCGTAACGCCGATCCCGCACGTGATCTGCGAGCACCCCCGCTGCTGTCCAACGCCACCCAGGATCTCAACGAGGCGCTGATCGCCCGCCTGGAGCAATCCAACCTCGACTTGGCCGCACGCATCTCTCGGCGTCGCCAGGACGAACTGATCTACGCGCATGCACAAACGCTACAGGCTGCACGCGAGCAGTTGGCCTTGAGAGCCCGGCGCGCCGCCAACCTCAGCGACAGCATCCACGTGCTGACGCGCGAACGCGCCGAACTGCTGCAACAGCTGCAGGGATGTCATCTGCAAACTGATGCGGTGGCGGCCGCAATCCACGATCTCGAGTCGGACATTCTCTCCGCGCGCGCTGCATTGAACGCGCTACCGGGCGATCAGCCGTCGCGTGCTGTCGCAGCGCACGCCGGCTCATCCTCGGCCAACGCGCAGCAGGGCGTCGATCGCTTACAGCTGCAGCGCACCTGCACTCGGCTCGAACACGCGGTGCAGCAGGCGCGTGCGCGCGGCGATACGCTGGCCAAAGCGGTCTTTTTCGGCCGCGGCTCAGCGCAGGCAGCACAAGCAGAGCAAGCACTTGCGGATGCCAACGCGGAGATCGATCAATTGCGGAGCGCGTATGCGCAAGCGCGCGATGCGTTGCAGTCAGATCAAGCGAGCAGCTCTGCCAACAGGCTGGCGCCTCGCACGCTCGGCTCGCACCTTGCTGCAGAGCGGAACCGGGAAATCGAGCCACTGCGCGCACGGCTGGCACGCGACGAGAACATGCTGACCCTGCAACGCACGCATGCCGAGCGCTGTCAGCGAAATGCGCGGCGCCTACAGGAGCGCCTCGCCCAGGTCGACGCGAAACTGCAGCAGGCGCGGCATTCGTCGCGAATCAACACCGAGGAGTTGTGGCAGCACGAACAGACGGTCAGCGCGCTGGAAGCAGCGAACGGCGACATGCAACGCGTGGTGGAACATGCAGCCGCACATCCGCCGGCCGAAGAGGCACGGCCCGTCGCTGCCGATATCGTCGCCGACACCATGGAGGCACTGCTCGAGGCCCTACCCGGCTTTCGCGAGGAAACCATCGACCTCGTGAGTCGACAGGTTCTACGCGCCTGGGCTGACGGTCTGCATGGCCGCAGCGCTGCGTTCGGGACCGACGCCTTGCAGCCGGTCGACGCGTTGCGCATCGCCCTGCAGGCCTTGGCGATCGCCAGCGAGGGCGATGCGACGGCAGCGGCCAACGTGCTGCGACGCCTGGGCGTGGTGCGCTTGCGTGAGCTGATCCCGTCGCCCCAGGTCTGCGTCGCTGCCGAGGCGGTCCAGCCGATGGAGACGGTCACCGCCTGCGTCGGCCTGTTGGCCAGCGTCCCGCGCGGCATGCAGGTTCTTTCGCACATGCTGCGCGAAGAACCCACGCCCCCCTCCAGGGAATGGCTGGAGGCAGCGCAGGTCCACCTGCGTGCCAGCCACCGGCTCGCACTGACGCCGGACGCAGAACAGGCTGAACGCACCTGGCTGGGCGATGCGCAAATGGGAGCGCGCTATGCCGTGCATGGAGACTCGCCGCTGCAGGGCCTGCAGTCTGCAACCGATGCCCAGCGCGGCGCCTTTCATGCGTTCCGCAACGGCTACGAAACCACCGCAGCAGGTTCACCCTATGCGCGCGTCAACGCATGCCTGCAGATGTTTGCGCAATGGGCGGTAGCAGGCAGCGGACGGCGCGGCAAGCGCGCCCTCAATCCCTTCAACGCCCTTGCGTTGGGAATGAAGGTCGGCGCCTCCGAAGCGCTTCCTACCGCTGAGCGGCGTGCCAACGACGCTTTCCGAGAGGCGGCCGGCCACTTGACCCGTTGGCTCGTCGCGCGCCGCCAGATCCAACTGGCGGGCGGACGAATGCCATCGCAGGACGAACTGGCAATGCAGGCGCTATTGGAATACGCGCAATGGCTCCCACACGAGCAGAACGCGACCGACCTGACCTTCACTGCGAAGGCGCTGGGTACGATCGAACGGCGTGCCCAGGAGCTTCAGCACTCGGTGGCTGCCTCCGTGAAGGAGGCCGACGATCTGCAGCCGGCGGCGTGCCATCCGGCGGTCGCGTCCGCCTGGGCTGCATTACGCGCGGGCCACATGCGTCTGCCGGAAACGCTGCGTCTGATCCAACGCGGCCTGCTCGACCACGCCGGACAGCCGAGCGACCTGCCGGTCGGTGCAGCGCCCTTGGATGAAGAACGGGCGTCGGTCGCGCGCAACCACTTTCACCAGGCCGTTGGTCATGCCAGTCGCTTTCTGCATGAGGGCGACACCTCCCGCGTCAAGTCGCCACGCGCGCTATTCCAATGCCTGCGCAACCTGATGGAACGGCTGGAATGGCGCGACAAGCTGCGTCTCACCGAACAACGTGTGATCGGACTCAACACGACGCCGCTGTCGGCTGCGCTTGCGATCATTCCCAGCGGCCTGGGACTGAAACTCTCCGCGGGCGGTCAGACCAGTTCCGATCGCTCGGTAGAGATTTACATGGGGCGGACCGGGCTGTCGCTGCAGATCGGGCGGCAGAAGGCGCGGCAGTTCAACGCCAGTACCGGCATTAGCGCGGGCGTGCTGCTACCCGGCACCGAACGCGCACCGGTGGGCATCACGGGCGCAGCCGAGTGGCGCATGAAAAAGGAGTCGGGCATCGAGCACGGCGTGCAGATCCGCGTACCACGGCGGGGCAAGGGCCAGGAGCTGGAGCAGCGCGCGCAATTTCTGGCCATGTTTGAACACTTGCTGCAGCTCGCCGAGCAGTCCGGCGGCGATGCAGGCCGGTTCACCGAGCGCGACTTTCTGGGGGAGCTGCTGGCGCACCACCCCAGCATCACCGTCGGCTTGATCGGCCATGCCGAGCGCAACGCTTCGGCCACCGAATCCAGCCTCAGCGTCGCTGCCGGCGTGCGTGTGGGAAACATGGACGGCCGACCGCGCCGCGCCACCCTGGGGGCATCGCTCGGCTTAAAAGCACGGCGGGAAACCTCCCGTTCGCAGACACCGATCGAAGGCTACATGACGATGGTGCTGAAGGATTCGAGCGCGCAATCCAGGGTGGAGATTGCAGGACGCGCATCGGCCAGTCTCGTCGCCCAGCAGTGGACGCACCCAAGCACCGGCAATGCGCCGCCCACCCCAGTGGCGCGGCTGTCCATGGCCACGCTCGATCTCGGCTATAGCAGGGAACTACGCTCGGCCGGCAGCAATACGTTCTCCACCTTGTGGATGTTCAACAACGAAATCGATCCTGTGCGCACGGATCGTGGCTTCGAATTCTTCAACTTCGCCGCATTCGAACGCGAGGTGAAACGCAACTGGCAGTTATGGACCCACTACGGAATCTCCAAGCTGCAGGGCAAGGTCGACGACCGGCGGCTCTATATGGTGGCCGAGCGCCAGTTACAGGACTTCATCGACCGGGTCCGCCTCCACATGCAAGACAACAAGTTCGCCTCGCTGATCGTGGACTGGGTGCTGCAGGCGGAGGCTGCACCGCGCCTGGACGCATTGCGCGCGCAGGCCCAGCTATTGCGGATCGCCGGATGCGAAGCGCAAGCGGCGGAAGCCGATCGCGCCTTCGATGAGCTGATCAGCCACCCAGGCATCTGGGAACCGACCATCCTGATCCTGCGCGAAAAGGGCAAACGCCAGCGCGAGCGTGGCATCGATTTCTTCATCAAACGCCAGACCAACCAGGCAGCGGAGGCGATGCGGACCGTCGGTCAATGGATCCCGTACGAGCCAGTCCCGTAGCGCTGCCGGCAGCGTCCCCTGTGTAGGGCGTCTCGGCCGCGCCACAGCGACTGCTGCGGCCCTCACAGGCACAGCCGCTCGCTGCACCATGCCTTCATCCCGAGCGTCCCGCAGACGCTTCTACTGCGCGTCGCCCACCACGTCCACGCCCTTGGCGGGCGTATAGCGGAAGGTGTCTGCAGCAAACGCCGGATTGCGCTTCCAGCCGCTGAAGCCGATCGCGGTGCGCTGGCCGACCGCGTCCACCACTTCCATCCTGGCCAGGCCTTCCCTGCCGAACCCCAGCGAGGCGATCTGGAAGCTGGCGTCGGTGTCTACCTTGGGCGTCAGCGACAACCACTGCAGGCCGTCGCGTGGCGCGGCTTCTTCGCTGACGTCGTACTTCTTGTCCAGAAGCGCCGGGTCGATCAACGCAACCAACGGGCTGTTCTGCTCTTCGCTGCCCTGTGCGCGCACGGTGACCTGCCCCAGATCCGGGTCGAATACCCAGACCTTCTTGCCATCGGCCACGATCAGCTGCTTGTAGGGCTTGGCGTATTCCCAACGGAACTGGCGCGGCGTTGCCAGTGCAACCCGACCGCTCGAGGTTTCCTTGACCCGGCCATTCGCGTCGGTCACGCGCTGACTGAATTGCCCATCCAGACCCTTCAACCCTCGCGTGAAGGTATCCAGCTCCTGGCGCGCACCGGCAAACGCGGTGCTGGCGAACAGAGCAGTGGCAAGGACGGCATAACGGAGCTGGCGATGCATTGCGGTCTTCCAGAAGGGCATGCGTAGATTCTGATACTTCATAGATGAATGGGCGAGCGCTATCGCACGACCTGTTCAGAGGGCAGCGTGTGCGCGGCAACCCGCCTCATCGTGCCGTCTGAACCCGGACAGATCGCCATAGACGATCTGCCCGCGAAACCCGCGCCGCACCTGTTGATAGAGCTCGCGAAACGCGCGGTAATCCTGCGGCTGGCACAACGCCTGTGGCCCGCGCACGGCGGCGCGCTGCAGGCGATGCACGGCGGTGACTTTCTGCCCCTGCCGTGTCCACTCAACCTGGTATTGGCCGGCGGCATTGCGAAAGGTGCTGCTGCGCGGAATGGCGATGATCGGCACCGTCTCGGGAAAGGTCACCACGTAGGTTTCTTCGCGCACGCTGTCGTTGCAGTAAAACGGGGTCAGATTGTTTTCGGCCGAGGTGGTCGTGTAGATGGCGCGCGTTGACTCGGCCCCGGGCATGTCCGGCAAGGTCATGCCGCCGACCACCGAGAAATCCACCGCGTCCTTGGCCTGGAAGGTGTAGCGGTAGTTGAACGGTGCATCCAGATCCAGCGGGTCGCCCTGAATCAGCAGATCGCCGGTGCCGTCGAAACCGGAACTGGGCAAGGATCGACTCTTCGATCCGGTTGCGATTCTGCGCATTGAGCTGCACGAACATCGCGCGCAAGCCCACTTCGCCGGTCTGCCCGCTGTCGAGCGTGGTGATGCCCTGCAGATCGCCCTGCGGCGTGAACCGGTAGTCGGTGCGGGCGACATAGCGATTGACCTTGCGGTCGTTCGGCGGCGTCTGCGTGACCTTGCCATCGCGCGTATGCACCACCGGCGCGCCGAGATCGCCGGCCGGCAACTGGCCGAAGCGCGCGTAGGGGTTGGTCGAGTCCACGTACAGATCGAATGCGGGAATGTAGGTGATGGCGTGGTTGAAGCGGCCCAGCACCGGGATCTGCGGCAAGGTCGGGCCGCCCTCTGCCCCGATCAGCACCGGTGTGCTGGCAATCCCCTTGGCCGCAAGCAGGGCCTCCAGAATCACGGTGTGGTCTTTGCAATCGCCGTAATGGTTGGCCAGGATGCTCTCTGCGCTGTTGGGTTCCAGCCCGCCATTGCCCAGATACACCGCCACATAGCGGATATTGCGCGCCACCCATGCATACAGCGCGGCAGCCTGCGCGCGCGGCGCATCGATACCGCGCGTGACTTCATCGGCCAGCGCCTGGATCGCCGGCGTCACCGCCGCGGCGCGCCCGCCTTTGACGTGGTAAGCCAGGCCCATCTGCGACCAGCTATCGAAGGTGCTGGCCATCAAGGTCGGACTGAACTCCCAGGTGGCCGCGCTCCAGTTCTGGTTCTTCATCGGTGCGCTGCGCTGGTAGCGCCACTCCCAGCGTGCCTGGTCGCCGCGCACCACCGGCTTGGTGCCGCCCTGCAGCCCGCGTGCAGAAAGATGCATCGGCAGACCCTTGGGCGCTACCAACGTAATCACGGCATCGTCGTACTGCGCGAACACGCTGAAGGTCTCCCACAGGCTGAAGTAACCGGGGAAATACGGCGTGTTCTGTGCCCGCCGCACGCGGTACACAATGCGCGCCCCCGGCGCCAGGTTCGGGAACACCACCACTTTCACCTTGCGGTCGGCATACATCGCTGCCGAGGCGCTGGAATAGCTTTCCTGGGTATAGATCTTGTCGGCCGCCACGTCCTGGCGCAGCCCTTCGGCTGTGACGGTATACGCCTGCAGCACATCGAGCGTTTCCATCTTTTCGCTATAGCTCAGCCGGACCTGGCTGAATTGCTCCACGGCCGACTTGGTCTTGAGCAGGATCTCGTACTCGTCGGTTTCAACGCTGCTGGCGTCGGCGCGCACCTCGTAGTCGGCGCGGTAGCGCACGAAGCTGTAATTGGTGTCGGCCTGCGCACGTGTTGCGGCGCTGGCAGTGGGTGCAGGCCGTTGCTGTGCCTGGGCAAGCAGCGGAATACAGAGGAGCAGCACGAGCACTAACGAGGGACGATGCAACATGGGTCTCGATCACGGCGGGCCGGAGCGGCCCTTGCCCACAGGGTAGCCGTTGTGCCCGGCAATGACAGGCACGGACTTCCAACAATGCGGCATTGCTGCAAGCGCACAACCGGAGGGCTGCACCTGCAACGCGTCACGACATCGCCGGCGCTTACTTGGGCGGCGGCGGTGCCAGCACGGTACGGTCGCCATTGTGCTCGGGCGGGCTGACGACGCCGGCCGCTTCCATCGCTTCGATCAGACGCGCGGCGCGGTTGTAGCCGATCTTCAAACGCCGCTGCACGCCGGAAATCGAGGCACGCCGGGTCTCGGTGACGATGCGCAAGGCTTCGTCGTACAACGGGTCCGACTCGTCGCCGCCACCGCCGCTGCTTTCCGGCAAGCCGGTCGCACCGACCACGGTGCCATCGCCCATGGTCTGCACTTCGTCCAGCACGCCTTCGACATAGGACACCGGTCCGCTCGCCTTGAGATGCTCGACCACGCGATGCACTTCCTCGTCGCTGACGAAGGCGCCATGCACGCGATCAGGCAGCGCGGTACCCGGCGGCAGATACAGCATGTCGCCGTTGCCCAGCAGCGCTTCGGCGCCAGACTGATCCAGGATGGTGCGCGAGTCGATCTTGGAACTGACCTGGAACGCCACGCGGGTCGGGATATTGGCCTTGATCAGGCCGGTGATCACGTCCACCGACGGCCGCTGCGTCGCCAGGATCAGATGGATGCCGGCCGCGCGCGCCTTCTGCGCGAGGCGGGCGATGAGCTCTTCGACCTTCTTGCCGACGATCATCATCATGTCGGCGAATTCGTCGATGAAGATGACAATGAACGGCAGCGTCTCCAACGGCCGCGGCGCTTCGCCCAGTTCCGGGTTCGGCTTGAACAGCGGGTCCATCATCGGTTGGCCGGCGTCGATGGCGTCCTTGACCTTCTTGTTGAAGCCGGCCAGGTTGCGCACGCCCACCGCGCTCATCAGCTTGTAGCGGCGCTCCATCTCGGCCACGCACCAGCGCAGGCCGTTGGCAGCCTCCTTCATGTCGGTGACCACCGGCGCCAGCAGGTGCGGGATGCCCTGGTAGACGCTCAACTCGAGCATCTTCGGGTCGATCATCAGCATCCGCAGTTCCTTGTGCGAGGCCTTGAACAGCAGACTCAACACCATCGCATTGACCGCCACCGACTTGCCCGAGCCGGTAGTACCGGCAACCAGCAAGTGCGGCATGCGCGCCAGGTCGGCCACGGTCGGCCGGCCGGCGATGTCCTTGCCCAGGGCAAGCGTCAGCGGGCTGGCCGACTTGTCGTACTCCTTGGAGCGCAGCAACTCGGAGAGGAAGATCATCTCGCGGCTGACGTTGGGTATTTCCAGGCCGATCACCGACTTGCCAGGGATCACGTCCACCACACGCACCGATTTCACCGACAACCCGCGGGCGATGTCCTTGTCCAGCGAGCTGATCTGGCTGACCTTGATGCCCGGGGCCGGCTCGATCTCGAAACGGGTGATCACCGGGCCGGGATAGGCCCCGACCACCTGCGCCTCGATGCGGAAATCCTTGAGCTTGAACTCGATCTGCCGCGACAGCGTTTCCAGGGTTTCTTCGGAATAGCCCTTGGTCTGCGGCTTGGGGTCGTCCAGCAGCGCCAGCGGCGGCAAGTCCGAGCCGTCGGTGCTGACGCCCTGGAACATCGGAATCTGGGTGTCGCGTTTGGCGCGCTCGCTTTTTTCCACCACCGGCGCTGGCGGCGGCTCGATCTTCACCGGTTCGCGCTTGGCCTGCTTGACCGCATCGACCTTGCGCACTTCCTCGCGTTCTTCGCGCATCACCCGGGTCTGCTGCCACTCGGTGGCCTGATGGGTCTTGCGCTGCATCAGCGGCCCCAATGCCAGCACCCACTTGCCGATACGCTCCATCACCGCAAACCACGACAAGCCGGTCGCCAGGGTGATCGAGACCAGCAATAACACCAGCACGAACAGGTTCGCGCCCAAGGCACCGAAGCCGGAACTGAGCGAGCCGGCGACCAATTTACCCAGGATGCCACCGGCCTCGGCCACTTCACCCTGGAACAGGCGCAGGTGCAGGAAGCCGGTCGACGAAATCAGGAACCCCACCATGCCGACCAGGCGCAGCGCCGGCCCCAGATCGCTTTGGGTCTGCTCTTCGCGGTCACCGATCAGGGCGATCCAGGCCACCGCCCCCAACAGTACCGGCAGCAGGAAGGCCACATACCCGAACAACTGCAGCAGCACATCCGCCGCCAGCGCACCGAATCGGCCGCCCATGTTGTGGATGGGCGCGACCAGATTGCCGGTGCGCGACCAACCCGGATCGGTCGCCGAGTAGGTGAACAGGCTGGCCAGCAGATACAGCAGCAATGGCGCCACCGCGATCAAGGCCAGATCGCGCCAGAGCTTCTGCCGCCGCGGATTGTCCGCCGCCGCCGTCTTGCGCGACGACGATTTGCCCTCTGCGGGCTTGCTGCTGCGTTCGGGAACCTGCTTTGCCACCTGTAGCCAGACCTTAGAAAAATGCTGTTAGTGTTTGATAATAAACGACTGAAGCCACGGTTTCAGCAGTTGCATGCGCCCTGGCCATCCAGCCAGGTGCGGCTCAACGAAAAACGCCGCACAAGGCGGCGTCGAGCAGGTGGTTTGAGCGGACCATGCCATCTGCGGTTCAAGCAGTTCCATCGCGCCGCCTTGATTCACCGGGTGGGGACCGCCACTCTATGCCGCCACGGGGGCGCGAATGACTTCGCCTGCCCTCCCAATTCCTAGATCGCGAGTATACATGAGCGCCTCTTCTGCCAGCCCCGCCAAGCACTCCCGCCTGTTGATCCTGGGCTCCGGCCCGGCCGGCTGGACCGCCGCGGTCTACGCCGCCCGCGCCAATCTCAAGCCGGTGGTCATCACCGGGCTGCAACAAGGCGGCCAGCTGATGACCACGACCGAAGTGGACAACTGGCCGGGCGACCCCCATGGCCTGATGGGTCCGGACCTGATGAGCCGCATGCAGGCGCATGCCGAGCGTTTCGAGACCGAGGTCATCTTCGACCACATCCACACGGCAGACCTATCGCAGCGCCCGTTCCGGCTGATCGGTGATGGCGCCGAGTACACCTGCGACGCACTCATCATCGCCACCGGCGCGACCGCCAAGTACCTTGGCATCCCCACCGAAGAAGCCTTCAAGGGCCGTGGCGTTTCCGCCTGCGCCACTTGCGACGGCTTCTTCTACAAGGACCAGGACGTGGTGGTGGTCGGCGGCGGCAACACCGCGGTCGAAGAGGCGCTGTACCTGTCCAACATCGCCCGCAAGGTCTACCTGGTGCATCGCCGCGATACGCTGCGCGCAGAAAAGATCATGCAGGACAAGCTGTTCGCCAAGGTGGCCGCCGGCAAGATCGAGACCGTCTGGCACCATGCGGTGGACGAAGTGCTGGGCAACGATGCCGGCGTGACCGGCGTGCGGGTGAAGTCCACGCAGGACGGCAGCACCCGCGACATCGATGCGCATGGTTTCTTCGTGGCAATCGGCCATCACCCCAATACGCAGTTGTTCGATGGCCAGCTGGCAATGAACAACGGCTACCTGGAGATCCGTTCCGGCCTGAACGGTGCAGCGACCGAAACCTCGGTGGCCGGCGTGTTCGCCGCCGGCGACGTGGCCGACCAGCATTACCGCCAGGCCATCACCTCGGCCGGCTTCGGCTGCATGGCCGCGCTGGATGCCGAGCGTTATCTCGACAAGAGCGCCTGAGATGGCGCCTGATTGCCGGCCGCGCCACGCGGCCAGCATCGCCAAAGGGCTCCCCGCGTGGGTATGACCGCACGCTGGTGTCGCCAGCTGGACGAGCTGCCAGCCGGCGCCTGGGATGCGCTGCACGATGGCACCCATCCCTTTATCAGCGACGCATTTCTGCAAGGCCTTGAACGCGAGGGCTGCCTGCGCCCGGACTGGGGCTGGAACCCGCTGCACCTGACCTTGTGGGAAGGCGACTCCCTGGTGGCCGCGGCTCCCGGCTACCTCAAGAACAACTCGCACGGCGAGTTCGTGTTCGACCACGCCTGGGCGCATGCATACGCGCGCTATGGTCAGGAATACTTCCCCAAGTGGCTGTGCGGGGTGCCCTACTCGCCCGTCACCGGCCCGCGCCTGCTTGGTGCGCCCACGTGGCGCGGCCACCTGCTGAAGGCGATGCGCGAGCTGGTGGAGCGCAGCGGACTGTCGTCAGCGCATGTGAACTTTTATCCCGCCAATGAAGACGCCGCCTTCGATGCCGACTGGCTGGAGCGCAACGACCTGCAGTACCACTGGCACAACGCCAGCGGCTGGAGCGATTTCGAGACGTTCCTGGCGGCGATGGATCACAAGCACCGCAAGAACATTCGCCAGGAACGCGCCAAGGTGCAGCGTGCCGGTGTGCAATTGCGCGTGGTGCACGGCAATGAGGCCAGCGATGCGGATCTGGCCGCGATGTATGGCTTCTATCTCAAGACCTTCAACGAATACGGAAATTCGCCCGCGCTGACGCCGCAGTTCCTGCAGCACCTGGCCACGGCCATGCCGCGCCAGCTGGTGATGTTCCTGGCCGACCTCGATGGCCATCCCATTGCCGGGGCACTCTGCCTGCGCGGCCACGACACCTTGTACGGCCGCTACTGGGGCGGTGAAGCGCTGCCCGGACTGCATTTCGAGACCTGCTACTACCAGGGCATCGAGTATTGCCTGCGCGAAGGCCTGACCCGCTTCGAGCCTGGTGCCCAAGGCCAGCACAAGATCGCGCGCGGCTTTCTGCCCACCCTGGTGCGCAGCAGGCACTGGATCGCCGACCCGGGCTTTCGCGAGCCGCTGGCACAGTGGTGTGCGGACGAGCGCGAGGCAGTCGCCGGGCACGCACGGGAACTGTCCGAGCACAGCCCGTTTCGCGGTTGATCCAGACAGGGCGCATGAGCGAGGCGGATTGAATGCGCAGCGCTGCGGGGTAGTTCCTGCTGCGCGGCGCATCCCGCCAGCAGCACGCAGGCTGGATCGGCCGACAAATGTCATGAGCAGTCGTCAGGTGGACGCGAACTGTGTGGAGGAACCGGAGCCTGCGCCTGGTCGCGCTAATTCCGGGCGGCGCTCGCAGACTCACCATGGGGCACAGCACGCATCGTGGTCCACGCCATCGGTTTGCCAGCTGCCCTACACTGCATAGATGGCGCGCCACCTCCCCTTTCTGCTCGATGCCGCTCCGGCGGCGCCGTTTCCGGCGGCAGGTCAGGCCCTGCGCGACCCAGACGGCCTGCTCGCCATCGGCGGCGACCTGTCGCCCCAACGCCTGCTCAACGCGTACGCGCATGGCATTTTCCCGTGGTACTCGGACGGTCAACCGATCCTGTGGTGGAGCCCGGATCCGCGCATGGTCTTTCGTACTGACGGCGTGCGCCTGTCGTCCCGCTTCAAGCGCCAGCTTCGCGCAAGCACCTGGACGGTTCGCGCCGATACCGCCTTCGAGCAGGTGATCGCCGCCTGTGCCGCGAGTCCGCGTCCTGGCCAGGACGGCACCTGGATCAGCGCGGAAATGCAGCAGGCCTATATCGCCCTGCACCGTCTAGGCCACGCGCATTCGATCGAGGTGTTCGACGGCGCGCGCCTGGTTGGAGGAATCTACGGCGTCGCGATTGGCCGGATGTTTTTCGGCGAAAGCATGTTCAGCGGGGAAAGCGGCGGCTCCAAGGTGGCGCTGGCCGCCTTGGCCGCCAATCTGCATGGCCGAGGGTGGCCACTGATCGATGCTCAGGTGGAAAATCCGCATCTGCTGAGCCTGGGCGCCGAACGCTGGCAGCGCACTGACTTTTTGCACGAGGTGCAACGCCAGGTTGCCCAGACGGAACCGCCGGGTAGTTGGTCTCAACGTTACGGCGAGCATGCCGCCAGCGACCTGTGTGAGACCCGCTTAACATAAAATTTGCACCGCGGGGAGATGGCGCGTAAAATGCCGTCCCTTACGGCCCTGCCGGGCCAGCCGTGATTGCACAGGATTACATGTCGAAAGACGACTCCATTGAATTCGAAGGCAGCGTCAGCGAGACGCTTCCCAACACCACGTTCCGGGTCAAGCTGGAGAACGGGCATGAAATCATCGCCCACATCTCCGGACGTATGCGCAAGAACTACATCCGCATCCTGACCGGCGACCGAGTCAAAGTTGAGATGACTCCCTACGACCTGACCAAGGGTCGTATTACCTACCGCATGAAGTAAGCGGTCCTGGTACGTCAGACGCGAGGCGGCCATTGGCCGCTTTTTGTCGTGCCTGCAATTTGAGCGCACGGTAAAAGGCATCGACCGAGAGGCACGGCCCTGCTCCGCACCGGCTGCTCGGCAACGTGCCTGCAGCGTAGAAACGCATCACTGCCGCGTCGAACATCAGGCATTCCCGCCAGGAGGCCAACGTCAGGGCGCGTGATCGCAATGCGCGCTGAGGACGTAAAAAAGCCGCTCTTTCGAGCGGCTTTTCGTTACCTGTCAAAACAATCGTATGGCGATCAATCCACAGTCGCGGGCAGCAGACGCTCCGGTTCCGGATGCGCCTCGACCACCAGTTCGCCGTCCTTGACGTCGATGTTGACCCGGCCACCGTCCACCAACTTGCCGAACAGCAGTTCGTCCGCGAGCGGGCGCTTGATCTTCTCCTGGATCACCCGCGACATCGGCCGCGCACCCATCAGCGGATCGAAGCCGTGCTGAGCCAGCCAGTCGCGCGCGGTCGGGGTCGCCGACAGGGAGACGTGCTTTTCCTGCAACAGCATTTCCAGCTCGATGATGAACTTGTCCACCACCCGCAGGATGTGGTCGAACGCCAGCGGCTGGAACTGCACGATCGCATCCAGGCGGTTGCGGAACTCGGGCGTGAAACCGCGACGGATCGACTCCATCGCATCGGTGGAATGATCCTGTTTGGTGAAACCGATCGACCGGCGCGACGCCTGGGTGGCGCCGGCATTGGTCGTCATCACCAGGATCACGTTCTTGAAGTTGGCCTCGCGCCCATTGGTGTCGGTCAGGATGCCGCGGTCCATGACCTGCAACAGGATGTTGAAGATGTCCGGATGCGCCTTCTCCACCTCGTCCAGCAGCAGCACGCAGTGCGGTGTCTTGACGATCTTCTCGGTCAACAAGCCACCCTGATCGAAACCGACATAGCCCGGGGGCGCACCGATGAGACGGCTGATCGAATGCGCTTCCATGTACTCGGACATATCGAAACGCACCAGCTCGATGCCCAGCTGCAGCGCGAGCTGCTTGGTGACCTCGGTCTTGCCGACACCGGTGGGGCCGGCGAACAGGAAGTTGCCGATCGGCTTTTCCGGATTGGCCAAACCCGAGCGCGCCAGCTTGATCGAGCCAGCCAGGGTTTCGATCGCCGGATTCTGCCCAAAGATCACCATCTTCAGGTTGCGCTCCAGGTGCTGCAGCACATCCTTGTCGGTTGCGCTGACTTGCTTGGCCGGAATCCGCGCCATTTTGGCGACGATGGTTTCGATCTCTTCGATATCGATCAGTTCCTTGCGCTTGCCTTCCGGCAGCAGACGCTGCCGCGCACCGGCCTCGTCGATCACATCGATCGCCTTGTCCGGCAGCAAACGGTCGCCGATATGCTTCACCGATAGGTCGACGGCCGCCTGCAGCGCGTCGTCGGCGTAGGTCACGCCGTGATGCGCCTCGTACTTGGGCTTGAGGCCCTGCAGGATCTCGAACGTCTCGCCCACGGTCGGCTCGACGATATCGATCTTCTGGAACCGACGCGCCAGCGCACGATCCTTCTCGAAAATGCCGCGATATTCCTGGAACGTGGTCGAGCCGATGCAGCGCAGCTCGCCCGACGACAGCGCGGGCTTGATCAGGTTGGAAGCGTCCATGGTGCCGCCCGATGCCGAGCCGGCACCGATGATGGTGTGGATCTCGTCGATGAACAGCACCGCATTGGGCACCTTCTTCAACGCGGCCAGCACACCCTTGAGACGCTTTTCGAAATCGCCGCGGTACTTGGTGCCGGCCACCAGCGCGCCCAGATCCAGCGAGTAGATCACCGCATCGGCCAGCACTTCCGGCACGTCGTTGTCGACGATGCGCTTGGCCAGGCCCTCGGCAATCGCGGTCTTGCCCACGCCAGCCTCGCCTACGTACAGCGGGTTGTTCTTGCGCCGGCGGCACAGGACCTGGATGGTGCGCTCGATCTCGTCGCTACGGCCGACCAGCGGGTCGATCTTCCCGGTGCGTGCCTGATCGTTGAGATTGGTGGCGAACTCGGCCAGGGCGTCGCCCTTGGCCTCGCCCTCCCCGCCCTCACTCTTGGACTCGCCATCCGGCGCGGACGGCTGCTCGCCGTCCTCGCCCAGCTTGGCGATGCCGTGCGAGAGATAATTGACGATATCGAGGCGGGTGATGTCCTGTTGGTTCAGGAAGTACACCGCGTGCGAGTCCTTCTCGCCGAAGATCGCGACCAGCACGTTGGCGCCGGTGACTTCCTTCTTGCCTGAGGACTGGACGTGGTAGACCGCGCGCTGCAGCACGCGCTGGAATCCCAGGGTGGGCTGCGTGTCGCGCCCGTCGTCTTCGGCCAGGCGCGAAACCGAGGCTTCGATTGCCTGTTCCAGGTCGTTGTGCAGGCGCACCTGGTCTGCCCCGCAGGCCTTGAGCACGGCCTGGGCGGAAGGATTGTCCAGCAGCGAGAGCAGCAGGTGCTCGACGGTCATGAACTCATGACGCGCCTCGCGTGCTCGCTTGTAGCACTGGCCGATGGTTTGCTCTAGGTCTTTGCTGAACATTGGTAACTCCGAACGGCTGTTGCCAACAATATGCGGCTTTTGTTGGGATTTTCCACAACCCTATCGGATAGGCATGTTCAGACAGCGTTAGCACGTGATCGCAGCCACACTGTTGCGCTGCTGGAATGATCTAGCGGGCGCCTCAGGCCTGTTCCATCGTGCACAGCAGCGGGTGCTGGTTCATGCGCGAAAACTCGTTGACCTGGGCCACTTTCGACTCGGCGACCTCACGGCTGTAGACCCCGCACACGCCACGCCCGCGGGTGTGGACGTGCAACATGATCTGGGTGGCCTGCTCCAGATTCAGGTTGAAAAACTGCTCCAGGACGGTCACCACGAAGTCCATCGGGGTGTAATCGTCGTTCAGCAACAGCACCTGGTAGCGCGGCGGTGGCGCCACTTCCGGCTTGCCGGCTTCGACCATCAGGCCGTGGTCGTGTTCGTGTGAGGTATTCCGAGGCATCCGGCCATTATACGGTTCAACCTTGCACGCATTGGACGATTTACGCTGTGGCCCGCACAATTTGTCTCCAATTCCTTGGCTGGCCCTTGATGACCGACCCCATGACCGCGCAGTTGCTGGCGCCGTCGTCGACCGCAGATGCCCTGATGCGCACCGTTCACGACGGCGCAATCGTGCCGGGGTGGTACCGCAGTGCCGGTTACGTCGCACGAGCGGCGCACTGGTGGCCTACCGCGCTGGAGCAGATTCGATGAGTACACCAGAGCAACGCTGGCATCCCGATGTGACAGTGGCCACAGTCGTGGTGCGCGATGGACGCTTGTTGCAGGTGGAAGAAGCCATATGCGGCCGCTTGCTGCTGAACCAGCCTGCCGGGCATCTGGAGCCGAACGAAAGCCTGCAGGATGCGGCCGTGCGCGAGACCCTGGAGGAGACTGGCTGGGACGTGCGCCTGACCCAGTTCATCGGGACCTACCAATGGGTTGCGGCCAACGGGCAGTGCTTCTTGCGCTTTGCGTTCGTTGCCGATGCGCTGACCCATCACCCCGAACGCAGTCTGGACACCGGCGTGGTGCGCGCGTTGTGGATGATACCGGACGAACTGCGCGCCTCCACCGAGCGCCTGCGCAGCCCGCTGGTGTGGGAGGTGGTCGCCGATTACCTGGCCGGGCAGCGCCATCCACTCTCCCTGGTGCGGCACATCGCATGAGTACGCCGCGCATTGTGGTGGGGGTGTCAGGCGGCGTGGATTCGTCGGTGGCGGCGTGGAAGCTGGCGCAGCAAGGCGAACCAATCGCCGGGCTGTTCATGCAGAACTGGGCCGATGACGGCAGCGGCGATTGCCGCGCCGAAGACGACCGTCGCGATGCGGTGGCGATGTGTGGCGTGCTGGGCATCCCGTTTCATTTTCGCGACTTCTCCGGCGAATACTGGAGCGGCGTGTTCGAGCATTTCCTGGCCGAGTACGCGGCCGGACGCACGCCCAACCCCGACGTGTTGTGCAATCGCGAAGTGAAGTTCAAGCATTTTCTGGATGCGGCACAGGCGCTGGGTGCCGAGCGCATCGCCACCGGCCACTACGCGCAGGTGGCGCATCGCGGTGGGCGATGGCGGCTACTGCGTGGCGCCGACCGCGGCAAGGACCAGAGCTATTTCCTGCATCAGCTGGGGCAGACGCAGTTGGCCGCCACCGTGTTCCCGATCGGCGATCTGGAAAAAAGCAGGTTGCGCCGTATCGCCCAGGATGCCGGCTTGCCGACCCATGCCAAGAAGGATTCCACTGGCATCTGTTTCATCGGCGAGCGCGATTTTCGCGAGTTCCTGGGCCGCTATCTGCCGGCGCGCACCGGCGAGATCCGCGATCCGCAGGGACAGCGCATCGCCGAGCATCCGGGGGTGTTCTACTTCACCCTGGGCCAGCGCGAGGGGCTGAATATCGGCGGCGTGCGCGGGAGGGCGGCCGCGCCGTGGTACGTAGTTGGCAAGGATGTGGCCAGCAATGTGCTGTACGTGGACCAGGACCGCGACAGCCCGCTGCTGCAATCGCGTTGGCTCCGGTCCGAACAAGCCCACTGGGTGACCGGGGCGCCGCCGGCACGCCGGTTCAACTGCACTGCGCAGACGCGCTACCGTCAGCCCGACGAGCCCTGCACGGTGGATGTGCAGGACGATGGCAGCGTGCAGGTGCGCTTCGAACGGCCGCAGCGGGCGGTGACGCCGGGGCAGTCGCTGGTGCTGTACGACGGGCAGGAATGCCTGGGCGGCGCGGTCATCGCGGCGACCGACGCACCGCTGGAACGCCAGTTGGCGGGATCTTCTTTTTCCTCTGAGGTAGTGGCTTGATGAGTGTTTCCATGGATCACCGTGTGCTGGCGCTTGCCGGGGTTGCTCAGGCCCTGCAACAAGTGCGGCGGATCGCCGAGACCGGGCATTCGGAAGCGGCGACGGTACGCACCGCCATGGACAGCGTGTTCCGTGTGGACGCTGCCTCGCCGGAGGCCGTGTACGGCTCGGCAGCGGCGCTGGCACCTGGCCTGCGCCTGTTGCATAACTACTTCCGCAACCAGGGCCAGGACGAAGTGCTGCCGCGCCTGGCACTGGCCGTGCTGCAGCTGGAGCGTCGGTTCGTACGCGATGCCAGCACCGTCGCCACTGTCGCCAGCGGAATCGACGCGGCAGCGCGCCAGGCCCAGAAACTGGGCGACAGCAGCCACCCCGATGTGTTGAGCGCGCTCGGCGGGCTGTACGCGCAGACCATCAGCCACTTGCGGCCCAAGGTCATGGTGCAAGGCAACCCGCACTACCTGGGCCAGGCGGGTGTGGTCGCGGAGATCCGCGCGCTGTTGCTGGCGGCAGTGCGCTCGGCGGTGCTGTGGCGGCAGATGGGCGGCAGTCTGTGGGATTTCCTGTTCGCCAAACGCGCAATGATCGAAGCGGTGGACCGCGCGTTGCGCTAACGGGCGCGAAAAACCGCCTACATCTGCGCGCTAGCGGCCGCTGAGGCGCGTCAACGGCGGTTGAACGGGCCAGGCGATGTGGCGATCGTCGCTAAAGACAACGGGGGCAGTGCCGATACAGCAACCGTGACTCTGCCGAGAACGCCCATGTATTCACGTCCACTCATCCGTCTAGCCGCCCCTTTGGCTCTGACCTTGCTGTTTCCTTTCGCTGTCGGATTCGACTGGCCCGCTTCGGTGCGCTGGGCGATCCTGGCGACCATGACCCTCAGTTGGTTGGGTTTCGCTGCCTGGGTGACGTATTCCCAGTTCCGGCCTAATCCGGACCAGGCCCGCATCCTGCGCGAGCAGGATCAACTGCTCAACGAACTGCGCACGTTCGTCAGCAACGAAGTCGACGGATCGCGCTCGGAAGTCGAGCGTGCCCGCGAACTGATCCGCCAGGCCGTGTCCGGCCTGGGTGGCAGCTTCGAAGCGATGAATCGTAAATCGCGTCAGCAAAGCCAGGCACTGGCCCGCATCGTCGACCGTGCCGGTGACGACGGCAGTGCCGGCGTCGACGTCGCGCGCTTCGCCCAGCATGCCAGCTCCCGCATGGAGCAGTTGGTGGAAGCGCTGGAACAGGTGAGCGGCCAAAGCACCAACACCGTCCATCACATTGATGAGATGGCCCAGCACCTGGACGGCATCTTCGCGCTGCTGGAAGACGTCAAGTCGATCGCCGACCAGACCAACCTGCTGGCCTTGAACGCCGCCATCGAAGCAGCACGTGCCGGTGAAGCCGGTCGCGGCTTCGCGGTGGTCGCCGACGAGGTGCGCAACCTGTCCGAGCGCTCCACCACCTTCAACGAGCAGATCCGCAAGCTGGCGCACAGCTCCAAGGAATCGATCGCCAAGGTGCGTGAAACGGTCTCGCAGCTGGCCTCGCGCCACATGGACCGCTCCCGCGAGGCGCGCCACGAATCGGCCGCCATGCTGGAGAACGTCGCCCAGATCAACGCTTCGTTGGGCGATGGCATGCGCGAGATCTCCGAGTGCGCACGCTCGATCGATGGCAGCGTGGCCGAAGCGGTGCGTGCCCTGCAGTTCGAGGACATCGCCACGCAGACGCTGAGCGGCATCCACACCCACCTGGATCGCCTGACCGCGATCAACCGCGAAGCGGTGGCGCTGCAGGAACTGCTGCATCGCAATGGCGGCGTGTACGACAGCGACCTGGTCGCCGCGCTGGCCAAGGTGTCCAACCGCCTGCGCGACATGCGCGTGGAGTGGGAACGCCCGCCGCACAAGCCGGTGGCACAGCAAGGCATGGGTGCCGGCACGGTCGAGTTGTTCTAAGACCGATGTCGCCACGCAGCTGCTGATTCCGACATTCCCCGGCCCTCCGGGGATTTGTCGTTCCGTCACGACCTGGTGTTTCGCCCATGACACTTGTTGCCCCGAGCATCGATGCCCCTACCGCCGCACTGCAGGCCGCTGCGCTGGCAGCGGCACACGCCGAGCGCATCGCGCAAAGCGATGCCGCCAGGCCTGCACTGCGGCGTGTCCGCATGCCTGCCGCGCTGGAACGGCTGGAAAACAGCGCACGCGCGGAGCTGCTGGCCCTGATCAACCCGCGCCGTGTATGCAGCGAAGGAGAGCTGTTGTTCGCCACGGTGGCCTGGGATCTGGGCCTGGATGGTGCCGCGGTCAGCGGATCGGCGCGGTAAGCCCAGCGCCGTACAGCGGGGCGTGCCTCGGCAGGCGCTCCGCTGGTTGTTTCCACTGCCCGAGATCGACGTTTTTTGCACATGCATTGCCGCCAGGGTGCTTCCGCATCACCCCGTGCCGACTCGCAATACTCTGCGTACGCGGTACTGTTCGCGCGCAGCATCAGGGTGAGCTCTCCCCTGCCCGTCTGCTCAGCCATTCTTGTGACCGAACGTGCGCCTTGGGTCGCTACGCCTATCGGAAGCCTGTGCGAGGCAATCGCGCGTCCGCTACGTGGCGGCCCAACTCCCTCACGCTCTATTGCCGGGCAAACCCAACTACGTCCTTGTCGCCTGAGCACCCCAAGTCATTTCAGCAGTAGAAATCGACCCGTCAGTTGCGGCGATGCTGATGTGTCGCCTGGCTGCGGGATCCTTGCGCGCGCCTCATCGCAGGACAGATGCAACTACAGCCTGAAGAGCTTGCACGGCATCCATTCCGTTCGAGTTCCTGCAATGGCGGGCGGGCAATGACCATCGAGATGGTCGCTGCGCGATCTGCGAGTGCATCAATCTGTGCTCTTCACTTGCCAACCAGGCAAGTCCCGGGTGCGATGTCCTCCCCGAGTGCGGAAGCGTTGGACCGGCATGGAGGTCGCCATCGAACTTCAATCGATGGACCCGCAGCTTGTCCTGCGAGCAGTGAGGCATCGCGCCAACTTCGACGCTGGGACGTTGTGGTGGTCTTGCAGCTTACGTCAGCTTGAGCGTCGTTGATGCCGCCACAACGTCTGTGTGGACGCCCTCACAGGTTGCCCTGTGGCTGGCGAGGCGCGGCATGCCCGACCTAACAAGTGATCAGCGGCGTTCGAACGCCGCGACGGCCTGCCATCTCTGATGTCTTCAAGCCAGTGGGCAATACACACCGGCTACTCGTAAGACGGCTGCTGCGGCTTAAACCCACGCAATGCCGCACACTGGGTCAGTTGGCAATGACCAGACGCGCGCCCAACCGCATGCCGGCGTCGGCTTCGCGCAACCACTGCGCCATGTCGCGCGGCGAGAGCGGGCGGGAGTAGAAGTAACCCTGGATTTCGTCGCAGCCCTGCTGGCGCAGCAGCGCGTCTTCCTGCACGGTTTCCACGCCTTCTGCGACTACCTGCATGCCCAGGGCGTGGCCCAGATGGACGATGGCCTGGGTGACTTCGGCCGTATTGGCGTCGTCGAGCATGCCTTGCACGAAGCTGCGGTCGATCTTCAGGCGCTGCACCGGGAAGCGATTGAGGTAATGCAGGTTCGAGAACCCGGTGCCGAAGTCGTCCACCGCCAGCAGTACGCCGTTCTGTTCGAACAATTCGAAGCAGCGGCGCAGCGAATCCGAGTCGCGAATCAAGGCAGATTCGGTCAGCTCCAGTTCCAGGCGCGAAGGCGGCCAGCCATTGTCGCGGCAGATTTCCAGCACGCGCTCGGCAAAGCCGCGTTCACGCAATTGCACCGCAGACACATTCACCGCAACGCGGCTGAAATGCAGCCCGGCTCGATCCCAAACCACGGCCTGACGACACGCTTCGCCGATGACCCATTCGCCCAGACGCACGATCTCGCCGCATTCTTCGGCGATCGGGATGAATTCGACCGGGCTGCAGGGGCCGTGGCCAGGGCGATTCCAGCGCATCAGCGCTTCGATGGCCGGCGATGCATCGTCCACGGTGTTGACCAGCGGCTGGTAGACCAGCGTGAATTCTTCGCGCTCGAGCGCGCCTTGCAGCGCATGCTCCAGCTCCAGGCGGCGCTGCGCCCGCAGCAGCACGTCCTGGCTGTAGTAATGGTACGTATTGCGCCCCGATTCCTTGGCTGCATACATCGCCGCATCGGCGGCGCGCAGCAGGCTGTCGAAATCCGATAGCCCTTCGCCCTGCAGCGCGATGCCGATGCTGGCGCCGAGCTTGAGGGTGACATGCTCCTTGCGCAGCGGCTCGCCGAGCGCGGCAATCAATTTACGCGCCACGTGGCCGGCATCTTCGGGCTCGGACATATCGCGCAGCAGCACGATGAATTCGTCGTCGCTGAAGCGACCGAACAGGTCGCTATTGCGCAGATGTTGATGCAGGCGCGAGGAGGCCAGCTTGAGCAGGTTGTCGCCGGTGGCATGGCCAAACGAATCGTTGATGCTCTTGAAGCCATCCAGATCGATCAACAGCATTGCCAATGTCTGGCCGCGCTCGTTCGCTTCGCGAATGGCGTTTTCTGCCTGCTCGCGCAACAAGAAGCGGTTCGGCAAACCGGTCAAACGGTCGTAATGGGCCAGCAGCTCGATGCGCTCGTTGGCTTCGCGCTCGCGGGTGATATCGCGGAACAAGGCAACAAACCGCGGCGGCAAGCCCTCGCGACGATCCAGCTCGATCAGCACCTGGACCCAGACACGCTGGCCGGAGTTGCGATAGAAACACAGCTCCAGCTGCTCGGGCAGGCCGCCATCGGAGATACGCAGCAGCGCCGCCTCGAAAGCGTCGCGCGAATCCTGGGTGTACAGCGACAGCGCCTGCTCCAGGGTGATGGTTTCCTTGCGCAGGCCGTGGATGCGATAACACTCCTCGGTCCATTGCATGCGCCGGGTGTCGACCTCGATCTCGCAGCCGCCGATCTTGCCCAGCGCGGACACGCGATTGAGCAGTTCGGTGCGCCAACGGATCAGCGCGTCGGTCTGGCGTTGTTCGGTGACGTTCTGCAGCTGGCCAAGCACGCGCACCATGCTGCCGTCGCCATCGAACACCGGCTGTGCCCACACGCGCAGATGATGCGGGTTGGCACCAAGCAGGCCGTTGATTTCCAGTTCGAAATGCACCGGCATGCCTTCGTGCTTGATCTTGCGCCAGGCGCTGCGCAGTTGCGCGACCGAAGGCCCAGCCAGCAGGCGCAGGATGTCGCGGATGCCTTGCAGACGAACATGGGTTATGCCCAGTTGTTGCAGGAAATCCTGCGACACCCACAGGGCATCGTGATGCGAATCCCAGCTCCAGGCCCCCATGCTGGCGATGCGCTGGGCTTCTTCGAGCTGTGCCTGCTGATCGCGCAGCTGCTGCTCGAGCAATTTTTGATGGTGCACGTCGGTATGCGTGCCGACCATGCGCAATGGACGTCCGTCGGCGGTGCGCGATACCACGCGGCCGCGATCCAGGATCCAGCGCCACTGGCCGTCGTGCTGGCGCAGCCGGAATTCTGCCACATAGGTATCGGTGCGGCCTTCCAGATGCGCCTGCACCGCCGCGCTGACATGCGCGTGGTCTTCCGGATGAATCAGCCCGGACAAGGCAGTGAGATTGTTCGGCAGCGGCTGCTCGGAATAACCGAGCATGCGTGTCCAGCGCTCGGAGCGATACACCACATCGGCCGGAATATCCCAATCCCACAAGCCGTGGTCGGCGCTGTCCAGGCCTATCTCCCAGCGACTGGTGCCATCGGCACCCTTCGGTTCTGGAATGCTCAGGGTGAATGCCATGATCTGGCCCTGCTCGTCGCAGACCGCGCGCAGCCAGCCCTCCAGTCGCCCGCCGCCGCTGCCCGGCAACACGCAGGGCGCCATGCCCCCGCTGTCAGCCAGCTGGGCACGGCTGCTTTCCAACACATCGGCGTATGCGCCAAGGGTTGCCGGCAATCCGAGGGATTGCGCAACGCGGTTGGCCGCCAGAGGCTGGCCATGCGCATCCAACAACACCACCGCCGAGGTCAGCGGGTGCTGCAGCATGCTTGCAATGACGCCTGAGTCCACTCTGGAACACTCCGAAGAATCGACCCCGGCCTTCGGAGTCGCAATGGATAACGGCCGTGCCGGCGAATAGTTGAGCCACCTGTTGCGAGCGGGACCGAACCGGCCCGAGTTACGGCTAAGATGGCCGCATCGCCAGCACTCAAGGTCGTCCGCGGATCCATGCAACAGCCCGTCGCCGCGCCCGCATTTTCGTCAGCCCCCGTCTCCTGTCTTCGTCTCGCCGAGCGCCTGCAGCAAGGCCTGTGGACCCTGACCGGCCTGTATCTGCTGGTTGGCGTGATCTGGCTGCTGCTGGGCAACCGGTTGCTCAACCTGGCCGGCGCCGCCATGCCGGAGCGCTGGTCTGACGCGAGCTTTCTGGTGCTGTCCAGCATCGTCATCCACCTGGTGCTGCGCCGCTTCACGGGCTTGATCGTGGACGAGTACGCCCAGCTGGCGCAGTCCGAAGCGTTGCTGCAAGCCAAGTTCATGGCGCTGCCCAGCCCGGCCTTCATTTACGACCTGGCCACCATGCGCATCCTCGACGCCAATCCGGCGGCGCTGGAATTCTTCGGCTGGGAGCGCGACGAGTTCCTGCAGCAGACGCTGCAGGCGATCTGGCCCAATGCCGATGGCGAGCGGCTGGAAGAGATCATTGCGCAGATCCGCGGCAAGGGAGATGCCACCTGCGTGTTGAACGAAGACCTGATGACGCGCAGCGGCACGCGACATGTCGAGGTGCGCAGCAACCAGCTGCATCTGGCCAGCGGCCCTGCCCGCCTGGTCGTCACTGTTGACCGCAGCGAAGAGCGCCAGGCGCAAGATCTGCGCGACGAGGCACTCAGACGTCTGGAAGAGGCGCAGAGCATTGCGCGGCTGGGCTCCTGGCAACTGGACCGCACCACCGGTCTGGGGCGCTATTCGCCAGCGGTCTACCGCCTGCTGGGGCGCAGCGTACCGATGCATCGTCGCGAGCATCGGCTGGAAGAATTGCTGACCGCCTCCGACAGCGCGACCCAGGCGCGCATCGAACGCATGATCGAAGACATGTGTACCGGTGGCGAGGTGCAGATCGATGTGCTGCTGCCGCTGACCGGTGGAGATTCGCAACCGCGCACGGTGCATCTGCGTGCCGAAAGCGTGACCAGCCCCAGCGGCGTGCGCCATGTGCACGGCACCTTGCAGGATGTGAGCGAACGCGAGCAATCGCGCCGGCTGCTGCGCGAACGCGAGGAGCAATTTCGCGAACTGGTGCGCGCGCTGCCCGACGGTGTGCTGATTCTCGCCGACGAGCATGTGATGTACGCCAACGCGGCCGGCTCGGCCCAGTTCGGCTTTCAGGGCGAAACCATCCTGGGCGAACCGCTGCAGACCCTGGTGGGCGACAACGACCTGCCGGTGGTGCGCGAATACCTGCGCGCAGGCAGCGATCGCAATGAGCCGGTGTCCAGCGCACGCGCGATGCGTCGTCGCGACGGCAGCACCTTCTACGCAGGCCTGTCGGCCGGCGACATCCGCTATGGCGGACGCAGCTGCAAGTTGCTGGTGGTGCGCGATCTGAGCGAACCCGAGCGCATGCGCGATGCCCTGGCCGAGAGCAATGTCGAGCTGCAGGCGATGGCCAAACGTCTGTTTTCGTTACAGGAAGATGAGCGGCGTGCCATCTCGCGCGACCTGCATGACGACATCGGACAAGCGATCACCGCGATGAAGTTGTCCGCGCATGCAGCCCTGGATGAGCCGGATGCGGACGCGCGCCGCGAGGACTTGCTGGAAGTGGTGTCGCTGGCCGATACCACGGTGACCAAGCTGCGCAATCTGTCGATGCTGTTGCGCCCGCCACAACTCGATGCCCTGGGCCTGGAGGCAGCGCTGCGCTGGCAGGCGTCGATGCTGTTCCGCGCCTCGCAAGTCCGGCTGGAGCTGGATATTCAGGCGCTCGACGAACGGCCGGGCAACGAGATCGAACAGGCCTGCTTCCGGATCGCGCAGGAAAGCCTGACCAACGCGTTGCGACACGCCTGCGCCGGCGAAGTGCACCTGCGTCTGCATTCGATCGACGGCGACAGTTTCCGCCTGGAAGTCAGCGATGACGGCGATGGCTTCGAGCCGGAGGGTCCGCGTGGGCTGGGGCTGATCGTGATGCGTGAGCGTGCGCAAACCGTCGGCGGCACGCTCGCGATAGAATCAGCCCCCGGAGCAGGCACGCGCGTGACGTTGCGCCTGCCCTATCACCCGGTCGGCGAGTCCGTCCACGACGATGGTGGACGTTGAGTCATGTGGAGCCCCGTAATCCCGCCCGGACTGGAAATCGTCAAGCCCACCCGGCTTGGCGCGGGCAATCCCGAATTGCTGCACCTGGTGGATGCGGCCGCGTCCGGCGGCCCGCCGCTGATGATCTTCCACGTCGACATCGATCACTTCGCCTCGATCAACGAGAACATGAGTGGCGAGGTCGGCGACCAGGCGCTGACGTTGGCAGCGCGCAGGCTGCAGGAATTTCTAGGCACGCGCGGCAAGCTGTGGCGCCACGGCAGCGATGAAATGGTGGTTGTGGCGGTGCGCCGCGAAGACACGCCATTGCCGGAAGATTTTGCCGAAGAAATCCGCCAGCAACTGGAACTGCCGCTGTCGGTGCTGCCGTACACCTTGTTCATGACCGGCAAGGTCGGCATCAGCCTGTGTCCGGAACATTCCACCTCCTTGTCCACGCTGCTGGATTACGCCGAAGAAGCCAGCTACCAGGCCGCGCGCGAAGGCGGCAACACGGTGCGGCTGTACACGCGCAACTCGGCCACCAACGCGCATAGCGAAAGCATCATTGCGCGGCAGATCGTCGATGCGATTCCGCACGGCGAGTTGCGCCTGCGCTACCAACCGCTGGTGAGTGCGCGCGACGGCCGGATCGTCGGCATGGAAGCGCTGCTGCGCTGGCAATCGCCCACCCTGGGCATGCTGGTGCCCGAACGCTTCATGCGCACCGCCGAGCGCCTGGGCGTGATCGTGCAGATCGGCGAATGGGTACTGCAGAACGCGGTGCGCCAGGCGCGGCTGTGGCGCGACCAGGGTTTCGACGATTTCAGCATCGCAGTGAATGTTTCCACGCTGCAGTTGCTGCGCCCGGGCTTCTTCAACGAAGTGATGGCGATGCTGCAGACCGCCGGTGTACCGGCGCAGTTCGTCACGCTGGAGATCAACGAAAGCGCGTTGACCAACAACGTCAACTTCGTCCACGAGACGATGGCCAACCTGCGCAACGAAGGCATCAGCCTGAGCCTGGACAACTTCGGCACCGGCGATTCCAGCCTGAGCGCGCTGGTGCGCTACCCGGTGGACCGGCTCAAGATCGACCGCAGCTTCATCAAGAGCGCACCGGCTGGCAGCCGCGAGGCGGCGATCGCGCGCGCCATCATCGCCATGGGCCACCAGCTCGGCATGACCGTCATTGCCAATGGCGTTGAATCGCAGGCGCAGCTGGGCTTTTTGCGCCGTAACGATTGCGACATCTTCCAGGGCTACCTGTTCGGCGAGCCGATGTCGGCCGAGTCGGCGGGCATGGCACTACGCCGACGCTACCTGCGCCCGGAATCGTTCGCCGAAAGCCGCCCCGACCGCACGCTGTTGCTGCTGGACGATGAAGAAAACGTGCTGCGCTCGCTGGTGCGCCTGTTCCGCCGCGACGGTTACCGGATTCTGGCGGCCGGCAACGTGCGCGACGCCTTCGACCTGCTGGCCACCAACGACGTACAGGTGATCCTGTCCGACCAGCGCATGAGCGACATGAGCGGCACCGAGTTCCTGGGACGGGTCAAGATGCTCTACCCCGACACGGTGCGCCTGGTGCTCTCCGGCTACACCGACCTGGCCACCGTCACCGAGGCCATCAACCGCGGGGCGATTTACCGTTTCCTGACCAAGCCCTGGAACGACGACGAACTGCGCGAACATATTCGCCAGGCGTTCCGCACGCATGATGAGTTGCGGAACGGCCGGGAATAGGGAATCGGGAGTGGGAATCGGTAGAGCAGACCTCCGCGTGTTGTTGCTTCTCAGACACGCAGCCAGATCAAGCGAGCGAAAAGCTACCTTACCGATTCCCGATTCCCGATTCCCAACTCCCCATTCCCAGCGCGTCAGCGCTACCGCGGCTGCCGGATCGGTAGCGTGATCCTGAAACTGGCGCCCTGCCCGGGCGTGCTTTCCACGTCGATGCGGCCGTGGTGCTTGTTGATGATGCCGTAGGAAATCGACAGGCCCAGGCCGGTGCCGCTGCCGACCGGCTTGGTGGTGAAGAAGGGGTCGAAGATGCGCTGCAGCAGATCCGGGGCGATGCCGGCGCCGCTGTCCTGGAACTGGATCCAGACGTTTTCCGCTTCATCGCGACCGGTAGTCACGGTAATCGTGCCGCGCTCGACGATGGCCTGGCCGGCGTTGAGCAGCATGTTCATGTAGACCTGGTTGAGCTCGGATGGCAGGC
The DNA here is from genome assembly GCF_017746145.1 of Xanthomonas sp. D-99. Classification (NCBI taxonomy): domain Bacteria; kingdom Pseudomonadati; phylum Pseudomonadota; class Gammaproteobacteria; order Lysobacterales; family Lysobacteraceae; genus Xanthomonas; species Xanthomonas sp. D-99. The sequence goes on along the minus strand of NZ_JAGHWU010000022.1, from coordinate 17,284 downwards.
ACTCCACCAGCGGCAGCTCGGCATAATTGCGCTCCAGCGTGACCTTGTACTTGAGCTCGTTCCAGATGATGTTGATGGTGGATTCGAGGCCCGCATGCAGGTCGACCATCTTCCACGACTCGGACCGGTCCGAGTACGAGAAGTCCTTGAGGTCGCGCACGATGCGGGTCACCCGCTCGATGCCTTCGCGCGATTCGGCCATCAATTGCGGCAGATCGCGACTGATGAAGTCGATGTCGGCGCGGTTGCGGATCTCGTCGATTTCCGGAATCAGCGCCTTGGGGTCCGGCGCCTGCAGCGCACGCTCGTAGGCTTCAATCAGGGTGAACAAGCTGCGCAGATATTCCTGCAGGCTGCCCAAATTGGAGTGCACATAACCGATCGGATTATTGATTTCGTGCGCCACGCCTGCGGCCAACTGGCCGATCGAAGCCATTTTTTCCGATTGCAGCAATTTGTCCTGCGCACCGTTCAAGCGCAGATAGGCCTGGCGTAATTCGGCGTGGCGCTGTTGCAGCTCGCGCTCGTAATCCTGCTGGCCTTCGATGTTGTGGAACAGCGCCAGAAAATGCCCGGGCCCGTACTCTTCGTTGTAATACAGGTGCGCAATGACCACCCGGTCGGCGACCGGCAGGCTGCCGGTCCAGCTGCCCTTGCTGCGCGCTTGATTGAGTGCGTCCGATGGCAATACCTGCGAGATGCGTTCGCCCAGATTGCGATCGTCGGTGGGGTCTTCATTGCACAGGCTCTGGCGTGCGATGGCATTGGCCAGAATCAGCTTTCCGTCTGCGCGGAACAGCAGCAGCCCCTCCATCATCTGGTCGCCGAAGGCGCGCAGGATATCTGGGGACGGCAATAAGGCTTGATTGAGAAAAAACTTGGCGGTCACGGGAGCAGGCGGCGTAGAGGATGCCTCAATATACGCCGAACCATTGACGCTCCGTATTGTCGTTTTGCATTAGCCGGCGGCGCGTCGCAGAGCGAACGACACCTGCCTGCTCGCCTAAGCCTGCCGCACCATCTGCCACCGGGTGTACTGCAAAACAGCGTGCAACTCAGGCCACCGCCAACGAACGCCCGCCGCGCAGTACGCTCGATTGCCCCTTGGCATCGTAGGACGGCGCACTTTCGGTGCGGCCCAGGTGGCGCAGCGCCCAGTTCACTTCGCGGCGCCGGCGTGCCAACAGCGCACCATTGGCGCGATTGGCTTCGGCCAACTCACGCAGCCGCTCTTCTTCGCCTGCAGGCATCGCCGCTTCCAGCGCTTGCAGCGCCGACAGCTTGTCCTGCGTGTGTCGCATCAGCCCGTCGATGTCGTTCTCGAGTAATGCCTGGCGTTCGCCGGCCAGCGCATCGCTGAGACGTTGCAGGAACTCGTTCACGTTCATCCTTTCAGTCGGGGATCAACCCGCCAGTTGCTGATTCAGATCCATCATGCGGCTGGCGATGGCGTCCGGGTTGATGGAATAGCTGCCGTTCTGCAATGCATCCTTCACCGCCTGCACGCGACCGGTGTCGATCGCCGAAGACTGCGAAAGCTCGCGCTGCAGGTTCTGCAGGTTGGTGGCTTCGCCGGTCAACTTGACGCTGTCGGTCGGCGGGGTTGCGGCAACCGGGGACGCGCGATCTTCGCCGACCGAAGCGATCTTGCTGCTGGTGGCCGTGGTGCGAAGGGTGGCAGCGGTCGGTAGATTGCCTTCGATTTTCTGGGTCATGTCAGGAACTCCTCTACAGGTCGTAGGGGATAACGGCACCCAGAAAAAAAACTTTATAGAAATTTTTTACCTGGAGACCACAACGGTTCCGCTCGCTTCAACGATGCCCTGCACCACCCGGCGCGAGGACGAATTTTCCACCGACACGCGCTCGTTTTCGCCAGCGTCCGACAGGGCGCGACCACTCATGCGCACCTCCAGCCCACCATTGCGCGAGACCAGCGGCACGGTGTCGCCGCGCCGGACCAGCCGCTGCGTCACCAGATCGTTGGCCGAGAGCAGCGAGCCGGCCGGAAGGATGCGGCGGGCGGTCTTGCCTACTGCAGCGGCCGGGTCGGCCAGCACCGCGCCGACAATGCGCGCGGCGTCACGCTTCTCGATACTGATATCGGCCAGCGAGATGGTTTCTCCAGCGCTGATGCCACGGCGCAAGACCAGCACGTCCTGGTTGCGACGCACCTTCAATGGCACGAACAAGCGCCAGCCGGCCGGCTGCGGGCAGGCCACTTCCACCGTATTGGTGCCGGTGGGCTGCGCCTGCAGCGCGACCGGGCAAGCCGGCATGCGCAGGCCCGGATCGAGCGTGGCCTCGGCTTCGGCGTCCGGGCCAACGGTCGCCAGCGCAGCAGCACGGATGGAATCGACAGACTGATAGCTCTGGGCCCAGGCCGGAGCGGCAGCCAACAAGATGACAAGCAGGAGCAGGCGCATGGGACCGGATCCGGAGGAAGACGGGACAGGCGATGCAAGCGGCGTGCCTGTTTTTGCCGGGATTGGGGATTGGGGATTCGGGATTGGGGATTCGTAAAAGCGGCCTTGTGGGCGATTCATTTATCCGCTGCCGAAGCCCCTTCAGCGACCGGATCTCTCCGACAACCATCACCGAAGCCCTCAAGGATGCAGAAGCAGCAGCGGCAGACAAAATCGCTCATGCACGCTTTTGAGCGAATCCCTAATCCCAAATCACCTCATCCCGGCGCTTGAGCGAATCCCAAATCACCAATCCCGACAGCGCCGCGACCAACCATAAAGCCCTCAAGTTTCCCGAGGGCGCTGTCGATATCTGCCCCATGACCCACGATCTGCTCAACCGCATCGACCAGCGCACCCGACTGGCTGGCCACAATCGACTGGCCCTGCTGCTGTTCCGGCTGGGCGGACGCCAGCTTTTTGGCGTCAACGTCTTCAAGGTGCAGGAAGTGCTGCGCCGGCCGGAACTGTTCCAGGTGCCTGGCTTGCCGACCGAGTTCGCCGGCGTGGCCGACGTGCGCGGGCGCTCGGTGCCGGTGCTGGATCTGGGCCTGGCCATCGGCCACCCGGAACGCGACTCGCATTCGGAAAACGGTCCCGGCTATCTGGTCGTTGCCGAGTTCAACCGCTCGGTCCAGGGCTTCCTGGTCAGCGGCGTGGAGCGCATCGTCAATATCGCGGTGGAAGATATCCACCCGCCGCCGGAACTGGGCGCCGAAGCCACTTATTTGACGGCGGTGACGCGCTTCCAGGGCGAACTGATCCAGGTCATCGACGTGGAGAGCGTGCTGGCCGATATCGCCAAGGTCAGCAAGGACGTGCAACTGGATCCCTCGCTGCAGCTGGTGGCCTACGACCGCCAGTTCCAGGTGCTGGTGGTCGACGATTCGCGGGTGGCGCGCCAGCAGATCCGCAGCGTGCTCGACCAGTTGGGTGTTTCGGCGACCCTGCTGTCGGACGGCCGCCAAGCGCTGGACCACCTGCTGCAAGTGGCTGCCTCGGGCGAAAACCCGGCCGACCGCTACGCCATGGTGATCTCCGACATCGAGATGCCGGCAATGGACGGCTACACGCTGACGACGGAAATCCGGCGCACCCCGGGCCTGCAAGGCCTGTATGTGCTGTTGCACACTTCCTTGTCGGGCGTGTTCAACAACGCCATGGTCGAGCAGGTGGGCGCGAACGCCTTCGTGGCCAAGTACAGCGCCCATGAACTGGCCGACTATGTGCTGGCCCGCCTGAAAGTGGTCGCCGAAGCGGCCTGAGCACACTGCTGGGCCGTGCAGTCGCTGAGCCGCGGGCGGACATCTCCCGCGCCTGTTCCCCCGCACAAAGGCGCCTGGTGGCGCAATTGCAGCGGCGTGAGCACCCCCTTGCTAGGTCCTGATTCCTGCCAGACAGTCTGGTCGGCCTGCAAGTTGCACAGCTAAACACCTGCAGCTTCCCGTGGGCGACCTACGTCGCGATCGCTGCCTGCCCAGCCCGTTTTCCTGCTGCTCCGGGTGCTCTCCCGGCGCGGCCCCTCCCCGGCCTCGATTTGGCACAAACATTGCTTTCTCCCTGGCAACACTTCGCGGGAGAGCACCGTGTCCAGTCCCTTCTCTTCGTTCCTCGGCGTCCATGGCGACGCGTTGACGCTGCGCGAGCAGCGCATGAAGCTCATTGCCAGCAATCTGAGCAATGTGGACACGCCGGGCTACAAGGCCAAGGACCTGAACTTCGAGGCGGCGCTGAAGTCGGCGCAGGGCGAGCAGGATGGCGGTCTGCTGCAGACCACCGACGCCAAGCATTACGAAGTAGGCGGCGGCGCCGGGCTCAACCCCTTCCAGTTCACCCGCGAAGCCGATCAGCCCAGCCTTGACGGCAATACCGTCGATCCCGATGCCGAACGCGCCGCCTACGGCCGCGCTGCGCTGGAATACCGCGCGTCGCTGAGCTTCCTCGAATCCAAGGTGCGCTCGATGCTCACCGCGATCACGGGCCAATAAGTCATGAGCAATCTTCCCATCTTCGATGTGGCCGGCTCGGCCCTGCACGCGCAGTCGGTGCGCCTGAGCACCATCGCGTCCAATCTGGCCAATGCCGATTCGGTCGCAGGCTCGGCCGAGGCCACCTACAAGCCGATCGAGCCGATCTTCCAGGCCCAGCAAAGCCGGCAGGACCCCAGCCTGACCTCGGTGAACGTCAAAGAGATCACCACCACCAATGCACCGCCGATCCGCCGCTACGAACCCGGCCACCCGCTGGCTGACGCCGAGGGCTATGTGTTCTCGCCCGACGTGGACCCGGTCTCGCAGATGGTCAACATGATTTCCGCCTCGCGCAATTACCAGGCAGGCGTGGAAATGCTCAATACCGCCAAGGAACTGGCGCTCGCGACCCTCACCATGGGTCGCTGACCCTTCCTAGCTGACCCTTACCAACGGAACACTCCCTATGAGCACGATCGGCAGCGATCTCTACAAAAGCCTTGGCCTGAGTACCAGCAGCACGGTCGCCAAGAAAGAGGATGCACTCGGCCAGGCCGACTTCCTCAAATTGATGACCGAACAGCTGCAGCATCAAGACCCGCTCAAACCGATGGAAAACAGCGCGTTTCTCGGGCAATTGGCGCAGTTTTCCACCGTGCAGGGCATTGGCGACCTCAATACCAAGGTCAGCAACTTCTCCGACTCGATGAACAGCGACCAGGTGCTCAAGGGCGCAGCGTTGGTTGGCCACAACGTGCTGGTGCCCTCGGCGCAGGTCGCGATCGATGCCACCGGCTCGGCCAAGGGCGTGGTCGCCGCGACCTCGGCCGGTTTCGTCAATTTCGAAATCACCGACGCCAACGGCACCTTCGTCAAACAGATCAGCGTGCCGGCCAGCGCTGCCGGTGAGGTGTCGTTTGACTGGGATGGCACCGACGCAAACGGCAATCGCATGGCGGCCGGCAAGTACGGCGTGACTGCCACCCAGACCGACACCGCCGGCTCCAAAAGCAAGTTGTCTACCTATGTCCAGGCACCGGTGGACAGCGTCACGATCGGCTCGGACGGTTTGTATCTCAACCTGACCGGGCTAGGCACTTCCCCGCTCGCCAACGTGCTCCGCGTCAGCTGAGCCGGCAACCAATACCTAAAGGAACTCATCCATGGGCTTCAATACCTCGTTGTCCGGCATCAACGCAGCCAATGCCGATCTGAACGTCACCTCCAACAACATCGCCAACGTCAACACGACCGGGTTCAAGGAATCGCGCGCCGAGTTTGCCGACATGTTCCAGAGCACCAGCTATGGCCTGTCGCGCAATGCGGTCGGTTCGGGCGTGCGCGTCAGCAACGTGGCCCAGCAGTTCTCGCAGGGCAATATCGACCCGACCGGGCGCAGCCTGGACCTGGCGGTCTCCGGCGAAGGCTTCTTCACCGTCTCGTCCAACGGCGCCAAGATGTACACCCGCGCCGGTAATTTCCAGACCGATGCCAACGGCTATGTGGTCAACCCGCAGGGCGCACGCCTGCAGGTATTCGCACCCAACCCCAGCGGTAATGGTTTCGACGTGGGCCGCCTGTCGGACCTGCAGTTGCTGACCACCGACAGCCCGCCGAAGTCCACCTCCACGGTCAACCTGGCCTTTACCCTGCCGGGCAATGCCACCGCGCCGACCGTGACCCCGTTCAACCCGGCCGACGACAAGACCTATAGCCACTCCACCGGCGGCATCAATGTCTACGACTCGCTGGGCGTCAGCCATGTGCAGACCTCCTACTTCGTCAAGACCGCCAACCCCAACGAGTGGCAGGTCTACAACTACGTGGACGGCGCTGCGGTCGGCGCCCCGACCACCCTGCAGTTCTCCGATACCGGCGCGCTGACCACCCCGGCCAACGGCATCATCGCGATGGACCCGTTCACCCCGAGCACCGGCGCGGGCGTGCTGAACATGCAACTCAACGTCACTGGCTCCACCCAGTACGGCGAAGCCTTCGCCCTGCGCGATACGCGCCAGGACGGCTACGCCAGCGGCAAGCTCAACGAAATCAGCATCGACACCAGCGGCGTGGTGTTCGCGCGCTATTCCAACGGCGCCGACAAACCGCTGGGCCAGGTCGCGCTGAGCAGCTTCGTCAACCCGCAGGGCCTGCAGTCGCAGGGCAACAACATGTGGGCCGAGAGCTACACCTCCGGTGCCGCGCGCACCGGCGCGCCGGACACCTCGGACCTGGGCCAGATCGAATCCGGCTCGCTGGAAGCCTCCACGGTGGACCTGACCGAGCAGCTGGTGAACATGATCGTGGCCCAGCGCAACTTCCAGGCCAACTCGCAGATGATCTCGACCCAGGATCAGGTCACTCAGACGATCATCAATATCCGTTAAAAGCCGGGAATGGGGAATCGGGAGTAGGGAATCGTAAGAGCTGGCATCGCGTGTATTAGATGCCAGCCTTGCACCCTACTCTCCCAGCTTCCCGCGACCCGCTTTTGCGATTCCCGATTCCCGATTCCCGATTCTCCATTCCCGATTCCCGGTGTCCCATGGATAAAGCCCTCTACGTCGCGATGACCGGTGCCCGTGCCTCCCTGCAGGCGCAGAGCACCGTGTCGCACAATCTTGCCAACGTCGATACGGTGGGATTCAAGGCTGCGTTGGCCAATACCGAGGCGTTCAAGATCCAGGGCAAGGGCTATCCGTCGCGGATCGATGCGCTGCATGTGGACCAGGGCTTCGATCGTAGCCAGGGCCATCAGAAGGTGACCGGCAACCCGCTGGACGTGTCGCTGCAGCAGGACCGCTGGCTGGCGGTGCAGTCGCCCGACGGCAGCGAGGCCTACACCCGCAACGGCGAATTGGCGCTCACCGCCAATGGCCAGCTGGTCACCGCCAACGGACATGCGGTGCTGGACGAAGGCGGCAACCCGATGACGATCCCGCCGCACCAGGCGTTGGAGATCGGCAGCGACGGCAGTATTTCGATCATTCCGCAGGGCGAAGGCCCGCAGACCATGGCCATCGTCGGCAAGATGAAGGTGGTGGATGCGCCCGCCGACCGTTTGACGCGGCGCCCCGACGGACTGATGCGCAACACCAGCACCGACCCGGCACAGGCATTTGCGGTGGCCACCGGCAAGACCATCAACAGCGGCATGCTGGAAGGCAGCAACGTGGACGCAGCCGGCGCGCTGGTGGAAATGATCCAGCTGCAACGGCAGTTCGAAATGCAGGTCAAGATCATCAAGAATGGCGACGACAACGCGCAATCGGCCAATTCGCTGCTGCGGGTGAGTGGCTAAACGCGGCGCAGGCCGCCGGCCAACTCGCCAATTTTTTGCTAACGCCGCCGCCAACCGTAAGGCGTGGTTGGCGCCCGCATTGGGCATACCGAAAAATCCGGGGCTTCATTACAGAGTGACTGGTCTGCGGCATGGCTGCAGAGCGGCTAGTCCGTGACCTGGCTGGAGGGCCCTTGCCCGCTCACCCTCCCGGGACACGCCGTGAATCCGTCCATGGAGGCTCTTACGCGGCATCCATGCCGCGTAAGGTCCCGGGAGGGTGAGCGGGCAAGGACCAGTGAAGATGGTCGGTGTCTTTGCGAAAGCAGTGCTCGACGTGCTGGTTGACCGCCACTCGCTTATCCCTTCATCGCGCCTATCGCATGTCCAATGCCCAAGCAAGCAATCCTGAGCAGCAAACTGCCCGATGCATGCGATGACTTGCTTCCGGTTGACCACCAGCCAACTGTCTGGCGCGGTGCCCTCACCGATTGCGGGACCCTTGGCGGCATGGATGCCGCCAAGGAGCCCCCATGGACGGGTTCACGGCGTGTCCCGCGAGCGGTGAGGGCACCGCGCCCTCGACCGACTCAGCTTCTGCCCTGGATTCTGACGCCGACACGTGGCCAACGAGCCTGCAACGCCTGCAATCAAACGAGTTCGCGCCAAGTGATCAGCTGCACTAACCGGCAACCGACCACGAGGTGATCAGCCACGCAAACGCAACCGCCGGCGGCTTGGCGACTTGCCTGCCGCCGCCCCTCCTGCCCTGAGTAGGTCGTCGCGCACCCAGGCGGCGTGATACGGCGCACACCCGGCAGAAATCCGACACCGCTTTGGCACGCCACGTGCATATACCCACCCGTACCCGGAACACATCCCCGGGTCTAACGAGGAATCGGGTCATGAATCAGGCTTTGTGGGTCGCCAAAACCGGACTGGATGCGCAGCAGACGCGCATGTCGGTCATTTCCAACAACCTGGCCAATACCAATACCACCGGCTTCAAACGCGACCGTGCCGCGTTCGAAGACCTGTTGTACCAACAGGTGCGTGCGCCCGGCGGCTCGACCTCCGCGCAGACGCAGCTGCCGACCGGCCTGCAACTGGGGACCGGCGTGCGCGTGGTGTCCACCTTCAAGGGGTTCGACCAAGGCAGCCAGCAGCAGACCGGCCGCGCGCTGGACGTGATGGTCAATGGTCGCGGTTTCTTCGAAGTGCAGATGCCCGATGGCACCTCGGCCTACACCCGCGACGGCACCTTCCAGATCAACGCCCAGGGCGAACTGGTCACCAACAGCGGCTACCCGCTGCAGCCGGGGATCCAGGTGCCGGAAGGCGCGCAGTCGCTGACCATCGGCAACGACGGCACCATCAGCGTCACCCTCGCCGGCCAGGCCGCCGCGCAGGAAATCGGCGCACTGACGTTGACCGACTTCATCAACCCCTCGGGCCTGCAGGCCAAGGGCGAAAACCTGTTCGTCGAAACCACCGCTTCGGGCCCCGCACAAAACGGCACCCCCGGCCTCAACGGCCTGGGTACCACCGTGCAGGGCGCGCTGGAAGGCAGCAACGTCAATACGGTGGAAGAGCTGGTGAGCATGATCGAGACGCAACGCGCCTACGAAATGAATGCCAAGGCCATCTCCACCACCGACTCGATGCTCGGTTACTTGAACAACAACGTCTGATCGGCTCGCCGCTCCTCGCCCTCTCAGGAATCAACGCCATGTCACGCCTGCCTTCTCTCTCCCGCCTGTGCCTCGCCACTGCCTGCAGCGCGCTGCTGGGTGGCTGCGTGGCCGCCGGCGATGTGCGTCCGTTCGCCGAAATGGCGCCGATCGTGCCGGTGGTGGCACCGGTGGCGCAACCGACGGCCGGCGCGATCTATGCCGCCGGCCCCGGCCTGAACCTGTATGGCGACCGCCGTGCCCGCGATGTCGGCGATCTGCTGACGGTGAACCTGGTCGAAAGCACCACCGCCTCGTCCACCGCCAACACCAGCATCAGCAAGAAAGACGCCACCACCATGGCCGCGCCGACCTTGCTGGGCGCGCCGCTCACCGTCGGTGGCTTGAACGTGCTTGAGAACAGCACCAGCGGCGACCGCAGCTTTGCCGGCAAGGGCAACACCGCGCAGAGCAACCGCATGCAGGGCAGCGTCACCGTCACCGTGATGCAACGCCTGCCCAACGGCAACCTGGTGATCCAGGGGCAGAAGAACCTGCGCCTGACCCAGGGCGACGAACTGGTGCAGGTGCAAGGCATCGTGCGCGCCGCCGACATCGCCCCGGACAACACCGTGCCCTCCAGCAAGGTGGCCGACGCCCGCATCGCCTACGGCGGCCGCGGCGCGATTGCACAGTCCAATGCGATGGGCTGGCTGAGCCGCTTCTTCAATTCCCGTCTGTCGCCCTACTGAGCCTGCGACCATGAACCTGTCTTCCCTGCCCTTCCGTCTGCTGGCTGCCGCCGTCGCGCTGTGCGCGATTGCCGCGCCGGCCAGCGCCGAGCGCATCAAGGATCTCGCCCAGGTCGGCGGCGTGCGCGGCAACGCGCTGGTCGGCTACGGCCTGGTGGTTGGCCTGGACGGCAGCGGCGACCGCACCAGCCAGGCGCCCTTTACCGTGCAGAGCCTGAAAAACCTGCTTGGCGAACTGGGCGTCAATGTTCCGGCGAACGTCAACCCGCAGCTGAAAAACGTCGCGGCCGTGGCCATCCATGCCGAATTGCCGCCGTTCGCCAAGCCCGGCCAGCCGATCGACATCACCGTCTCCTCGATCGCCAACGCCGTCTCGCTGCGCGGCGGCTCGCTGCTGATGGCACCGCTGAAAGGCGCCGATGGCCAGGTGTATGCAATGGCCCAGGGCAACCTGGTGGTCGGCGGTTTCGGTGCACAGGGCAAGGACGGCTCGCGCGTCTCGGTCAATGTGCCCAGCGTCGGCCGCATTCCCAACGGCGCCACCGTCGAACGTGCGTTGCCGGACGTGTTCGCCGGCACCGGCGAGATCACCCTCAACCTGCATCAGAACGATTTCACCACCGTCTCGCGCATGGTCGCGGCGATCGACAGCAGCTTCGGCGCCGGCACCGCGCGTGCGGTCGACGGCGTGACCGTGGCGGTGCGCTCGCCGACCGATCCGGGTGCGCGGATCGGCCTGTTGTCGCGGCTGGAAAACGTCGAACTCTCCCCTGGCGATGCACCGGCTAAGGTGGTGGTCAATGCACGGACCGGCACCGTGGTCATCGGCCAGCTGGTGCGGGTGATGCCGGCTGCGATCGCGCATGGCTCGCTGACCGTCACCATCAGCGAAAACACCAACGTCAGCCAGCCGGGCGCCTTCAGTGGCGGCCGCACCGCGGTGACCCAGCAATCGACGATCACGGCCACCTCCGAAGGCAGCCGCATGTTCAAGTTCGAAGGCGGCACCACGCTCGATCAGATCGTACGTGCGGTCAACGAAGTGGGCGCCGCGCCCGGCGACCTGGTGGCCATCCTGGAAGCGCTCAAGCAAGCCGGTGCGCTCACCGCGGAGCTGGAGGTGATCTGACATGCGTATCGCAGCCTCGCCCATTGATCTCAACCCGAGCACCAAGGCCGATCCGGCAAAGATCGACAAGGTCTCACGTCAGCTCGAAGGTCAGTTCGCGCAGATGCTGGTCAAGAGCATGCGCGATGCCAGCGCCGGCGACCCGATGTTTCCGGGCCAAAACCAGATGTTCCGCGAAATGTACGACCAGCAGATGGCCAAGGCGCTGACCAATGGCAAGGGGCTGGGTTTGTCGGCAATGATCTCCAAGCAGCTCAATGGCAACACTGGCGGTCCGGCCTTGAACACCTCGTTGAACACCGCCGAAGCGGCCAAGGCGTATGCCCTGGTTGCCGGCAAGCGCGATGCCTCGTTGCCGCTGCCCGCCCGCGATGGCGCGGCCACCGGCATCACGACCAGCAGCGTGGCCAAGGCGGCCCTGGGCGCAGGCAACTTGAGCGGCATCGGCATGAGCCAGGTGCTGGATCTGATTGCCGGGCGTACCGGCGGTGGCGAATCCGGCAGCGACGATGCGGCAGCGCTGAGCTGGCCGTCGGCCAACGATCGCTGGGCCGATGTGGCCGCCAGCGATGCCGCCGATGCCAATGCTGCGGTCAATGCAAGTGCCGCCAGCAGCGCCGCTGCCAGCCTGGGCGAGCGCACGCCGGAAGGCTTTGTCGCCAAGATCTGGACGCATGCGCAGAAGGCCGCGCGCGAACTGGGCGTGGACCCGCGCGCGCTGGTGGCCCAGGCCGCATTGGAAACCGGTTGGGGCCGTCGCGGCATCGGCAACGGTGGCGACTCCAACAACCTGTTCGGCATCAAGGCCACCGGCTGGAGCGGCGCCAAGGTCACCACCGGCACCCACGAATACGTCAACGGCGTCAAAACCACCGAAACCGCCGATTTCCGCGCCTATGGCTCGGCCGAGGAGAGCTTTGCCGACTACGTGCGGCTACTGAAGAACAACAGCCGTTACCAGACCGCGCTGCAGGCCGGCACCGATATCAAGGGTTTTGCACGCGGCTTGCAACAAGCCGGGTACGCCACCGATCCGGGCTATGCGGCAAAGATCGCGGCGATCGCCAACGGCCCGACCATCGACCGTGCGGTGGCCGCCATCGGCAACGCGGCGGCCGATCTGTCCAACCGCTATGCCAGTACCGCCGAGCCGGCCGGGTTCGGCACCATCCGTCGCTGAGGTAAACGCCCATGTCCATCATGTCCACCGGGACCAGCGCGCTCATCGCCTTCCAACAGGCGTTGTCGACCGTTAGCCATAACGTCGCCAACATCAATACCGAAGGCTATAGCCGCCAACGTGTGGAATTTGCAACGCGCACGCCCACCGACATGGGCTACGGGTTCGTGGGCAATGGCGCCAAGATCACCGATGTGGGCCGGGTGGCCGACCAGCTGGCCATCTCGCGCCTGCTCGACAGCGGCGGCGAACTCTCGCGCCTGCAGCAGCTGTCATCGCTGTCCAACCGCGTCGACGCGCTGTACTCCAACACCGCCACCAACGTGGCCGGGCTGTGGTCGAATTTCTTCGATTCCACCAGCGCGGTGTCGTCCAACGCCTCCTCCACCGCCGAGCGCCAGAGCATGCTCGACAGCGGCAATTCGCTGGCGACGCGCTTCAAGCAGCTCAACGGGCAGATGGACAGCCTGAGCAACGAAGTCAACAGCGGGTTGACCTCCTCGGTGGACGAAGTCAACCGCTTGACGCAGCAGATCGCCAAGCTCAACGGCACCATCGGTAGCAGTGCCCAGGCGGCAGCGCCGGACATGCTGGATCAGCGCGATGCGCTGGTGAGCAAGCTGGTCGGTTTTACCGGCGGTACTGCGGTAATCCAGGATGGCGGCTTCATGAACGTTTTCACCGCCGGCGGCCAGCCGCTGGTGGTTGGTACCACCTCTTCCAAACTCACCACCGTTGCCGACCCGTATCAGCCGACCAAGCTGCAGGTGGCGCTGCAGACCCAAGGCCAGAACGTCAGCCTCAGCGCCAGTTCGCTGGGTGGCCAGATCGGCGGTCTGCTGGAATTCCGCAGCAGCGTGCTCGAGCCGACCCAGGCCGAGCTCGGCCGCCTGGCCGTGGGCATGGCCAGCGCCTTCAATGCCGGCCACAGCCAGGGGATGGACTTGTATGGCGCGATGGGTGGCAACTTCTTCAATATCGGTTCGCCCACCGTTGCCGCCAATCCGAGCAATACCGGCAGCGCATCGCTGAGCGCCAGTTTCGGCAACGTGAGTGCCGTGGACGGCCAGAACGTCACGCTCAGCTTCGACGGCACCAACTGGAAGGCCATCAACGCCAGTACCGGCTCTGCCATGCCGATGACCGGTACCGGCACCGCCGCCGACCCGCTGGTGCTCAATGGCGTCAGCATGGTGGTGGGCGGCACGCCGGCCAGCGGCGACAAGTTCCTGCTGCAGCCCACCGCCGGGCTGGCTGGCAGCTTGTCGGTGGCCATTACCGATCCCTCGCGCATCGCCGCGGCCACTCCGGTCAAGGCCACTGCCACGGTCTCCAACCTGGGCACCGGCAAGATCAGCGACGTCAAGGTCACCAATGCGCAGAATCCCGCGCTGCTGCCCCCCTCGTCGATCGCGTTCATCGACGCCAACCAGTACACCATCGATGGCGCCGGCCCGTTCGCCTACACCGCCGGCCAGACCATCAGCGCCAACGGCTGGAGCTTCGCGCTGGACGGCGCACCCAAGGCCGGCGACACCTTCGGCGTCGGCCCGATGGGCGCCGGCTCCAGCGACAACGGCAATGCCAAATTGCTGGCCAACATCGACGATGCCAAGGCGCTCAGCGGTGGCACGGTCACCCTCAATGGCGCGCTCTCCGGCCTGACCACCTCGGTCGGTTCGGCAGCGCGTGCGGCCAGCTATTCGGTCGATGCGCAAAAGGTCATCAACGACCAGGCGCAGGCCAGCCGCGATTCGATTTCCGGCGTCAACCTCGATGAGGAAGCCGCCAACATGCTGAAGCTGCAGCAGGCCTACCAGGCCGCCGCACAGATGATCTCCACCGCCGACACCGTCTTCCAAGCCATCCTGGGTGCCGTACGCTGATGACCGACCGTATCTCCACCAGCATGATGTACAGCCAGTCGGTCGCCTCAATGGGCGCCAAGCAGTCGCGGCTGAACCAACTCGAATCGCAGCTCTCCAGCGGGCAGCGCCTGGTCACCGCCAAGGACGACCCGGTGGCTGCAGGCACGGCGGTCGGCCTGGACCGTGCCCTGGCGGCGATCACGCGCTTCGGCGAAAACGCCAACAACGTGCAGAACCGGCTTGGGCTGCAGGAAACCGCGCTCTCGCAAGCCGGCGACAAAATGGCGCGCGTCACCGAATTGGCGGTGCAGGCCAGCAATTCTTCGCTCAGCCCCGACGACCGCAAGGCGATCGCCTCGGAACTGACGGCGCTGCGCGACAGCATGGTGAGCCTGGCCAACAGCACCGACGGCACCGGGCGCTATCTGTTCGGCGGCGCCGCCGACGGCAGCGCGCCCTTCATCAAGAGCAATGGCGGGGTCACCTACAACGGCGACCAGACCCAGAAGCAGGTCGAAGTGGCGCCGGACACCTTCGTCAGCGACACCCTGCCCGGCAGCGAAATCTTCATGCGCATCCGCACCGGCGACGGCACCGTGGATGCGCACGCCAACGCCGCCAACACCGGAACCGGGCTGCTGCTGGATTTCAGCCGCGATGCCAGCACCGGCAGCTGGAACGGTGGAAGTTACAGCGTGCAGTTCACCGCCGCCAATACCTATGAAGTGCGCGACAGCACCAATACGGTGGTGGGCACCGGCACCTACAAAGAGGGCGAAGACATCAACGCCGCCGGGGTGCGCATGCGCATCAGCGGCGCACCGGCGGTGGGCGACAGTTTCCAGATTGGCGCCTCCGGCACCAAGGACGTGTTCTCCACCATCGGCGACCTGGTCGGCGCGCTCAATTCCGACACGCTGACCCCGGCGCAGAAGACAGCGATGATCAACACGCTGCAGTCGTCGATGCGCAACATCACGCAGGCGTCCTCGAAGATGATCGATGCGCGCGCCTCCGGCGGCGCGCAGTTGTCGGCCATCGACAATGCCAACTCCTTGCTCGAATCCAACGAAGTCACGCTCAAGACCAGCCTGTCGTCGATCCGCGACCTGGACTACGCCTCTGCGATTGGGCAATACCAACTCGAGAAGGCCTCGTTGCAGGCCGCTCAAACGATTTTTCAGCAGATGCAGTCGTCGTCGTTGTTCAACATCATCCGCTGATTTTACCGCGGAAAACCTGGGTTTCTTCGCTCCTGCACGTGAGCACCTGCGCAGGCGGACGAAGTTTGTTTTTTCGAAGAGTTATACCAGCACTAAAGATTGGCGGGGGGCTGCCGAATAAGCCAAACCCCTTGATACACAACGCTTACGTATTTCGTCCCGACGCAGAAAGACAGTAAAAAATACTGAATTTCGCTAAAGGTTCCCGACGCAACGCCGTTATTCATCTCAGCAGCGGCAACGGCCAACTTGATGGCCCCCCTGCGGAGGCTCCAGGCAAGTCCCCCTTGCCGGAAAAATCGCTTAGGAGAAATCAAAATGGCACAGGTAATCAACACCAACGTAATGTCGCTGAACGCTCAGCGTAACCTCAACACCAACAGCTCCAGCTTGGCGCTGAGCATCCAGCAGCTGTCGTCGGGCAAGCGCATCACCAGCTTTGCCGTAGACGCAGCCGGCGGCGCAATCGCCGAGCGCTTCACCACCCAGATCCGCGGCCTGGACGTTGCCTCGCGCAATGCCAACGACGGCATCTCGCTGTCCCAGACCGCCGAAGGCGCGATGCAGGAAATCGGCAACAACCTGCAGCGTATCCGCGAGTTGTCGGTGCAGTCGGCAAATGCCACCAACTCGTCCACCGACCGCGAGGCGCTGAACTCCGAAGTCAAGCAGCTGACCAGTGAAATCGACCGCGTCGCCAATCAGACCAGCTTCAACGGCACCAAGCTGCTGGACGGCTCGTTCTCCGGCGCGCTGTTCCAGGTGGGCGCCGATGCCGGCCAGACCATCGGCATCAATAGCATCGCCGACGCCAACATCGATACGCTGGGCAAGGCCAACTTCGCCGCCGCCGTTTCCGGCGCTGGCGTCACCGGCACCGCCACCGCTTCTGGTTCGGTCAGCGGCATCAGCCTGTCGTTCAAGGACGCCAGCGGTTCGGCCAAGAGCATCACCATCGCTGATGTCAAGGTCGCCGCCGGCGACAGCGCTGCCGACGTCAACAAGAAGGTTGCCTCGGCGATCAACGACAAGCTCGACCAGACCGGTATGTACGCCTCGATCAAGAGCGACGGCTCGGTGCAGATCGAATCGCTGAAGGCTGGCCAGGACTTCACCTCGCTGTCGGCTGGCACCTCCAGCGCCGCTGGCATCACCGTCGGCGCCGGCATCACCACCGCGTCGGCCGCTTCCGGCTCCACCGCTTCGACCTTGGGCAGCCTGGATATTTCCACGTTCTCGGGCGCTCAGAAGGCCCTGGAAATCGTCGACAAGGCGCTGACCACGGTCAACTCCTCGCGCGCCGACATGGGTGCGGTGCAGAACCGCTTCACCTCCACCATCGCCAACCTGAGCGCAACCTCGGAGAACCTGTCGGCCTCGCGCAGCCGGATCGCCGATACCGACTACGCCAAAACCACCGCCGAACTGACCCGCACGCAGATCCTGCAGCAGGCCGGTACCGCGATGCTGGCCCAGGCCAAGTCGGTTCCGCAGAACGTGCTGAGCCTGCTGCAGTAACTGGCAGTTGCCTGCCGCAGCAATGCGGCAACGCGCCACAGCAAGTCCAAAGCCCCTCTTCGGAGGGGCTTTTTTGTGGCCGCAGCCCGGCCACGCCAGCCTGGACGATTTAGGGAAGGTCTGAACAACGAGACCTGACAGGGCGGAAGGTGGCGTCGTTCCGAAGAGTGGCTTTTGGAACTTCGGAATTTCGCCATTTCTGGCGCTTTCCGCGGGAATTTCCCGGTTC
>NZ_JAGHWU010000021.1:0-47375 GCF_017746145.1 Xanthomonas sp. D-99 | reverse complement strand
GATTAAAAGTGCTGGTGACATCGAAGCCCGAGCCGCAGAGCTGGCCGATGCAAGAGCTCGGGTGACCCCGGAGGAACAAGCCCTCTGCGAGAAAGAGGCGTCGGCCAGCGCGGTGCATCTGGAGGCCTGGAGCTGGGACATGCTCCAGCGCTATCCCGTGGAACTCGACATGGCGATTGAACCCGAGCAGCCCCGTCCAAGCCCTGTCGTCTCCGTCCCTCCTGCGCCTGTCTACGTTCCCAAACCGCCGCGCCTCCACTGAAACCAAAGAGCCCCGCACTGCGGGGCTCAATGTTTGCGGGCGCTTGGCCGGCTCAGTGAAGGGTCGGGCGCTTCTTGCTGCGCACTGGATCCAGCTGGGAGTCTTTGGGCGTCCGGCCTGCGCGCCATTCGTCTATCGATGGGAGCTCCCGAACGATGACGGCCTCCCGGGTGCGCACAGCCTGGGATGGCTGGGCCGGGGCATGCTCCAAGGATTGGGCGGCGGCGCTCCCACCTGGTGGCTTCTTCTGGCTGTAGACGATCAGTTCGCCGGCGGACGCCCAGGCATTGCAAACATTTTTTTGGCGCACCAGTGGCTCGTCGGAGAGGGTCTGGCTCATCAGCCCGGCGAGCAAGTGGCCGGCGATCTCAAGTTGTTGGGGGTTGGTGGTCATGAAAACTCCTGCGTGTGGGGAAGTCCTCATCCAACCAACAATTCTCAGCTAAGCAAGAGCTCGCTTCGGGCCCCACTTCACAAATTTGAATACGAGGCAAATTTCAGTTTTGGTATGCCCAATGTTGATAGGTGGAGTTCCATCGCTCTCCTGGTCATCCGGAAAATAGTGGGCTCTGCCTTGCTGGAGGAAATGCGCCTATCAGGCTTGGGAGGCCGAACGGCCACCCACCCTCCCTCGGGAGCCTACCCGGTCCCCAAGAAGTCCGAGGTTCGCAGGCACAAAGACTTGAAGCGCTGCCGCTCGCTTGGCTATGATCGGGTATCACGCGGGGTATCACAAAAGGTATCATTTTTGGATCACCCCACTCCGGGATAAGCTAGGAAAATCAATTGGTTGGCGCGGGAGGATTCTGTTCCCATCGCCCGCTCCATGTGCCGCGAGGCTTTCAGCGATTCGGGCCGCTCCGCAATCTCCGGTGCGCTCCGCAATTCTTGGTCTCCTAGCGCCGCTTAGCCCGGCTCAGCATCAAGCCACGCCTGCAGTCGATCTGCAGATTCCATTGGGCGAACTATCAAAGACCAGACGGCAACCTCGTCAGTTTCATTTCCGTACGCGGTTGTCGCCCTTGTGCCCGGCGACCAGTCCGCCGTGATTCCAAGCTGTTCGATTCCTGCCAGCACGATGCCGCGTTGAGTAGATAGAACCGGCACTGCGCCATCGATCAACAGCATGCGCTCGTCAAAAAGATCACATTTCATAAGGTTCTCCGTTGTGAGAGCAGATGGTCGCAAAGAAAAATCTCAGGGGTGACTTGCGGTTTATGCTCGGATTACATTGAAATTTGACCGGTACTCTGGGTTCAGTTTATCGCGTCGAATTTGAATGACCGCTCCGTGATTGCGCGTAGCGCCGAGCTGCATCGGATCAGATTTCGTCAGGCTGTTATCTATTGGCGTGGTCGCTGTCTTGCGTGCCAACGCGCCGCTTGCCTCTTTTTGCGCATGGAAGACATCCGAAGCCCGCACAAAGACCGAAGAAAAAGATAGGCATCGCGGATGGATTGGCATACAGTGCCCGCCGCTGCGCTGGCAGTGGTTGCTGGCGCAGATGTCAGGTCGATGGAACGCTTGACCAGACCGGCTGTAGTGGCAACAAGGCAAGACACGCAGAGCGCGGTCTGCTGATTTAGAAAGGAAGTGGCTGTTGAGGTTGTTGAAACGTTGGATGTTGTTGCTGGTGGTTTTGGCTTTACCTGCGGGTGCTGCAGAGCTGGTCGGTCGTGCGACGGTGACCGATGGCGACACCATCACCGTTGCGCACCAGCGCATCCGCCTGTGGGGAATCGATGCGCCGGAGAGCGCGCAACAGTGCAGCGCACACGATGGCAGCACCTGGCCGTGCGGCCGCCGCGCTGCAGCGGCATTGGACAGCTATCTGCTGGACAAGACCGTGCGTTGCCAGCCAAAAGATACCGATCGTTATGGCCGCACGGTCGCCGAATGCTTCGTGCAGGGGCAGTCCGTCAATGCCTGGATGGTGCGCTCTGGCTGGGCGGTCGCCTATCGTCAATACGCCACCGCGTTCGAAGCAGACGAGCGCATCGCGCAGCAACAGCGGCGCAATCTCTGGCAGGGCGCGTTTCAGATGCCGGCAGACTACCGCCGCGACACGAAGGCGCGGACAGCAGCCACACGCCAGGCTGCAGCATCGGTGCCAAGCACTTGCACGATCAAGGGCAACATCTCCAGCGATGGCAAGAAGATCTTCCATGTGCCGGGCCAGCGCGATTACGCGAAGACGCGCATCTCGCCGGCGAAGGGCGAGCGCTTCTTTTGTTCGGTGAATGAAGCGGCCAACGCCGGGTGGAGACCGGCGCAACGGTGATGGTGCTGCGGGGTACCGAGGCACGCCGGCATCCCAGCTTCTGAATTTTCTTGCGTAGAGTCAGGGAGATCCCGATTGAGCCGGCTCTACTGCCGCCGCATAGTACCGGCATGACCACCCATTCCCAACTCGTCGGCGCGCTGATCAAGGGGATGCGCCGTGCCGAGTCTGCGTGGGCGGCCTCGATTGCCTACGGTGCCTGGCTCGCAAAGCAAGTGAGCTTCGGCCATGTCACGCCGGACAATGCGGGCAAGGTCCTGGACATGTTCGCGCTCGATCCCGAGCAGATCCGCGAACTCGGGCTGATTGGGGTGGAGGAGCTGGGCGAAACGGTCTACCACGCGTGGTCGATCAATGCCGGCGAATTGGATCGGGTGGTGCAGTGGTTTCGCACCCCGCGGGTGGAGTTTGTCGGCAAGCACTGCAGCGAACTGATCCGCGCCGGGCGAATCGGCCCGGTCCTGACCATGGCCCGCGAGCACGCACTGCTGCGCCATCGCTGAGCGCCAGCAGACCCGCACGGGCCCGGGCGCTTTACGCTGGGCGGCCCAGCGGCAATACTCGTTGACCCGCCCATACCTTATGTTTTGCCAATGCGCCAGGATTCGCCCGCTTCACCCACCGCCACCGCCCGGGCTCAACTGCTGGAAGAGCTGCGCAAGCTTGAACAGGAAGAAGCGCAGCTGAAATACGCCCAGACGCTGGAAGCCTTCGACCAGGTGATCGAGGTGCTTACCCAGTTCGGCAGCCGTTTCAATGCCAAACAAAAATCCCAGATCGCCTCGCTGGCGATGACCGGCAAGACCAAGGGGCCGCTGTCTTCCACCGGCGAAGTGGTCGCCAAGTACTGGATTCCGCATTCCGGCGAAACCTGGTCCGGCCGTGGTCGTACGCCGCGCGCCTTCAAGGCCTGGGAAGGCACCAGCTCTTATAAAGAATGGAAAGCCAATCATCCGGATAAGCGCTTCCCGCTGTATCCGGGTTGAGTCGTTCGACACGGGATGTCGAAGGCCTGCAGTGGGTTAGGCGTTGCTTTTGGCCTTCGATGTTTTGGTGAGTGGTTTGCGCTACAGCGCTTTGCTTTGCGCTCGTATTGCAAGACGCTTGGCCGATCTTCCGTGGTCTGCGCAGTCAGGTTGGATTTTTGATGATCTATCGTCGATGAATGGCTTGGGTGTTTGCACGCTTTAAGTGTGGTTGGCCGCAGACTTGCTGATGTCTGCTGGCTCTTAAGCATGTACTGCAGCTGCACGTCTGAGAACCGCAAGCCGCATGTTTTCAAACATCGCAGTCGATGCCGGCTTTTCAAGCAAGGCCACGAGCTCAGTAAATGCAGGAGAAGTATTCGCCGTGTTTCTCGCAGAAATCCCGAAGATGGATACGTACGAATTTCAGCTCCACATCCAGGTAGCAAGCAATGGCGTGGCCTAACGTAAGAGGTCGCACAAAGATTCGCTTGGGCATTGCCATCGGCACCATCATCCTGGCCACGCGTAAGCCGCGTAGCGCGCAGGACCACTCCGTCATTCCATCGACCGAGACAAAAACGCTTGCTGCCCATCCGATGCCGGTAGGCAGCAAGCGTCGCTCCTGATTGCGTGTTGCTGGGACAGCTTTACTGGTCGCTCTTGCACTCGAAGACCGACACGCTACGCGGCGGGGCCAGGAATTCGCTGGCACCGGCCGGCATCATGTCCACCTCCAGTGCTTCGTCGGTCGAGAGCACCAGTTTCCAGTGCACCGGCTCATCGGAGGAGGGCAGGGTGAAGGTCACGCCCTCGTGATAGGCGTTGATGACGATGAGCAAGGTGTCGTCATCGGCTAATTCCTTGACCCCCGAGGTCTGCGCCTTGCCTTCCAGCAACAGGCCCACCGAGCGCGCGGCGGGGTCGGTCCAGTGCGCATCGTCCATTTCGATGCCGCCTGGATTGAGCCAGGTGAGATCGCGCAGGCCGGCTTCTTCGTTGTATTGGCCGTTGAGAAAGCGGCCCCGCGACAGGATCGGATAGCGCTTGCGCAGACGGGTCAGTGCCTTCACGAACTCGGTCAGGCGGCCGTCGGTCGAATCGTTTTCCCAGTCCAGCCAGGTGATCTCGTTGTCCTGGCAATAGGTATTGTTGTTGCCACCCTGGGTCTGTGCACGCTCGTCGCCGCTGAGCATCATCGGCGTGCCTTGCGACAGCAGCAGCGTGGCAAGCAGGTTCTTCATCTGCCGCTCGCGGATCTGCAGCACCTCGGCGTTATCGGTGTCGCCTTCTTCGCCGTAGTTGCAGGAGCCATCGTTCGACGAACCGTCGCGGTTGTCCTCGCCGTTATCGATGTTGTGCTTTTCGTTGTAGCTGACCAGATCGCGCAAGGTGAAGCCATCGTGGGCGGTGATGAAGTTCACCGATGCCCACGGGCGCCGGCCGCGGCGATCGAATAGATCGGCCGAACCGGTGAAGCGGGTCGCGAATTCCGCCAGCTTGCCGTCTTCGCCTTTCCAGAATTCGCGCGCATTGTCGCGGAACTTGTCGTTCCACTCCGACCAACCGGGCGGGAAGTGGCCCACCTGATAACCACCTGGGCCGCAGTCCCATGGCTCGGCAATCAGCTTGACTTCCGACAGCAGCGGGTCCTGGTTGCAGGCATCCAGGAAGCCGCCACGTTGATCGAAGCCACTCGGCTCGCGGCCAAGAATGGTGGCCAGATCGAAGCGGAAACCATCCACATGCATCTCCCCGGCCCAGTAGCGCAGCGAATCGTTGACGAACTGGATCACCCGCGAATTGCTCAGATTCAGCGTATTTCCGGTACCGGTATCGTTGATGTAGTAGCGCTTGTCGTCGGCCAGGCGGTAATAGCTGGCGTTGTCGATACCCTTGAACGACAGGGTCGGCCCCAGCTCGCTGCCTTCGGCGGTGTGGTTGTAGACCACATCCAGAATCACTTCCAGACCCTGTTTGTGCATGGCCTTGACCATGTCGCGGAACTCATCGCGATGACCGCTGGACAGGTAGCGCGACTTCAGCGCGAAAAAGCCGATGGTGTTGTAGCCCCAGTAGTTACGTAGCCCCTTGTCGAGCAGATGCTGGTCGTCCAGGTACGCGTGTACCGGCAACAACTCCACCGCGGTGATGCCCAGGTCCTTGATGTATTGGAGTACCTGCGGCTGGGCCAGGCCGGCGAAAGTGCCGCGCACCGCCTCGGGGACCTGCCGATTGCGCATCGTGTAACCGCGCACATGGGTTTCGTAGATGACCGTTTCATTCCACGGCTTGAGCAGGCGGGTGTCGTCTCCCCAGTCGTAGGTGTCCTCGACCACCACGCACTTGGGCATGAAGGGCGCGCTATCGCGTTCGTCGAAGCTCAGGTCGCCGTCGGGGTGGCCCACGGTGTAGCCGTAGAGCTCGTCGGCCCAGATCAGATCGCCTTCCAGCTCGCGCGCATACGGGTCCAGCAACAGCTTGTTGTGATTGAAACGATGACCTTCGGTCGGCGCATAGGGGCCGTGGACACGGTAGCCATAGCGCTGGCCCGGCTTGGCATCGGGGAGATACCCGTGCCAGATTTCATTGGTGTACTCCGGCAGATCGACGCGGGTTTCGTTGCCCTGTTCGTCGAACAGGCATAGCTCGACACGCGTGGCATGCGCGGAAAACAGCGCGAAATTGGTGCCCTTGCCGTCGAAGACGGCACCGCGTGGGAACGGGCGCCCCTGACGGATGCGGGAGGGGTTGGCATAGGCCGCGCTTGCTGGACGTCGCATGGAGAGTCTCGGATTCGCCGGCATGCCGGCATTGAGGGGCCTCAAGCATTGCGTCTACAGCTGTGCAAGACGCGTTACGGCAACAGAGGTGTGGCGTGAGGGCGGCCGTCGGGATCGTTCACTTGACGCGCCGCTGCACGACGCGCGGTGAGCCACATTGCGGCCATGCGCGGGCAGGGGGGGGGGGGGCAAGGCCAGCTACTTGCGGCGATCAGGGTGAAGTCCGCGCGAAGTGCTTTGCGCAATCACGCGCATGCTTTGCTTGAGCGACGCGCCAGCGCCCTGCTAGCATCGGCCCGGTTGAGGCCGTGCAGCACAGCGTTGTTCGGACTTGTCGCGGTACCGTCGCTCTTCCCTTCTCGGGACCGTCGCAGTCGGCCTGATCGCAGCGTACATCGCGGGCTGCCGCGAACGCGCAATCGGCCTGCGCTGTACGGACTTGGGTCACTTCATCATCAGACTCTGCCCATGTCCAAGCCGCGCCGTGTGCCTGCCGCGATGAAAATCGCCATCCTTTCCCGCAACAGCAAGCTCTATTCGACCCGGCGGCTGATCGAAGCCGGACGCAAGCGTGGTCACACCGTGCGCATCCTCGACCCGCTGCGTTGCTACATGCGCATCGCCGCCGACGGCTTCAGCCTGCACTACAAGGGCAAGCCGATCACCGGCTTCGATGCGGTGATCCCGCGCATCGGCGCCTCGATCACCCGCTATGCCACGGCAGTGCTGCGCCAGCTCGAGTTCATGGGCACCTACACGCCCAATCCGTCGGACGCCATCCTGCGCTCGCGCGACAAACTGCGCGCGCATCAGTTGTTGGCCGCGCAGGGCATCGACATGCCGGTCACCGTGTTCGGCGACAACCCCGACGACACCCAGGATCTGCTCTCCATGCTCGGCCCACCGCCGCACGTGGTGAAGTTGAACGAGGGTGCGCAAGGCGCCGGGGTGATCCTGACCGAAAAGGCCAGCGCTTCGCGCGGCGTAGTCGAAGCGCTGCGCGGGCTGTACGCCAACTTCATCGTGCAGGAGTTCATCGGTGAGGCCGAAGGCGCCGACCTGCGCTGCTTCGTGGTCGGCGACAGGGTCGTGGCGGCGATGCGCCGGCAGGCTGCCGAAGGCGATTTCCGGTCCAATCTGCACCTGGGCGGCACTGCCGCCGTGGCCGAGGCAACCGCGCAGGAACAGGAGGTCGCGGTGCGCTCGGCACGCGCCTTGGGCCTGGCGGTGGCAGGGGTGGACCTGATCCGGTCAAGACGCGGCCCGCTGGTGCTGGAGGTCAACTCGACCCCGGGTCTGGAAGGGGTGGAAGGCGTGTGCGGCGTGGATGTGGCCGAGGCGATTGTCCAGCACCTGGAGCATTCGGTCCGCCGACAGCTGGTTAACGGCTTTACCAAAAAATTAACGAAAATCTAATTACGGCCTCGCTAGCCTCTTCCCACCGTAGCTCCGCTCTCGGCAGTGACGGTGATCGGGATGAACTTTTGGCCCAAGTGCGATGTCGCACTTGGGCCTTTTTATGGACGGCTTGCCGCTGTTTGGGTTCGCGTCTACATTCGCCAATGTTAAATGGGTCGGGCACAAGGAGGCGTCGCATGGCAAAGCGTTGGAGTGTTGCGGGACTGCTGCTCGCCACTGGCCTGATGAGTGGTCATGCCCTGGCCGTCGTGCTCGATCTGGACAAGCCGTTCAAGCCGCAGGCAGAGCAGGTCCGTACCGATCTTGCCGATGGCGAGAAGTACTCCGAGATCAGTCAGGATGAGCGCGCTAAGGTGGGCGCTGCGCTTGATCGGATCGAAGCAGCATTCCAGACGCAGCCGGATATCCAGGCGCTGCAGCCAGAGCAATTGGCAGCGGTTCGCAGCGATCAGGAGTTCGTCACCCGAATTTTGACCAGGGCACGCGAAGATAGCCGGCTGATTTGTCGGCGCGAGCGCGCGATTGGGTCGCAGATGAGTACGAAACAGTGCATGACGGCTGCCCAGCGGCGCTGTCAGACCACGGTGAGTCAAGACGACATTTCTCGGCGCCAGCGCTAAAACAGCTTAACGAACGAGGTTCCAGTGCGAATTCTAGTAATTGAAGATAACAGCGATATTGCCGCAAATCTTGGCGATTACCTCGAGGACCGGGGCCACACGGTGGACTTCGCCGCCGATGGCGTGACCGGCCTCCACCTTGCCGTGGTGCACGAGTTCGATGCCATCGTGCTCGACCTCAACCTGCCCGGCATGGATGGCATCGAGGTCTGCCGCAAGCTGCGCAACGAGGCGCGCAAGCAGACCCCCGTGTTGATGCTGACCGCGCGCGATTCGCTGGACAACAAGCTGGCCGGCTTCGACTCCGGCGCCGACGACTATCTGATCAAGCCGTTCGCGCTGCAGGAAGTGGAAGTGCGCCTCAACGCGCTGTCGCGTCGTGGCAAGGGCGTGCACACCCGCGTGCTGGAAACCGGCGATCTGGAGTACAACCTGGATACGCTGGAAGTGCGTCGCCGCGGCAAGCTGCTCCAGCTCAACCCGACTGCGCTGAAGATCCTGCAGGCGCTGATGGAAGCCTCGCCGGCGGTGGTCACACGCCAGGAACTGGAAACCCGCGTGTGGGGCGAAGAACTGCCCGATTCGGATTCGTTGCGCGTGCATATCCACGGCCTGCGCGCGGTGGTCGACAAGCCGTTCGATGTGCCGATGATCCAGACCCGCCACGGCATCGGCTACCGCATCGCCTCGCCCGATGCCTGAAAGTACGAGCGAGACGCGGCCGGCGCGTAGGCGCGGCCGCTATCGGCGGCGCCTGCGCAGCCGCATCATCCTGTCGTTCGTGTTGTTGGGCTTCTGCCTGACAACGCTGTTCGCCTTCGCCACCAACTGGGCGCGCTCGCGCGTGGAAAACCAGTTGGTCGAAGACGTGATGAACCGCAACATCGACGCCTTCGCGCAACGCTTCTATTCCGATCCGATGCGCAACCCCGATCTGCCGCTGCAGCAGATGCGCGGGCGCGTGGTCAAAAGCGACAAGTTCGAAGCGCTACGCCGCGAACAACCGGAGTGGTACCAGCTGCCTGACGGCATCCACACCATCACCGGCGTCGACGAAAGCGGCAATACCTATTCGTACAAGCTTGCGGTGCGCAAAACGCCCAGCGAGTGGTTCTTCCTTGCCTACAACATGACCCAGGCGCTGAAGGGCGAAATCCAGCTCAAGCGCACCCTGATCTTGTCGGTATTGGTGTTCAGCGGGTTTTCGCTGCTGATCGGCTGGTGGTCTGCGTCCAAGGTGATGCGCCCGGTCTCCGATCTGGCCGCGCGCCTGCGTGCCTATCGCGGCGGCAACAGCCAACCCAAGCCACTGGCCGCGCACTTCCCGGACGACGAGGTCGGCCAGCTCGCCGAAGCGCTCGACGACTACTCGGCGCGGCTCACCGAAGTGGTGCAGCGCGACCGCGAATTCAACGCCGACGTCAGCCACGAACTGCGCACGCCGCTGGCGGTGATCCGCGGCGCCACCGAGTTGCTGCTCACCAAGCCCAACCTGGACGAAAAGGTGTTGCAGCGGCTGCAACGCATCCAGCGCGCCGAGCAGCAATGCAGCGATCTGATCGGCTCGTTGCTGCTGCTCTCGCGTAACGAGCGCGGGCAGGGCAGCAGCAATGTCGCCAAGGTGGCCGAGCAACTGATCGATTCGCACCGCGCGCAGCTCGGCGGAAAACCACTGGAATTGCTACTGGAGGGCGTACGCGATCTGGTCATCGACGCGCCCGAATCCGCCTTGTCGGTGGCGCTGGGCAACTTGATCGGCAACGCCGTCAAATACACCCAGGATGGCCAGGTGCGCGTGCGCGTGCTGGGCGATGCCGTCGAAGTGATCGATTCGGGCCCCGGCCTGAGCGAGGAAGACGCCGCCAAGCTGTTCCAGCGCGGCTACCGCGGCACCCACGCCGGGCACTCGCAGGGTGGTGGCATCGGTCTATCGATCGTCAGCCGTCTTTGCGATCTGTACGGCTGGCGGGTCAGCGTGCGGCCAGGGCAGGAGCGAGGCGTGATTGCGACATTGGCGTTTCATCGCTAGGTCGTCGTTGCGACCTGTCATGTTTTCCGCTTCCGGCCGTGGGGTGTACGCAATTGCAGAAATGACATGCTAATTCGTGCGCTGGCGATAGCGCGCGTCGAGCTCGTGCGCCGCTCGAATCAGATGTGCCGGCTGGCCATCGTTGACCACGACATCGTCCGCTAGCGCCAGACGCTGCTCGCGGGACGCCTGCGCAGCGATCATCTGATCCGCCAATTCCGGCGTGCTGCCATCGCGGCGCATCAATCTTGCATGTTGCAGTTCGACTGGTGCATCGATCACCAGAACGCGATCCAACCAGGGGTAGGCTGTGCGGCCACCCGCTTCAGTGAGCAAAGGGATCGCAACGATGGCATAAGGACTTTCAGCCGCCTGTGCCGCGCGTTGCAACTCTGCACGGATAGCCGGATGCGTGATTGCTTCGAGCGCTTTGCGTTGCGTCACATCTGCGAAAACAATTTTGCGCAGCGCGGAGCGGTCCAGCGTGCCATCCGGCAGCAGGACGCCTTGTCCGAAGCGGTCGATGATGCAATCGAGAACAGGACCCGGCATGACGACTTGCCGCGCAACCACATCGGCATCGATGACCGGTACACCCAGCTTCTCGAACTCCGCGGCCAGCGCGCTTTTGCCGGAGGCAATCCCGCCGGTCAGGCCGACGATGAAGTCGCTCATCGTCGTGCCAGAGTCAACGCAACCCCGCGAAGCGCAGGTAACCGTCCACCAGATCGTTACCCCAGAAGAACACCACCCAGCCGGCGATGGCGAGGTAGGGGCCGAACGGAATCGGCGTGGCGCGATCGCGGCCCTTGGCGACCAGCCAGGCCGAGCCCAGGATGGCGCCGACCAGCGAGGAGATCAGGATGATGGGCAGGATGCCTTTCAACCCGCACCACGCACCAAGCGCGGCCAAAAGTTTGAAGTCGCCGTGACCCATGCCTTCCTTGCCGGTGAGCTGCTTGAACAACCACCAGACCGTCCATAGCGAGACATAGCCCACCGCCGCGCCCAACAGCGCCGGCTTGGCCGGCATGTACAGGTTGTCCATCGAACCGACCAGGCCCAACCACATCAAGGGCAGGGTGAGCTGATCCGGCAATAGCTTGTGACGTAGATCGATGCCCGACATTGCCACCAGGAAGCAGCTCAGCACGATTGCACCGAAGCCCTGCCAACCAAAGCCGAACCGCCAGACGCTAGCCACACACAAGAAGGCCGTGAGCAGCTCCACCAACGGATACTGGATCGAGATCGGCTTGCCGCTATAGCGCGACTTGCCGCGCAGCATCACCCAACTCAGGACGGGGATGTTCTCCCACCACTTGAGCTTGTCGCCGGTCACCGGATCGTGCGAGGGTTCCACCACGATCCCCGGCGGCGGCGGCTCGTAGATATCGGGCAACTCCAAAATCTCGCGCGCATCCCGCCGCCACTGCCACTCCATACGCTTGGGCAAGCGCAGGATCACCACGTTCAGGAAGCTGCCGATCAGCAGTCCCAGTCCGGCCGCGGCAGGGAAGCCGAGACCGGGATGCTGGTCGAGAAATGCCATTACGTCTTATCCAACCACCGAGGCGAGCTTGAAGATGGGCAGGTACATGCCGATGACCATGCCGCCGACGATGGTACCAATGAACACCATGATCAGGGGTTCGATCAGGCTGCTGAGCGCATCGACCGCGTTGTTGACTTCCTGCTCGAAATACTCAGCCACCTTGAACAACATGGCATCCAGCGCGCCCGCTTCTTCGCCGATGGCGGTCATCTGCACCACCATGTGCGGAAACAGGTTGACCTGTTTCATCGCTACGTTGACCGGGTAGCCCACCGAGACGTCTTCGCGCATGCGCAGTACTGCTTTTTCGTAGACCGAGTTGCCTGTAGCACCGGCCACGATGCCCAGCGCCTCGACTAGCGGTACGCCGGCCTTGAATGTAACCGCCGTTGTCCGGGCGAATCTTGCAATTGAGCTGTTATGCATGATCTGGCCAATGATTGGCACTTTTAGCACTAAACGGTCCATGCCATGTTGCATTGCTGGTGAACGTTTGTACGCGAAAACAGAACCGATTGCAGCGCCAATAAGTGCGAACAGCATCAGCCACCACCAAGACACCATAAAGCGAGACAGGTTGACGATCATCTGTGTGAAAGCAGGCAGCTCAGCGCCAAAGCCTTTGAAGACATCTTCAAATTGGGGGACCACCCAAACAAGCAGGATTGCACTGACCAACATCGCCACCGCCATTACCATGGCAGGGTAGAACAGGGCCTTCTTGATCTTGCCTTTTAGGGCTTCAAGGTTCTCTTTGTAAGTGGCGACGGTGTCGAGCACAGTTTCCAGTACGCCTGCGCCTTCGCCTGCTTTGACCAAATTCCGATAGAGCTCATCAAATTGCACCGGGTGCTTGCTTACGGCTTCGTAAAGCGATGCCCCGCCTTCGATATCTGTCCTGATCTGGCCAACCATTGTGCGCATGCGCGGATTTTTCTGGCCGCTACCAATGATCTCTAGCGCGCCGACAATCGGCACGCCCGATTTCATCATGGTTGCCATCTGTCGGCTGAAAAATGAAATGTCTTTTGCGGAGACCTTCTTTCCTGCAGCGCCGAATAGTGGCTTCGGCTTAACTTTCACAACGAGGGGGGTAATGCCCTGGCGTCGCAGCTCGGCACGCAGCAGATTTGCATTGCGGGCCGTTTGTTCGCCTTTCATCTTGACGCCGCGCTTGTCTGTTCCCTCCCAGATAAACGGGCTCATCTGCTCCGCCAGTGCGGCGGTCTTCGTCTTGACTGCGTTACGTACTGCTGACATGTGAATTCCTCATCCGCCATCCCCAGGCGGATACCTGAAGGATGGTAACCCGTTACTGGATCGCTGGCACCTAATTTTCAGGTAGCAGATAGCTCCCCAACCGCCAGCCTGGACCTGACGTTCTGTGTCACCTAGTGACCCGCGAGGGCTCGGCAAGAAGTGGGTCGCAGTTCGCGTTTCTGCCTCTGTGCACCGCTGCGGTACTGCTGCATCATCTGATCCGGGAGCACTTTGACGGCGTGCAGAAAACTGGCACGCTTTCTGCTACAGGTACTCTGCACGTGGCACCTCGCTACGCGGCGCCCAAAGGGAGTGCTCCGTGGGCGAAGACATTAATTACTCTAGGGGATATTTATGAAGAAGCAACAGGGTTTCACTCTGATCGAACTCATGATCGTCATCGCGATCATTGCAATCTTGGCCGCCATCGCACTGCCGCAGTACCAGAACTATGTCGCAAAGTCGCAGGTCACTGCTGGTCTGGCCGAGCTGAGCCCGGGCAAGACGCAGTACGAAACTCTTTTGAACGAAGGCAAGGGCTCGACGCTGACGACTGCTGATGCAGTTGGTCTGCAGGCCTCGTCGACCACCAATCGCTGTTCGACGATTACGGTGTTGGCTCCGGATGCTACCACCGGTGCGCAGACTAACGCTTTGAGCTGCACGCTGGCCGGTAGTCCGCGTATTGTTGGTAAGAAGATCACTTGGGCTCGTGATACCAACGGTGTTTGGACCTGCTCGACTGATATCGCGACTGGTGATAAGGCAAAGTTCGCTCCAGCTACCTGTCAGTAATATTTGAACCTCTCATTAAAAACCCCGACTTAGGTCGGGGTTTTTTTTGATCATTTCGCCGACTTTATCGTAACGGGTCCTAGTGAATTCGCGGCTGAGGGGAGCTGATATGCGGATTGAGTTCTTCGCCAATAAGGAGATTAAAGGCTTCACACTGATCGAATTGATGATTGTAATCGCTATAATCGCCCTGCTTGCTTCCATAGCGATCCCGCAATATCAGACCTACGTTGCCAAATCGCAGGTGGCAGCCGGCTTGGCCGAAGTCAGCCCCGGGAAGACGCGCTACGAGATTTTGGTCAATGACAGCGAGGGCAGCACACTAACTTCAGCCTCCGCAATTGGTTTGACTGCGACTGCTACCAGTCGATGCAGTGGCATTAGTGTGCTTGCACCTGATGCTAGTGGTGCTCAAGCACACGCTATAGATTGCACGTTGCGCGGCAATCCACGTGTCAATGGCGCCAAGCTCACGTGGGCCCGGGATGCAAATGGTATTTGGACATGCAGCACGGATTTGCCCCCGGTAGACAAAGATCGCTTCGCCCCTGCATCATGCCGCTAGTTTGTCTCGTGTTAGAGCTTGGTGGCTGTATTTTTGGTCTGACATGGGCCACTTGGAAAAAATGATGAATAGCGCCGTGACCGCAAATTTGGTGGGAATTACGGGCATCGCGCGCCGTCTGGTACAGGACGGCGCTGTCGAAGAGGCAGTTGCGCGATCTGCGATGGATCAGGCATCTGCGGCAAAAGTTCCTCTGCCGCAATGGTTTGCTGAGAAGAAGTTGGTCACTGCTTCCCAGCTCGCCGCTGCTAATGCGGTCGAGTTCGGTATGCCGCTGCTGGATGTGTCGGCGTTCGACGCCAGCCAAAACGCGGTCAAGCTGGTGAGTGAGGAACTACTCCAGAAACACCAAGTCCTGCCGCTGTTCAAGCGCGGCAACCGGCTGTTCGTGGGGGTGAGCAATCCGACCCAGACCCGAGCGCTGGATGACATCAAGTTCCACACGAACTTGGTAGTTGAGCCCATCCTTGTGGATGAAGATCAGATCCGTCGCACCCTGGAGCAATGGCAGGCCAGCAATGCTGCACTGGGCTCCGCGCTCGGTGACGACGAGGAGGGCATGGGGGATCTCGACGTCTCGGCCGGCGACGAGGACATGGGCGCCGGGGGGGATTCCGGGGTCGATGCCAAGGGTGATGACACGCCAGTGGTGAAGTTCGTCAACAAGGTG
The DNA here is from genome assembly GCF_017746145.1 of Xanthomonas sp. D-99. NCBI lineage: Bacteria > Pseudomonadati > Pseudomonadota > Gammaproteobacteria > Lysobacterales > Lysobacteraceae > Xanthomonas > Xanthomonas sp. D-99. The sequence continues at coordinate 32,171 of NZ_JAGHWU010000021.1, read as the reverse complement.
CTGGTGGATGCGATCAGGCGGGGAGCCTCGGACATCCATTTCGAGCCGTATGAAGACGACTACCGGGTGCGCTTGCGCATCGACGGCCTGCTGAAGAATGTGGCCAAGGCGCCGGTCAAGCTGAATCAGCGCATCGCAGCACGCTTGAAGGTGATGTCGCAGCTGGATATCGCCGAGAAGCGGGTGCCGCAGGACGGGCGCATCAAGCTCAACCTGTCCAAGACCAAGCAGATCGACTTCCGTGTCAGTACCTTGCCGACCCTGTTCGGTGAGAAGGTGGTGCTGCGTATCCTGGACGGCAGCGCGGCCAAGCTGGGTATCGACAAGCTGGGCTATGAGGCGGACCAGCAGAAGTTGTTCCTGGAAGCGATCCACAAGCCGTACGGGATGGTACTGGTGACCGGGCCGACTGGTTCGGGCAAGACGGTCTCGCTGTACACGGCGCTGGGGATCCTCAATGACGAAACGCGCAATATCTCCACTGCGGAAGACCCGGTCGAAATCCGCTTGCCTGGTGTCAACCAGGTGCAGCAGAACAACAAGCGTGGCATGACCTTCGCGGCAGCCTTGCGCTCGTTCCTGCGACAGGACCCGGACATCATCATGGTCGGCGAAATCCGTGACCTGGAGACGGCCGAGATTGCGATCAAGGCGGCGCAGACCGGTCACATGGTGCTGTCGACGTTGCACACCAACGATGCGCCGCAGACCATCGCCCGTTTGATGAACATGGGCATTGCGCCCTACAACATCACCTCGTCAGTGACGCTGGTGATCGCGCAGCGTCTGGCGCGGCGGTTGTGCAACAACTGCAAGCGCAAGTCGACGCTTCCTGACAACGCATTGCTGGCCGAAGGGTTCACGCCTGCCCAGCTTGCCGCCGGGATCGAGCTGTATGAGGCGGTCGGTTGCGATGAGTGCACCGAAGGCTACAAGGGGCGTACCGGTATCTACCAGGTGATGCCGATGACCGACGAAATCGGCGCGATCGTGCTGGAGGGCGGCAACGCGATGCAGATCGCCGAGGCCGCGCAGGCGATCGGTATCCGCGATTTGCGGCAGTCGGCGTTGATGAAGGCTGCGCACGGGGTGACCAGCCTGGCGGAGATCAATCGAGTGACGAAGGACTAAGCGCCCTCATCCGCCCTTCGGGCACCTTCTCCCGCGAGCGGGAGAAGAAAGCTGCAACGCGATCTCCCGCAAGCGGGAGAAGAGGGCGGGACGGCGATGCAGATCGCCGAGGCCGCGTAGGCGATCGGTATCCGCGATTTGCGGCAGTCGGCGTTGATGAAGGCTGCGCACGCGGTGACCGGCCTGGCGGAAATCACTCGAGTAACCAAGGAAGAGGGCTGGGAATCGGGGAGTCGGGATTAGGGAATCGGAACAGCTTGGTGACCCGGAATAGCCTGGGACCCATACGGTCCAGGCTGTTTTGTCTGGACAACAGCGTCGAGCATTGCAGCCGGCTACCGGGAGCTGACGCATGAGCCGGTCCATCGCAGTGTCTCCCACACAGGCCATCGAGGCCGGCAACTGCGCTTTTACGATTCCCGATTCCCCACTCCCGATTCCTGCTCTGCTACTCCATCCCCAGCTTCTTCAGCTTGTAACGCAGCGCCCGAAACGTGATGCCCAACTGCGCAGCAGTCTTGGTCTTGTTCCAGCGGTTTTCTTCCAGCGCCTTCTGGATCGCGGCGCGTTCCAGTTGTTCGATGTAGGACGGCAGCGCGGCTGAGGCGGGGTCGATGTCGACGACGGCTTCGCGCGGTTCGGCCGCGGCACCTCCTGAGGGGGCGGCCAGACGGTGGCCGCCGTGGGCGGGCAGGCGCAGGTCGGTGGCGCTGATCTGGTCGTCTTCGGCCAGGGCCAGGGCGCGTTCGAGGATGTTTTCCAGTTCGCGCACGTTGCCGGGGAAGCCGTAGTGATTCAATGCGTCGAGCGCCGATTGGGTCAGCAGCGGAATGGGGCGGCCGTGGCTGTGTGCCAGCCGCGCGATGATGGCCGCGGCCAGCTGCGGCAGGTCGCCACCGCGTTCGCGCAGCGGCGGCACACGCAACTCGATCACGTTGATGCGGTAGTACAGGTCATGCCGAAAGCGGCCGTCGGAGACCAGGTCGCCCAGATCCTTGTGGGTTGCCGAGAGGATGCGCACATCCACCAGCGATTCGCTGGATGCGCCGACCGGTCGCACCGACTTTTCCTGGATGGCGCGCAGCAGCTTGACCTGCATTTGCAACGGCAATTCGGCCACTTCGTCCAGGAACAAGGTGCCGCCGTGCGCGGCCTGGAACAGCCCGGGCTTGTCGGCATGCGCGCCGGTGAAGCTGCCTTTCTTATGGCCGAAGAATTCGCTTTCCATCAGCTCGGCGGGAATGGCGCCGCAGTTGACCGGCACGAACGGGCCGGCGGCGCGTGCGCCTTGTTCGTGGATGGTACGTGCGACCAGCTCCTTGCCCACGCCCGATTCGCCGACGATGTAGACCGGCGCCTGGCTGCGCGCCACCTTGCCGATGGTGGCGCGCAGGCTTTCCATGGCGCTGGAGTCGCCAAGCAGGCGGCTGGCCTGTTCCGGTGGCGGCGGTGGCGGAGCGGGGCGGTCGCGGTTGTTCAATTCCAGCGCATGCTTGACCAGGCCGCGCAGCACGCCGATGTCGACCGGCTTGCTGACGAAATCGAAGGCGCCGGCTTTCAGTGCTTCCACGGCCAGGTCCATGCTGCCGAAGGCGGTGATCATCGCCACCGGCGTCTGCGGGTAGTGTTTTGCGATTTCGGTGACCAGTTCGATGCCGTTTCCGTCTGGCAACCGCATGTCGGTCAGGCACAAATCGTAGGGATTGTTGGCCAGCAACTCGCGCGCCTCGGCCAGGTTGGCAGCGGTGCTGATGCGCAGGCCCATGCGGCCCAGGGTGAGAACAAGCAACTCGCGGATATCACGCTCGTCATCGACAACCAGGGCGCTTTTGGGTTCGTTCATGGGACGCACGATAGCCCAGCGTGATGACGGTCGACAATTGTCGAGCGGGTCGCCGCCCAACCGTTCACCTGCTGCGCGGGCGCATCGTTGCGGTTTTCAGCACGTTTGCAAGGCGCCGATGCCAGTCGGCGATGCGGGGCTGTAGATGTGCTGCGTCGCCAAACGCGTCTGCATACGAAAGCCTTGCTTGCGCAGGCCCGCAAGCCCTGCAAGCCAACTACCGCATGGCGTTTGCGTCTTCGCCAATTGCAACGGTCTGCTATCGATCACGCTGCTCGCTCTGCTCGTTATTGTCACATCAGGCATCCCGCTCGACCGATCGCCAGGTCCTTACTTGCCGAGCAATCCGTTGGGGCCTTGCAACGAGATCCGGAAGCACGCGCCGCCGCCGGGGACCGCGACGTAGTCCAGTTGCGCCTGGTTGGCGCGGCAGAGTTCCTGGGCGATGTACAGGCCCAGGCCGGTGCCGTGTTCGGAGGTGGTGTAGAACGGGCGGAACAGTTGTGCCGCCACGGCGTCGGGGATGCCTGGGCCGCGGTCGATCACATCGATCACTGCCTTGCGCTCGAGGCGTTCGACGTGCAGCTTGACCCGTGCCGGTTCATCCATCACCCGGCCGTACTTGAGTGCGTTGTGCACCAGCGCGGTGAGGATCTGATGCAGGTGCTTGGGGTCGACCAAGGCATGCACGGAGCTACCCTGGATGCCGGCCTCCAGGATGTCGGTTTCCATCGACAAGGTCTGGCGGTATTCGACCACGAAGCGGCGCACGAATGCGGCCAGGTCCAGATTGTCCGGGGTGGCGCGTTCCCGGCGCGCCAGCGCGAGGACGCTTTCGACGATGCCGTTGGTGCGCTGGCATTGCTGGTGGATGATCTGCAGCAGGCGGCGGTCGGCATCGCCGATGTCCGGCGATTCCTCCAGCAACTGCGAGGCGTAGCTGATGGCGGCTAGCGGGTTGCGGATCTCGTGCGCCAGGCTGGCCGAAAAGCGGCCCATGGCCGACAGGGTCAGCGACTCGGCACGGCGCGACACCACCGTGGCGTCGTCCAGAAACACCAGCGCCAGGTCGCTGTCGGCAAGCAGGCGCACGAAGCGCGGCTGCACTTCCGGGCGGTCGGCGCCGAGTTGCAGCGGCGCTTCTTCCTCGCGCCAGCCGCTGCGCCAGCGCTGCAGCCGGCGCGCCAGTTCCGGGGTGAGCGCCACCAGCGACAGGTCGGTGGACGGGGTGCGCTGGTCGCCATCGCCCAGCAAGCTCAGCGCCGCTTCGTTGGCCAACGAGATATGGTTGTGGGTATCCACCACCAGCACGCCGGTGCGCATGCGTCGGATGATCAGCTCGTTGATCTCGTACAGATTGGCGACCTGGGCGCCGCGTTCTTCGGCCAGCATCTGGTTGCGACGGGCGCGCGCGGCGATTTGTTCGCAGATGAAGGCCACCGCGACGTAGCTGGTGGCAAACATTGCCAGCTCCGCCACCGGGCGGGTAGCGCCGCCGCCTTCGAGCAGGGTCCACAGGTATTCCAGCAGGATGGCGGCGCTGGCGAGTACCGCGATGCTCATGCCGTAGCGCAGCCGCAGCAGGATGGAGGCGGCCGCCACGTTGAACAGCAGCATCATCGCAATCCCGGCGCTGGCACCGGGCAGCGCGTGCGTGGCCAGGGTGGCGGCAAGGATGTCGGCCATTACCGCGCACAGCACGGTCGGGGTGAGGCGGCGTTCGCCGCGGCCCCAGAACAGCAGCGGGATCGCCATGCACAGGTAGCCGATCGCCACGCCGGCGGCCAGGCGCGGGTAGCGCGGCTCGGGGATGGCGTCGGACAAGGGGCTGAACACCAGTGCGGCGATCAGGCCGGCCACCAGCACCCGGTACAGCGAGAAAAAGTACAGCTCGCGCTGCGGCGCGGACTGGATCCGGGCGATGAGCGATGCGATGGATGCCAAGCCGATTCCCCGCTGGAGCGAGCCGCGAGTATAGGCAGGTGCGCGGTCTGCGCAGCGCTTGCGCACAGAGTCGGCCGGCGCGCAAGCGCTGCGATCGGGCGGCCAATCCCGTCGAATTTTGCGCCGCACGGCGTGGTCGGCCACAATAGGCGGCCCGTTCGCGTCCCATGACGTGCCGCCCCGGCGGTCTGCGTTGCACGCAGCGGTCGTTTCCTTTTCCCACGGTGACGCATGAATTTCCACGAATACCAGTCAAAACAGCTGCTTGCCGAGTACGGCATCCCCGTTCCGGCCGGCAAGGTCGCGGCGACCCCGGACGAAGCGGTTGAAGTCGCCAATTCCCTGGGCAATGGCCCCTGGATGGTGAAGGCGCAGATCCACGCGGGCGGCCGCGGTAAGGCTGGCGGCGTCAAGTTCTGCAAGACCACCGACGATGTGAAGGCCGCAGCAGCCAAGATGCTCGGCACCAAGATGTCCACCTACCAGACCGCCGGCGTCGAGCTGCCGATCAACCTGGTGCTGGTCACCACGGCCGGTGAGATCGTCAAGGAGCTGTACCTGTCGATCCTGGTCGACCGCGGGACCAAGACCATCACCTACATCGCCTCCAGCGAGGGCGGCGTGGAGATCGAGCAGGTGGCGGCCGAAACCCCTGAGCTGATCCACGCGCTCAATGTGGATTTCGTCGAAGGCGTGCAGGGCTACCACGGCCGCGATTTCGGCTTCAAGCTCGGCCTGAACGCCAAGCAGGCCGGCCAGTTCGCCAGCATCATGGTGAACCTGTATCGCCTGTTCAACGAAAAGGATCTGGCGCTGGTTGAAATCAACCCGCTGGCGATCCTGGACGACGGCAACCTGTACGCGCTGGACGGCAAGTTCGACAGCGACGACAACGCCGCGTTCCGTCAGAAGCAGCTGGTCGCCATGCGCGACAAGACGCAGGAAGACGAAACCGAAGTGACCGCGTCGGAGCTGGACATCAACTACGTCACCATGGACGGCAACATCGGTTGCATGGTCAATGGCGCAGGCCTGGCCATGGCCACCATGGACGTGATCAAGCTCAATGGCGGCGAGCCGGCGAACTTCCTGGACGTGGGCGGCGGTGCGAACAAGCAGCGCGTTATCGAGGCGTTCAAGCTGATCCTGTCCTCGGACAAGGTCGAAGGCATCTTCGTCAACATCTTCGGCGGCATCGTCCGCTGCGACATGATCGCCGAAGGCATCATCGCCGCGGTCAAGGAAGTGGGCGTCAAGGTTCCGGTCGTGGTGCGCCTGGAAGGCACCAACGTGGAAGAAGGCAAGCAGCTGCTGCGCGACAGCGGCATGGCCATCATCCCGGCCGACAACATCAACGACGGTGCCAAGAAAGTCGTTGAAGCTGTCAAGAACGCCGCCTGATCCACGACACCGAAGGAATTATCCATGTCCGTTTTGATTAACAAGAACACCAAGGTGATCGTGCAGGGCTTTACCGGCCAGCAGGGCACCTTCCACGCCACTCAGATGGTCGAGTACGGCACCCAGGTCGTCGGCGGCGTGACGCCGGGCAAGGGCGGCACCACCCACATCAATCTGCCGGTGTTCAACACCGTCGCCGATGCGGTCGAGGCCACCGGCGCCGACGCCTCGGTGATCTACGTGCCGCCGCCGTATGCGGCCGATGCGATCCTTGAAGCGGCTGCGGCCGGCATCAAGGTCATCGTGTGCATCACCGAAGGCATCCCGGTGCTGGACATGCTGCGCGTCAAGAACGTGCTGACCCGTTCGCATCCGGACACCGTGCTGATCGGGCCGAACTGCCCCGGCGTGATCACCCCGGGCGAGTGCAAGATCGGCATCATGCCGGGCCACATCCACAAGCCGGGCAAGATCGGCATCGTGTCGCGCTCGGGCACCCTGACCTATGAGGCGGTCAAGCAGACCACCGAAGTGGGCCTGGGCCAGAGCACCTGCATCGGCATCGGTGGCGACCCGATCAACGGCCTGAACTTCGTCGACTGCCTCAAGCTGTTCAACGAAGACCCGCAGACCGAAGGCATCATCATGGTTGGCGAAATCGGTGGCGACGCCGAGGAAGCCGGTGCCGAGTACATCAAGAACCACGTCAAGAAGCCGGTGGTCGGCTTCATCGCCGGTGCCTCGGCGCCGGCCGGCAAGCGCATGGGCCACGCCGGTGCGATCGCATCGGGCGGCAAGGGCACGGCCGAAGGCAAGTTCGCGGCGATGGAAGCCGCTGGCGTCAAGACCGTCCGTTCGCCGGGCGATCTGGGTGCGGCGATCGCTGCGCTGGTGAAGTAAGCACGCCCCACGCGCAAGCGTGTGAGCGTCAGAAAGGCCGCCTTCGGGCGGCCTTTCTTGTTGTTGGGGCGTGGGAGCTTGCCCTCATCCGCCCTTTGGGCACCTTCTCCCGCAGGCGGGAGAAGGGAGTGGCGAGCGCAGGTGTGAGTGTTGTGGCGATAGGAGCTACGACTGTGCAGCATCAGCATCAGCATCAGCATCAGCAGAAGCAGAAGCAGCAGTAGCAGTAGCAGTAGCAGTAGCAGCAGTAGCAGTAGTAGCAGTAGTAGCAGTAGCAGTAGCAGTAGCAGTAGCAGTAGCAGTAGCAGTAGCAGTAGCAGAAGGTTAGACGCAGACCGATCCACCGACTGCCTTTCGCCCTGGATTTCCCCTCTCCCGCGTGCGGGAGAGGGGCAGGGGTGAGGGCGCTTTCCTTACACCTCCCAACGGCCGCAGCCGATAGCGAGCAGTGGCGCTCGACACCAAGCTGTGAGCTCCCCAGACCTGGGAGCTTCCGATGCGCACCGGTGAAAAGATCCGCTTTGCAAGAACCTTGCGGCGCGAGATGACCGCTGCCGAGCGTTTGCTTTGGTACCGACTACGTGATCGGCGTCTGTTGGGATTCAAGTTCCGCAGGCAGTGTCCGGTCGGCCCGTATGTCGCCGATTTCGCCTGTCTGGAACGCGCGTTGATCGTAGAACTTGACGGCAGCCAACATCTGGATGCGCCCTCCGATGCCGCGCGCGAGGCCTTCCTGCACCGAAAAGGCTTCCAGTTGCTGCGCTTCTGGAATAATGAAGTGCTGGTGCGCACCGACGCTGTCTGCGACGCGATTGCGCAACGGCTGTGCGTTGCCCGCTTCTCTCTTCCTCCTTCCGGCGTTCGGTAGGAATCTGCAAAAGGCTGCCGATATGTCCCAGACCCTCCGCATCGCCATGGCCCAGTTCGACTTCCCGGTCGGCGGCGTGACGCAGAATACCGATCGCATCATCGAGTACATCGCAGCGGCGCGCGACGAGTTCGAGGCCGACATCGTGCTGTTTCCCGAATTGGCGATCAGCGGGTATCCGCCGGAAGACTTGCTATTACGGCCGGGATTCCTCGCTCATTGCGAACAGGCGTTGGCACGGATTGCGGCGGCCACGCGCGGCATCGTGGCGGTGGTCGGCTGGCCGCAAAGCGCCGGCAGCGTGGTCTACAACGCCGCCAGCGTGTTGCGCGACGGGCGGATCGAAGCCACCTACCGCAAGCGCGAACTGCCCAACTATGCGGTGTTCGACGAGCGTCGGTATTTCGACGTGGACCCGGATGGCGAGAACTGCGTGGTCACGGTCAAGGGCGTGCAGGTGGGCGTGGTGATCTGCGAAGACCTCTGGTTCGCCGAGCCGTTGGCCAACACGGTGCGGGCAGGCGCGGAGTTGGTGTTGGTGCCCAATGCCTCGCCGTACGAGCGTGGCAAGCATGCGCAACGCGATGCCTTGCTGGCCGAACGCACCCGCGAGAGCGGGGCAGCGATTGCCTATCTCAACGTCGTGGGCGGGCAGGATGCACTGGTGTTCGATGGCGCCTCGGTGGTTGCCGATGGCGACGGCACCGTGCATCCCGCCGCGGCAGCGTTCGTGGACCAGTGGCTGGTGGTGGACTACGCGGCCGGCGAGCGCAGCTTCACGCCGGTGGTATGGGTGGATGACGGCGACGAGAGCATGGACGCGCTGGCCTGGCGCGCGGTGGTGCGCGGGCTGCAGGACTATTGCCGCAAGAATGGCTTCAGCAAGGTCTGGCTGGGCCTGTCCGGCGGCATCGATTCGGCACTGGTGTTGGCGATGGCGGTGGATGCGCTGGGCGGCGACAACGTGACCGCCGTGCGGCTGCCGTCGCGCTATACCGCCAATCTGTCCAACGACCTGGCCGACGAGCAATGCCGCGCGCTGGGCGTGAAGCTGGAGACCATCGCGATCGAGCCGGCGTTCGAAGGCCTGCTCGGCGCGCTGGGGTCGATGTTCAAAGGTACCCAGCCGGACATCACCGAAGAAAACCTGCAGTCGCGCAGCCGTGGCGTGATCCTGATGGCGCTGTCGAACAAGTTCGGCGGGCTGGTGCTGACCACCGGCAACAAGAGCGAATACGCAGTGGGCTACGCCACCATCTATGGCGATATGTGCGGTGGCTATGCGCCGCTCAAGGACCTGTACAAGACGGAGGTGTTCGGCCTGGCGAAATGGCGCAACACCGTCGGCGGCGCACCGGTGATTCCGCCGGCGGTGATCGCGCGCCCGCCGTCGGCTGAGTTGCGCGACAACCAGACCGACCAGGATTCGCTGCCGCCGTACGATGTGCTCGACGGCATCCTGTATCGCTACGTCGATCAGGAGCAGTCGCGCGACGACATCGTTGCGGCCGGCTACGCGGCCGATACCGTCGAGCATGTGCTGCGCCTGGTGCGGCTCAATGAGTGGAAGCGCCATCAGTCCGCGCCCGGGCCCAAAGTGTCGCGGCGTGCATTCGGTCGCGAACGGCGCTATCCGATCACCAACGGGTATCGCGGGCAGTAATTCGAACGGCGAATCCGGTCACTCGGCTGACGCAGTGGTTGCCGCTGCGCTGGCTGGCGGCTGGGCGAACCGCGTGAGCAGATCCAGGGGCGGTTTTGGTCGGGCCAGGTCGTACATCAGGCCAAAGTGGCCTTCAGGCCCCTGGATGGTGGCCTGGTCCAGTAATTCGTAGACATTCACCTCGGCCACCACGTCGGCATAGTTGTCACGCACATTGCGCAACAGCTGCGCCAGGCTGTCGTAACAGCCACGGTCACCTGCGCTGCCGCCAGTGGTGCTGCCTGTATAGATCTCCGCACAGTTCAGCTCGTTGAAGAACACCGGGGTGTTGTAGGTGCGCGCGGCAGTGCGCAGCTGGCCCAGATACAAGTCCGTCCAGTAACCGGCATCCTGGTAGAACGCGTAGTAGTGTAAGCTGATGTGGTCGAAGTTGAAGCCGGCCGCTTTGGCCTTTGCCAAAAACCACAGGGAGCCGTTGCGATCGCCCGGGCAACGCGCGTTGGCGCTGCGATCGTCGCTATTGCAGGCGGTGATGTTGATGGTGAAGCGCAGGCCGGCGCCCAGTTCGTCGGATGCCTGGCGCATGCCCAGGTACATCGTGGTCATTGCGGCGATGCGGGTGTCGGCTTCGGCGCGGACCAGATCCTGTTCGTTGCCGATTTCCCAGACCTTGATGTCTGTGGCATAGCGGCGTGCCAGCTGGTAGCCGATCTCGCGCGACATCGGGTAGACCATCGGGCGCAGGGTGATGCCGTACTTGCGCGCCAAGGGGACGAGCGCATCCAGCGTGGCGTAGTCGCGCGGATCGATATCGAACCGGTAGCTGCGCAGGTTGCGTGCTGCCAGCAATTTGAAGCGTGCCTCGGCCTGGGTCAGGGCGTAGCCGGGGCGGCTGTCGTGGGCGTTGACGCCGTAGACGATGGGGGCTGCGGTGGCGCTGGCGGTCACGGCCGTCAGCCAGAGCATGAGCAGCAAAGCGATGAGGGCACGAGACATGCGGCTTCCTTGGCTGGCGCTCGCAGGCAGTCGGAACTGGTTCGGGATGAGTATAGACAGCAGGCCCGAGGCATGAGGTGACCTGGGGCCGGTTCCAGGCAGATGCCGGCTCCGGCAAGGTTCCAGGATGCGCGCACAGGCTCCGGCAATGCGTTTGCGCGCAGGGCAAGCGACTGCACGCCGCAGGTGCGTTAGCGGCGGCAATCGCCGCCGTGTCGTCGTCGGTGTTGCACGTGCGGTGCTGCCGTCAGCATCGCCGCAACAAAAAAGAGGCCTTTCGGCCTCTTTTCGGTCATGCGCTGCGCCTGATATCTCAGTCGCGATTCATCTGCGAATTGCTTTGCCCGGTCGCGGCGGATTTTTCGCCGGCAAACGGGTTGAGCTTGCGGATGGCCCACGGGTATTTCGGCCAGTTGCCGGTCAGCCACGGGTGCTGCGGGTCGTTGAGCTCCAGCACGCGGCGTGCGTCGGCTGCCAAGGTCTTGTTGCCCAGGTGCGTGTAGGCCTCGGCCAGCACTGCGACCGCGTCGTACTGGAAGGCGCTCTGCGGATAGGTTTCGAGCAGGTAGTTGGCACGACCGGCGGCCGACACCCAGGCATCGCGGCGCAGGTAGTACAGCGCGTTGTCCAATTCATGCTGGGCGAAGATGTCGCGCAACTCGATCATGCGCTTGCGTGCGTCGGCGGCGTAACGGCTGTTGGGGTAGCGATCGGTGACGGTATTGAAATCGTTGTAGGCCTGCTGCGGCGAAGACAGGTCGCGGCGGCTCGGGTCCAGCGACCACACGCGGCGCAGGAACACCGTGTCGCGGTTGCTGTTGGCCAGCCCGCGCAGGTAGTACAGATACGAGATGTTGCGGTGGGTCGGGTAGGTACGGATGAAGCGGTCGACGCTGGAGACGGCGTCGTCGTGCTTGCCGGCCTTGTACTGGGCGTAGGCGGTTTCGATCATCGCCTGCTCGGTGTACGGGCCATACGGGTACTGGGCGATCAGGCGCTTGTAGCTGGCTTCGGCGCCGGCCCAGTTGCCTTTCTCCATCAGGTTATGACCCTTGCCGTAGAGCTGCTCGACCGGCATGCCCTCGTCGGGATTCTTGTCCTTGGCGCCGCGGTGGCAGCCGGTGACGACGAACGCCATGACCAGCATGAGGGCAATCAGGCGCGCAGGCGCGGAAAACGTGGACCGTCGGATCATGGGTCTGGGCAGGACGCATCAGGAAAACGAAAGCGCGATGATAGCCTAGTGGCCTGTCCGGCGACTGACTCCCGCCGCCCGGACCCCCAAATTCCCGCTTTTGCCCGAGTGCCCGTGTCCATGTCCGACCCATCTGCCGAACCCCTCGACCCGTCCATCCGCCAGGCGATCGTGCCCGACAACGCCGCCGGACGCCGTTTCGACGCAGTGCTGGCCGAGCTGTTCCCGGAATTTTCGCGCTCGCGGCTGTCGGAATGGATCAAGTCCGGCGATGCGCTGCTGGACGGCGAAATGGCGCGCCCGCGCGATACCTTGCGCGGTGGCGAGAGCGTGCAGGTGCAGGTGGTGCTGGAAACCCAGACCCACGCTGCGCCGCAGGACATCCCGCTGAGCGTGCTGTACGAAGACGAGCAGGTGCTGGTGATCGACAAGCCGGCCGGCCTGGTGGTGCATCCGGGCGCCGGTAATCCGGACCGGACCCTGGTCAATGCGCTGCTGTTCCGCGACCCGGCGCTGGCCTCGGTGCCGCGCGCCGGGGTGGTGCATCGCCTGGACAAGGACACCAGCGGCGTGATGGTGGTAGCGCGCACCGTGCAGGCGCAGACCGCGCTGGTGGAGCAGCTGTCCGCGCGCGAGGTGCATCGCCAGTATCTGGCCGTGGTGGTGGGCGCGCTGGTCTCCGGCGGCACCGCCAATGCCCCGATCGATCGCCACCCGCGCGACCGCCTGAAGATGGCGGTACGCGACGATGGCCGCGATGCGGTCACGCATTACCGCCTGCGCGAGCGCTTCCGTGCGCACACCGCGCTGGAATGTCGGCTCGAAACCGGGCGTACCCATCAGATCCGCGTGCACATGGCGCACCTGAAATCGCCAATCGTCGGCGACCCGCTGTACGGCGGCGCGCTCAAGCTGCCCAAGGGCGCCACCGATGAGCTGGTGCACGAATTGCGCACCTTCAAGCGCCAGGCGCTGCACGCTGAAACCCTGGAATTCCTGCATCCGGTCAGCGGCGAGCCGGTCCGGGCCAGCGCGCCGGTGCCGGCCGATCTGCAGCGCCTGATGACTGTGCTGCGCGAAGACAGCGCACGCGCCGCCGAGCTGGCACGCCGCTGAGATGTCCATGGCTGCGGCCTTCATCCTGCCAGCCGACTGGCCGGCGCCGCCGCGCATCCGTGCGCTGACCACGCTGCGTCACTGTCTGGGCGGCTCGCTGCCGCCGTTCGACACGCTCAACCTCGGTAACCGCAACAGCGCCGAAGGCGATGTGCCCGAGCAGGTGGAGCGCAACCGAGCGCTGCTGGCCGCGACCCTGCAGCTGCCGAGCACGCCGCATTGGCTGCGGCAGGTCCATGGCGTGGACGTGGTGCGGCTGGATGCACCACCCGCTGCGCCCGATTCCGCCGAGCGCGCGGCGGATCAGCGACCAGGCGCGCACGAACCGGTCGCCGATGCTGCAGTGACGTCGGCGCCTGGCGTGGTACTGGCAATCCTCACGGCCGATTGCCTGCCGGTCGTGTTCGCCGCCGTCGATGGCAGCGAAGTTGCTGCTGCGCATGCCGGCTGGCGCGGGCTGGCTGACGGCGTGCTGGAGCGCAGCATGTCCGCAATGCGGACGCCACCGCAGCGACTGGTGGCCTGGCTGGGGCCGGCCGCGGGACCGCAGGTGTATGAAATCGGCGAGGACGTGTTCGACGCCTTCGTTGCGCACGATGCACAGGCGCAACGCGCGTTTGTCGCCACGCGCCCGGGGCACTGGCGGGTGGATCTGTATGCGCTGGCACGCCAGCGGCTGCAGCAGGCCGGCGTGCCGGCCGATGCGGTGCATGGCGGCGGGTTGTGCACCATTTCCGAGCCGCAACGCTTCTTCTCGCACCGTCGCGATCGCCGCAGCGGACGCATGGCCACACTGGCCTGGATTGTCCCCTGAACACGCCCCTGTTCGCCCAAGTGCTGGGGCAGGACGCGTTCGCGCAACTGCCTGCGCCAGTGCGCGCGCTGCACTCGGTGCGGCAGCGGCAGCGCTTTGCCGGACGCGCACAGATTCAGCGCGGTGGACATGCGCTGGTGCCGTTGCTGGCGCTGCTGAGCCGTCTGCCGCGTAGCGGCGAGGTGGCGGTGGAAGTGGACTTTCTGGCCGACACGCACGGCGAGCGCTGGCATCGGCGCTTTGACGGCATGCCGATGCATTCGCGGCTATGGCGCCATGGCGACAGCTTGGGCGAACACCTGGGTGCGGTGCGCTTTGAATTTTCGCTGCAGGCCGATGCGCAATCGTTGTATTGGCAGGCTACCGGCGTGTGGGCGTTCGGGATGATGCGGTTGCCTGCACGCTGGTTCCGGCAGGTGCGCTGCCGCGAGCATGCCGACGACGGCCGTTACGGGTTTCTGGTGCACGTGCAGTTGCCGCTGGTAGGACCGTTCATTCGTTACGAGGGCTGGCTTGAACCGCGCTGATCCATCGCCTGCTGCGCCGCCTGTGGGGCGCGCCACCATCGTCTTCGACGGCGTGTGCCTGCTCTGCAATGGCTGGGTCAAATTCCTGCTGCGCCACGATCGGCGTGGGCGCTATCGCTTTGCTGCCATGCAGGGGCAAGCCGGGCGCGCACTGTTGCAGCAGCACGGTCTGGACCCAGACGACCCCCTGTCGTTTCTACTGGTGGACGCCACCGGTGCCTGGACCGACAGCGACGCGATCGTGCGCGTGCTTGCGGGATTGGGCGGACTCTGGCGGCTGAGTGGGGTGCTGCGCCTGGTCCCACGTCGCGTGCGCGATCTCGGCTACCGGCTGATCGCACGCAATCGTTACCGCTGGTTCGGCCGCAGCGATCACTGCCTGCTGCCCACGCCCGAGCAGCACGCGCGGTTTCTGGACTGACGCAGTGCGCCCGGCATCGGGGCGCTGGCCTGAGGTGCGCTGCATCGCATCGCATTGCGATGCAACGCAACGCAACGCGAACCTACGCAGGAACGGGGCGATGCTGCGCCTCGCTCGGCTGGCCTCAGCAGCGCAGCTGTTGATGGATGGCATTTCTGCCCAAACCCGGTCGCGCCCGGGTGCGCTCCTACGAATCGCCAAGCATGCCGGGCTTATGCCGCGTTGTGGAAGCTGGCGCGCGCGAGGTTGGAGGTGCTCGGGCGGGTGTCGGATTGCAGGCGGAAGATCGAGACCGCATCGGCCAGTTCCACCGCCTGTTCTTCCAAGCTGCGCGCGGCGGCGGTGGCTTCTTCCACCAGCGCGGCGTTGCGTTGGGTGACCTCGTCCAACTGCGCGACCGTGCGGTTGACCTGCTCGATGCCACTGGACTGCTCGGCGCTGGCCGAGGTGATCTCGCTCATGATGTCGGTGACGTGTTTGACCGAGCCGACGATCTCGCGCATGGTCGCGCCGGCGCGGTGCACCAAGCCCGAACCCAGCTCCACCTTGTCGGTGGAATCGGCGATCAGCGTCTTGATTTCCTTGGCCGCATCGGCCGAGCGCCGCGCCAGGGCACGCACTTCCGAGGCGACCACCGCAAAACCGCGGCCCTGTTCGCCGGCACGTGCGGCTTCCACTGCGGCATTGAGTGCCAGGATGTTGGTCTGGAACGCGATGCCGTCGATCACCCCGATGATCTCGCCGATCTTGCGCGAGGCGGTGCTGATCTGGCCCATGGTGGCGACCACCTCGTCCATCACCTGGCCGCCGCTCTGCGCCACGTCGCCGGTGCCGACGACCAGGCGATTGGCCTGCAGCGCGCTCTCGGCGTTTTGCTTCACGGTGGAGGTGAGTTCTTCCATCGAGCTGGCGGTTTCTTCCAGATTGGCCGCCTGTTGCTCGGTGCGCTCGGAAAGATCCATGTTGCCGGCGGCGATTTCCACCGCGGCCTGGCGGATGGTGTCCGATGCGGTCTGGATGCCGCCGATGATCTCGGTCAGGCGGGTGACGGTCTGGTTGGTGTCGTCGCGCAAGCGCGCGAAGATACCGTGCGCATCGCCATCCACACGCTGGGTGAGGTCGCCTTCGGCCAGCGCGCCGATCACGCGCGCCAGTGCGGCCAGATGGGTTTCCACCGAGTCGTAGATGCGGTTGATGCCTTGCGCCAGGCTCAGCAGCACACCGTCCATGCCGTCGATCTGCATGCGACGGCTGAAATCGCCAGCGGAGGCGGCGTCGATGATCTGGATCAGTCCCTGCTCGGCATTGACCTGCGCGGTGACGTCCATCCACTGCGCGATGGTGCCGAGCTTGGTGCCGTCGGCGGCGATGATCGGGCTGTACACGAAGTCGATCTGGCGGCCGAAGAACGGCGCACGCACGGCCTTGGAGGCATTCAACGCGCGCATGCGGTCGATCGCGGCCTGGCTGTCGGGATAGATGTCGCCGATGCTGCCGCCGACGAAGCCTTCGGCATGGAAGCTGGGGCGGAAGCTCTGTACATCCGGCTCGATCAGCTTGAGCATGGCGAGCAGTTTGCGGTTGGCAAACAGCACCTGGCCATCGTCGTCGGCGATGCGGATCATGGTGTCCAGATCGTCCAGCGCCTTGATCACGAACTGGCCATGGCGCAGGCCTTGCTCCATCACGTCGATGCGGATGGCGAGCTTGTCCTTGGCATCCTGCAACGCATGCAGCAACGGCGCGAGGTCGCCGGAGGCGTTGCGCAGGTCCAGACGCTGGGTGCGTCCTTCGCCGATCGCCACCGCCGCGCGCATTGCCTGCTGCAACTGGCCGTCGTGACGCCGGCGCGACCACCACCAGAGCCCGGCGCTTGCCGCGCCCAACACCAGCAGGGCGGGCAGCACGCGTCCGAGCCCGCTCAGGAAGCCGCCGGGTACCAGCGTGGCGGCATAGCAGGCCAGCAACGCCAGCAGCGCGATATGTGCAGCGGCGGGCAGCCATGCGGTCCAGGTAGCGCGCGCAACGTGCCGACCGGCAGGCGGTTGGGCAACGGGGGCGGCATCGTGTGCAAGCGACATAGGCTGAGTCCAGCTGGGTGATCTGAGAAGGGGGAGCGGTATCGGCAGTCCATGGCCCGCAATGGGGGTATCGGCGGCTGAGTCCGAATCATGATGATGTGAAGGCGCCGTTCGTCGGAATGTGGCAACCAAGTCTCGAAATGGCGGGATGTCATTGATATGGAAGCGATTTCAGTTCGTCAGGGTATGTGCGTCGGGTGCGATCAAATGCGCCCGCGCGTCAATTTGATTGTAAATTCCGCGTGAAAAATCTCTATGCGGGTCGAATGCCCTGCAATGTCGGCGAACTGCGATTTAGGGTGGCCAAACCCCTCCGGAAATGGTGCGGGTTGGCTTGTCGACCTGCGCGGGCTCTGGATTGGCACCCACACAGGCCTTTGGCTGCTGCATGGGGGCGCCGGCCTCGGAGGTTGGCGTGTATCCGGACGTCCGCGACGCAGGTTTGACAGCCAACGCACGTCGGTCGCGCGTCTTGCGCTGGGCGGACATCCCCGACTTGGACCCCATGAGTCTTGGCCGCACCGGGATGCGCGCGCACAAAAAAACCGGCCGTCTCGCGACGACCGGTTTGATTGATGCGTCCGTCGGCCCCGGGCCGACGGCAGGTTGCCTATGCGCCAGCACGCAGCCAGGCGGGTGAGGCGCAGCGGCCGATGCAGTGCAGACTGCATGCGCTGATGCGCCTCAGCGCACTGCCTGGCCGCGCGGTGCGTGGAGCGCGGCCGTCACTTGGCAGGCGCGGCCTGCGCATCGTCCGGCAGGGCCCAGGCAATGACGCTGTCGCCCGACTTGGTTTCCATGCGGTCGTGTCCACCGACGGCAGCCACGATGTACTGCTTGCCGTTGATGGTGTAGCTCATCGGCGCTGCCTGCGGGCCGGCGGGGACGCGGGTCTCCCAGACCTGCTTGCCGGTGCGGCTGTCGAAACCGCGCATGAAGTCGTCCAGGGTCGCGCCGATGAAGGTCACCCCGCCAGCGGTGGCCAGCGAGCCGCTGTTGTTGGGCGTGCCGATCTCGAATTTGGTCTTGGACGGGATACCCATCGGCCCCTGGTCGTAACCGGTGCCCAACGGACGGCGCCAGATCACCTGCTGCGTGCGCAGGTCGACACCGGCGATGTAGCCCCACGGCGGTGCCACGCACGGGGTGTTGAGCGGCGACATCCACGGCTCCTTGCGTGCGCCGTAGGCCAGGCCCTTCTGCGCCATGTAGCCGGGCGTCTTGCTCTTGCCGTCGAACACTGAGACCACGCCCAGCTCGTCCATCTTCTGGCGGGTATACACCTGCAGGGTGTAGGGCAGGCGATTGCTGTTCATCACCATGATGCCGCGCTGCAGGTCCACCGAAACGCCACCCCAGTTGATGCCGCCGTGGTTGCCGGTGAAAGCCAGCGACCCCTGCAGTGTGGGTGGGGTGAACATGCCTTCGTAGCGCAGCTGCTTGAACTGGATACGGCACACCAACTGGTCGAACGGGGTCATGCCCCAGGCATCGGATTCGATGATTTTTTCGAACTCGCGGCTCGGCGCGCCCACGGTGTTGGGCATGCCCGGCGAGATCGGCTGCGTGGCAGCGGTCCAGTCACCGTGGTCGGTTCCCTGCGGTACCGGGATCTGCTTGACCGGCATGATCGGCTCGCCGGTGGCGCGGTCCAGCACGAACACCTGGCCGGACTTGGTCGCCTGGATCACCGCAGCACGCGTGCCGCCGCCAGCGACCGGCCAATCGACCAGGTTCGGCTGCGGGCCGATGTCGTAATCCCACAGGTCGTGATTGACGGTACGGAAATGCCAACGCTCCTTGCCGGTGGCGGCATCCACCGCAACCAGCGAGGCGGTGTATTCCTCGTCCTGCGGGGTGCGGCCCTTGCCGAAGAAGTCGCCGGACGCATTGCCGGTGGGCAGATAGACCAGACCCAGCTCATCGTCGGCGGCCATCAGCGACCACACGTTCGGGGTGGAGCGGGTATAGGTCTGGCCGGCCGGCGGCTCGGCGGTGATCGCCGGGTTGCCCAGGTCCCAGGCCCAGCGCAGCTGGCCGGTGAGCGCATCGAAGCCACGCACCACGCCGGACGGCGCATCGCCTTCCTGACCATCGCGGACCTGGCCGGTCGGCTGGATCACCACGCCGCGCATCACCACCGGCGGCGAGGTCGGGCCGACGAAGCCCGGCTTGGTGTTGCCGGTGCCCGCATTCAGATCGACATAGCCGTTGTTGCCGAAGCTGGTGCACAGCTTGCCGGTCTGCGCGTCCAGCGCACCGAGGCGGCCATCGACCATCGGCCAGAAGATCCGGGTCGGGCACTCGGCGGTGCCTTCGGGTGCCTGGTAATACGACACGCCACGGCAGGTGGTGGCAGCCACACCCGCCATCGCCTTCGGGTTGGTCTGCGGATCGAAGCGCCAGCGCTCCTTGCCGTTGGCTGCTTCCACCGCGATCACCTTCTGGGTGGGGGTGCAGATGTAGAGCAGGTCGCCGACCTTGAGCGGGGTGTTCTGGAAGGCGTAGCCCAGCTTGGAATCCTTGGGCTTGAGATCGCCGGTGTGGAATTCCCAGGCCACCTTGAGGTTCTTCACGTTGTCCGGGGTGATCTGCGCGCCGGGGGTGTAGTGGTTGGACAGGTTGGAGCCGGCATAGGAGGTCCAGTTGCTGGCGTCGTGGTTGGCCGCGACGTTGCCGTCGGGGCTGGGCACGGTGCCGCGGCTGAAGGCCGTTGCGTTGTCGGCCGGCAGCGTGGAGGCATTGGCCAGCTCGACATTGCGCGGCATCAGCAGCGGCCACAGGATCAGCGCCGCCCCCAGGATCGGCAGCACGCCAGTCACCAGCGCATAGCCCGGCCCGGATAGTGGCTGCATGCGACGACGCGCCACACCCCAGAACGGCAGCAGCACCAGGCCGAGCACCGACATCATGGCCAGGCGCGGCACCAAGCCCCAGCCATCCAGGCCCACTTCCCACAGCGCCCAGGCGATGGTGCCGGCCAGCGTGGCGCCAAACAGCCACAGCCCGGCGCGCTTGCCCAGCGCGAGCAGGACGCCCGCCAGGAACAGGGCAATACCCGCGATCAGGTAATACCAGGAGCCGCCCACGGCCACCAGGCGGCTGCCCTGATAGGCGAGCACCGCGCCGAGCACGGCGATCACCACGGCATAGGCCACCAGCAACCAGGTGCCTAGCCCACGTTTTGAGGATTGATCAGTCATTTTGAGATGTCAGGAAGGACTCAGGCACCAGCGAGCGGTGGCGAGTCGTGGAGGGAGAGCGATCGCAGGCGCCAACACGCGGCCCAGGATCTAGATACGAACGTCGAACGCTATGAACGCGCAGCCCCTCCCAGGGTCCTCAGCGCTAATCATGCAAATATTTTAGACCCCCGAACGCCCTTTGTCCGTGACGGAATAGGAACCAGCGTTCCAACCTGCACGTTTGGCACCGGTAACATGCGGATCTTGAACGCCTCGCGAAGTGCGTGCGGTACTTGCACAGCCGTCGGCGACATGCGCTGCTGCTGAGCGCGACTACGATTGAAGAGCCGGATGCAGGGGCGCACGTGGCGTTGCGTGTGACTGCCGCGTCGATCGCAGCTGCAGACTGTCGACGTGCGAGGTATTCACCCCTTGCGCGTCGGGGCAGCTTGGCCAGACGCCGCAGCCGCTCAATATGGCTGCGTCACGCATTGGCCAAACGCCGCAGCTGCTCAATATGGCTGCGTCACGCAGCGCGTCTCTGGAAAATCAGAACTTCAGTCTGATTGCGGCCGCACCCACGTCCGCATTTCGGGCACCGTCTCCTTTATCGAGGAGAACAATGGCTGGTGGGAAAAGGTTTGCCCTACACCTCAGACAGCGCTTGCAGATAGCGCTGGCGCCAGTGGTTGATATTGTTCTTGCGCAGGTGGTCCATCATTGCGTGCCAGCGTTCGATGCGGCTTGCCAGCGGCATGCTTGCTGCTGTGGCGATCGCGTCGGCCACGCCATCCAGATCGTGCGGGTTGACCAGCAGCGCTTCCTTCATTTCATCGGCTGCACCTGCAAACAGCGACAACACCAGCACGCCCGGATCTGCCGGGTCCTGCGCAGCCACGAATTCCTTGGCAACCAGGTTCATGCCATCGCGCAGTGGCGTGACCAGGCATACCGACGCCGCGCGATAGAAGCCCGTCAGCGTGGCATGGCTGAAGTTCTGGTTGACGTAGCGCAGCGGCGTCCAGTCCGGCTCCGCATGTCCGCCATTGATGTGGCCGGCGATCTGTTCGAGCTGGCTGCGCAATTGACGGTATTCGGTGACATCGCCGCGCGAGACCGGCGCGATCTGCAGATAGGTCAGGCTGCCGGATTGATCCGGGTACCGCTCCAGGTAGCGCTCGAAACCCTGAAAGCGCTCCGGCAAGCCCTTGGAATAATCCAGGCGGTCCACACCGATGGCCAACTGACGGCCACGCAGGCTTTCGCGCAGATCGCGTACCGCCTGCTTGCCGGCAGACGCCTTGGCCTGGTGGGCAATCAGGTCGGTATCGATCCCGATCGGGAACGAAGAAGCGGTGAAGCGGCGCCCACCCGGGCCTTCCACCAGATCGCCTTCCAGAATGCGGCCGCCGCCGAACAGGCGTACATAGGCCTTGAAACGTTCGGCATCGCGCTGGGTCTGGAAGCCGACCAGGTCGTATGCGTAGAAGGTACTGAACAGGCGCGCGTGATCGGGCATGGCCTGCACCAGATCGGCCGATGGCATCGGTACGTGCAGGAAGAAGCCCATCTTGCAGCCCACGCCCAGCTCGCGCAGCATCGCGCCGAGCGGGATCATGTGGTAATCGTGGATCCACAGCGTGTCGCTGTCTTTCAGCAGTGGCGCGAGTTTTTCGGCAAATAGCCGATTGACGCGCAGATAGCCTTCGCGGGTGGCACGATCGTAATCGACCAGATCCAGGCGGAAGTGCAACAAGGGCCACAGCGTGCGGTTGGCGAAGCCGTTGTAGTACGAATCGATGTCGCGCTTGTTGAGGTCCATGGTGACGAAGGTGATGTCGCCTTCGGTCTGCTCGTGCATGCCACCGCTGTCGCCGCGCACGGTCTTGCCGCTCCAGCCAAACCACATGCCACCGCGCTCCTTGAGCGCTGCCAACAAGCCAACCGCCAGGCCGCCGGCGCGGTTTTCGCCAGGCACTGCAACACGGTTGGATACCACCACCAAACGACTCATGACGCCTCCTGCCAGCTCCGCGACAAGCGCATCGCTGCGATGATCAAGCCAACATGCGAATAGGTCTGAGGGAAGTTGCCCCAGGCTTCGCCGTCCTCGAACGATAGATCTTCCGACAGCAAGCCAAGGTGATTGCGGCGCGAAAGGATGCGCTCGAACAATTCACGCGCCTCGTCTTTGCGCCCGATCGCGGCCAGTGCGTCGATGTACCAGAAGGTGCAGATGGTGAAGCTGGTTTCCGGCTCACCGAAGTCATCCGGTGCGATGTAGCGGTATAGCGCATCGCCGTGCTTGAGCACGCGGCCGACCGCCTCGACCGTGCGCACGAAGCGAGTGTCGTCATTGGCCACGATCCCGATATCGGCCAGCAGCAACAGCGAGGCATCGAGCCGATGGCCGCCGAGGGTATCGGTGAAATGGCCGCGTTCCTCGTTCCAGGCCTCGTTCAATACGCGCTCGCGGATGCTGTCGGCACGTTCGCGCCAGTAGGTGCTGCGCTCGGGCAGCGCCAGCCGGTCGGCAATCTTGGACAGGCGATCGCATGCCGCCCAGCACATCGCGGCGGTGTAGGTATGCACTTCGGCGCGGCCGCGAAATTCCCACAGGCCGGCGTCGGGCACGTTATGCAATGCATAGGCGCGCTCGCCCAGCGGTTCAAGCCGGCGGAAGGTGTCCGCATCGCCTTGATCCTTCAGGCGCAGGTCGAAGAACAGCTGGGTGGACGCCAGCACCACGCTGCCATAGACATCGTGCTGCTGCTGGATCCATGCCAGGTTGCCGCGCCGCACCGGACCCATGCCGCGGTAACCGGCCATGGTGTCAACTTCGTGTTCTTCCAGCTGCGATTCGAAGCCGATGCCGTACAGCGGCTGCATGGTGCCGTCGGTGGTGGCGATATTGAAGATGTAGCCGATGAACTGCTCCATCGTGCGGGTTGCGCCAAGCCGGTTGAGCGCGCGCACTACGAAGGCGGCATCGCGCAGCCAGCAATAGCGGTAATCCCAGTTGCGCGGCGTATTGGGCGCTTCCGGAATCGAAGTGGTCATTGCCGCGATGATCGCGCCGCTGTCTTCGTACTGGCACAACTTGAGCGTGATCGCGCTGCGAATCACCGCTTCCTGCCAGTCCAGCGGAATGGACAGGTAACGCACCCATTCGCGCCAGTATTCTTCGGTGCGTTCCTGCGCTTCCTGCACGTAACCGGTGAGCGAGCGGGTCAGCGATTCGTCCACGCCCAGCACCAGGCTCACCGGATGGCTGAGCACGAACGGCAGGCCGTCACGTACGAAGCGCACCGGCACATCGGTGGTCAGGCGCAGGGTGAATTCCGGCAACACCCAACGGATGTGATTGCTGCCCCAGGTGGTGTCCGGCGTGCGGCCGCCCCAATCGGCCAGCGGGCGGGCGCGCACGATGATGCGTGGGTTGCCGCTCAGCGGACGGATCTGGCGAATGATGCTGACAGGCCGATAGAAGCGCCCGTTATTGCGCCAGCGCGGCGCAAAATCGATGACTTCCACCTCGCCGCCCTTGCTGTCGCGCAACACTGTGCGCAGCACGGCGGTATTGGGCAGGTAGTGCTGCTCGCTGCTGGCGAAATCTTCCAGTTCCACGGCGAAGTCGCCGCCTTCGGTCTTGGGCGAGAGCAGCGTGCAAAAGGCCGGGTCGCCGTCGAATGCCGGCAGGCAGCTCCACACCACACGTGCCTGCCGATCGACCAGTGCCCCGAAACTGCAGTTGCCGATGACGCCCAGATCCAGGTTTGGCTCGGTCATGGAGTGCAAACGATCCTGTTGAAGTGAAGGAGAGAAGGTGCGCTGTGCTCAGCGATTGCGTGCATTGCGCTGCAGCCACGCGTGGACGTCGGCGGTGCCATCGACGCGAAAGCGCGCGCTGGTCTGGGCGCGATTGCCCACCAGCACGCTCCAGCCGCCGAGCCGGTTGGCGGCGTCGAAGCCGAATTCGTCGGTGAGGTCGTCGCCGACGAACACCGGCGTGCGGCCGGCGAAGGTGCCGTGCTGCATCAGCTGTTCGACCGCCAGGCCCTTGTTGCTGCCCTCGG
Source organism: Xanthomonas sp. D-99 (assembly GCF_017746145.1). Lineage (NCBI taxonomy): Bacteria > Pseudomonadati > Pseudomonadota > Gammaproteobacteria > Lysobacterales > Lysobacteraceae > Xanthomonas > Xanthomonas sp. D-99. The sequence continues at coordinate 8,010 of NZ_JAGHWU010000021.1, read as the reverse complement.
GAACGAATTCCACCACGTGGTCGCCGGGCTGCAGGCGATAGCCGGAAAGCCGTGCGATTTCCTGCTGCGCGAAGGCGAGCACCTCGGGGCCGGCCTGCGGCCGGGCGCGCCAATGCAGCGCCACGCTGGCGCCCTTGTCTTCGACCAGCACGCCCGGGTGTTGGTGGGTCAGCGCCGCGGCGCGTTGATGCAGGCCGTGCAGCCACTCGGAGCTGTCTTGCGGCATTGCCGCGCGTGCCGCCAGATCGCTGCGCAGTTCATGCCCGTGCAGACCGGCGGCCGGCAGCAGCAAGGGGGCGAACAGAGCATCCAGCTGGGCAAGTGGCCGGCCGCTGACCAGCGCAACGGCGCCCTTGAGGCGCTTGCTCAGCAGGCCGATGGCCTCGCGCACTTCGGGCAATAGCTGCACCGCCTCGGGGCGGTCGGCAAAGTCGATGAGGGTGCCGTCCACGTCCAGGAACAATGCACATGCATCGTCCAGCAATGGCGGCGACGGTAGGGGGGGATGCGCGTCTGCCATCAGGCCAGTGTGCGCAAAGCGGTGTGAGATTCAGGTTATGGAACGGCGGGGATTGGGGAGTCGGGATTGGGGATTCGTGCAAAGCAGGGCGCGCCAATCCCGATCGCGAACCGCCTTTGATGGCGTTCGCCATGGCCCTGCCAGTCAGTTCCGCTACCGTCTTGGGCACCGGGTATGCATGGCAGGGCCACGCCTGCCAATCTCGAATCTCCAATGCCAACGATTGCCGATTGCCTGGACGGTGTCGTAGTGGAGGCAAGGCCAATCTGGATTAGGGATTAGGGATTCGCAGCAATGCTGCTCATGCCAATCCCGAATCCCGAATCCCGAATCCCGATTCCCGCATCAGAAGCTGTACCGCACCCGCCCATACCAGTACGCGCCGTTGCTGCCGATCGGCGAGAGCACGTCGTAAGGGAGGTTGCCGAAGTAGGCGATGTCGTCGATGGAACGGTCCGAGTAGTTGTCCAGGATGTTCTGCCCGCCGATGGCCAGCGTCCATTGCGTGCCCAGGTGATATTCGGCTTCCAGGTCCAGTTGCCACTCGGCGCCGTAAGTCTGGCGCGGTACGAAGTCGCCGCCGAAATCGAACACGCGGGTGGCGCTGCCGTAGCGGTTGACGCGCGTCTGCAGGTTCCAGCGCTCGTTGCTCCAGTTCGCGGCAAGCGAGGCGCGGGTGCGCGGTGCGGCGTCGGTAAGCGTATTGCTTTCTTCCACGCCGAACAGCACGTACTCCGGGTTCAGTGCGAGCAGCTGGGCCGGGGTGGCGATGATGTTTTCCAACTCGGTCTTGGCGTAGCTGTAGGTGCCGGTCAGCAGCAGGTCGCCGCCAAAGGCGTACTGACGCCAGTTGGCGACCAGCTCGGCGCCGCGGGTGCGGGTGTCGGCGGCATTGAGGAAATAGCTGGCGCTCTGCACGCCGGTAACGCCGTAGTTCTGCTGCACGAAGCTGGTCAGCGCATCGCCGGTGATGTCTTCGGACAGCGCAATGCGGTCGTCGATATCGATCTGGAAAAAGTCCAGCGACACGTCGAAGTGATCGCCCAGCTTGCTGGTGAAGCCCAGGCTGTAATTGACCGACTTTTCCGGCTTCAGATCGGTGGCGCCCAGGCCGCGCGCGATGGGGTTGTTGACCGACAACAGGCGCCCCTGGGTCAAGCGGCCGGCGGCGTCGTAACCGGTGGAGGTGGCTTCATACCCGATCTGGCTGAGCGAAGGCGCGCGCACGTTGTTGGAGATGGCACCACGCAGCGCAAAGGCCGGTGCGAACGCGTAGCGTGCGGCCAGCTTGCCGGTCCATTGGCTGCCGAAATCCTGGTAATGCTCGTAGCGGCCGGCCAGGTCGGTGGAGAACTTGTCGCCGAACTGGCTGGAGACGTTGGCGTAGGCGCTGGCCACGTTGCGCGACAGGTCGGCTTCGTCCTGCGGGGTGAGCCCGCCGCCGGCCTGCGAGCCGGTGGGACGATCGGTGAACGGGCCGGCCGCGTAGCTGGCGGGGTCGCCGGCGTGGGTGCGGTATTGCTCGCGGCGGAACTCGGCGCCGGTGCCGAAGGTATGGGTGGCGCCGGCGGCGTCGAACACGCGGGTCAGGTCGAGGTTGCCCACGGTCTGCGCGAAGGCGAAATCGCCGGTCTTGAAGCGTGTGGGACTGCCGGGCCCCAGCGATGCATTGAGCGAGTTGCGTAGCCGGTAGGTGAAGTCGTTGCGGCCGTAGTTGACGCTGGCGTCGTAATCCCAGTTGCCCCACTGCCCGCGCGCACCGGCCACGAGTTGCAGGTCGCGATTCTCGCCTTCGGAAATCGGGCGGTAGCCGTTGGGGTAGATCTCGCGCCAGTTGGCGCTGCTGTCCGGGTAACGGAAGTAATTGGCGCCTTCGGTATCGCGCTGGTTGTAGGTGCCGAAGGCGTAAAACTCGCCGCTGGCGCTGAACGGAACCTTGGTGTTGAGCCAGGCATTGAGGCCCTTGGTGGCGCCATCGCCGAGCACGTAATTGCGCTGGCCCCGCAGCGCCAGGTTGGCCGGGGTCTGTTCTTCGAACGAGGGAATCTGGTCGAAGCCGGCGCGGTTGGTTGCCTCGCGGTTTTTCAGTTCCAGGCCGACCTTGAAGAAGCCGCCGTCGTCGCCCAGCAGCGAGCCGACCTTGGCGCTGGCGTAGCTGGTCTGGCCGTCGGTGACACGACGGTCGATCGGCTTCACATCGGTGTTGTAGGCGCCGAAGTTGGCTTCCAGTTCGCCGCGCTCGGGGTTGTCGTCCAGGATCACGTTGATGACCCCGGCAATCGCATCCGAGCCGTATTGCGCCCCGGCCCCGTCGCGCAGCACTTCGATGCGCTTGATCGCGTTGATCGGGATCGAATTGAAATCCACCGGCGTGGTGCCCTTGCCGATCTTGCTGTCGGTGTTGACCAGCGCAGAGGTGTGGCGGCGTTTGCCGTTGACCAGCACCAGCACCTGGTCGGGTGAGAGCCCGCGCAGCTGCGCGGCGCGGATATGGTCGGCGCCGCCGGAGTTGGACTGACGCGGGAAGTTGAACGAGGGCAGCAGCGCCTGCAGTGCGCTGCCCAGCTCGCCGTTGACCACGCCGGCCTTGCGGATGTCTTCGGCGGTGAGCACGTCCACCGGCACGGTCGATTCCAGTACGGTGCGGTCGCTGGCACGGGTGCCGGTGACGATCACGGTGTCCAGGGTGGTGGCGCCGGCATCGGCCTGCTGGGCTTGCGCGTTGGCGCTGAGCACGGCGGCGATGGCCAGGCCAATCACCGAAAGGGTGGGGCGGGTCATGCTGTTCTCTCTCCTGCAACTGCAACGCGCCGCGCGGTCGGCATCCGGCCGGGCTGGGCGCAAAGAGGGCGGATTGTCCACATTCATCCGGATGGAAAGATATTATCGCGTTGTTCAGGCCGGCGCGAGATGGCACAGTCCGTGCGCGCCGGCATGAGCTGATATCAGCCTTGCATGAGCCTGCCCCAAATCCTGTCCCCCGATCTGTTGTGGAGAAGTCGATGAAGTTGCTGCCGTCTTGCCTGCTTGCCGCCATGTTGGCGCTGACCGCATGCGCCACCACGCCCGGCACCGCGCCGACCGCGACCACTGCCAGCCTGCAGGGCGATGCAGCGCGGCCGGCGGCGGCACGGGGTTGGGTGCGCAGCGAGCTGTATTTCGGCGTCGGCGAGGAATCCGGCCCGGCCGACCGCCCGCAGACCCGCACCATCGACGAAACCCAATGGCGCGCGTTTCTGGACAAGGAAGTGACTCCGCGCTTCCCCGATGGTCTGACCGTGTTCGACGCCTACGGCCAATGGTTGTTCCGCGGCGCCAAGGAGCCGAACCGGCTGGGGACCAAGGTGCTGGTGATCCTGCACGAAGACACCCCGCAACGGCGCAGCGACATCGAGGCGATCCGGCTGGCCTGGAAGCAGGCCACCAGACACCAGTCGGTGCTGTGGTCGCGGCAGCCGGTCGAGGTCTCGTTCTGAGTCGGTGGCCTGGCTTGCGCACTGACAGGTCCGTACAGGTGCCGGCCACCACGCTCGCCGGCGTTGGTGGTCGTATGCCGCGCGTCCTCCGGCGCGGGCGGGTATCGCATGCGTCGTCGGGGAGCGCGTATCTGCGCACCGTTTCTGGCCAGCTGCGCATGCGCCTTGGCGCGTTGCAGTTGCCGTCCATGCGCACCGCGTGCGCACTGTTGGTTGCGATGGCAGGCGGGCTGGCGTTCGGCGCTGCGGCAGACGACACAAGTCTTCGTTTAACGCTAGATGCGCACACCCATGCGACCGCCACCTTGGTCGGCCAGCGCCTGCATGTGGTGCTGTCTCCCGGCGATGCCGAACAATGGTTCGACGCGAATGTGGACGATGGCGAGGGCGGCGCGCAGCTGCGCAGCGACGACTACAACTTCGATGGGCGCCCGGATCTTGCGGTGTCGGCAATGCTGGGTCAGGTCAACGAGGCGGTGTGGGTCTTTGTGTTCGATCCTGCAAAGCGCCGCTTTCATGCGCTCGCTGCACCGACGCGGCCGACGGTGCAGTGCGAAGGATTCTTCAATCTGGTTGCGGATCAACAGCAACGCAGCCTGACCAGTTCCTGCCGCAGTGGGCCGATGTGGTACGCGGATGTCTACCGCTACGACGCTGGCGGGCGGTTGTACGTCTGGCGGACGCAGCAGCGGATCGAGTCGCCGCAGATCCAGACCTTGCTGGATTCGGGAAGCGAGGATGGCATGCCGTTATCGGTGTGGCCGATGTACGACCCGCGCGGCACCAAGGTGGCAAGCGAAATCGGCACCACGCTCGAAGAACCCATGCCGGTGCAACTGCACGTACAGGTGGCGCGTTTGCCGCTGTACGCCACGCCGACGGCCACTGCCAGCAAGCGCTATCTGGTGCGCGGCGATCAGGCCGATGCGCTGGACGTCAGCGCCGATGGTAGGCGGCTGCAGGTGCGTTATCGCAGTGCCGGCCGCAGCGACAGCCTGGGCTGGATCGATGTGGATGCAGCGATGCAGTAGCGGGCGATGGCGCCGGGCTGCCTGCTCACGGACAGCCCGATGGCCTCTGGCCACGACACGCTCTGATCCACCGCGCCGCTGTCGCCCTTGCAATGCAGCGGCTACCATCGGCCGACCCCCCACGCTTGTTTGGTTCTCATGTCGGCTCCCTCTTCGCGTCCTGCGGCTGCGCCGCGCTGGTTCGTCGCTGGCGATCTCAATGGTTTCTTCGGCCTGGTGGTCGACAACCTGTCCATCCTCGGCTTCATCGCGATGGCCTTGGTCGGCATCTTCCAGTTCCCGGCCGAGGTGGTGTTCGCGCGCATGTTCCCCGGCACCGCGTTCGGCGTCTTGGTGGGGAATCTCCTCTACACCTTGATGGCGCGGCGGCTGGCCGCGCGCACCGGGCGCGACGACGTCACCGCCATGCCGCTGGGCCTGGACGCGCCCACCAGCATCGGCATGGCGCTGCTGGTGCTCGGCCCGGCATTTGCCGGTTTCAAGGCGCAGGGGCTGGACCCGCAGGCCGCCGCGATCGCCACCTGGAAACTCGGCATGGCTGCATTGGTGGTGATGGGCCTGCTCAAGCTGGTGCTGTCGTTCGCAGGCGAAGCGGTGACGCGCGCGCTGCCGCGTGCGGCCTTGCTCGGTTCCATCGCCGGTATCGCGCTGGTGCTGATGGGCTTGTTGCCGCTGCTGGAAACGCTACGTTCGCCGGTGGCCGGCTTCGTCACCCTGGGCCTGCTGCTGTACGTGCTGCTCGCCAAGGGCCGCCTCCCGACCAAATTGCCCGGCGTGCTGGTGGCGTTCGTGATCGGCACCGCGTTGTATTACGGGCTTGGCCTGGCGGGATTGGGTGCCCCCGGCTTCGCCTTGCCGGCGTGGAATCCGCCGCAGATCGTGCTGCCTCTGCCGACGCTGGGCTTTATCGACGGCCTGCCGGCCACGGTGGCTTACCTGCCGTTGCTGTTGCCGTTCGGCTTGTTGATGGTGGTGGGCGGCATCAACGTCAGCGAGAGCGCGCGTGCGGCCGGCGATGATTACCGCACCCGCGACATCCTGCTGGTGGAAGCCCTGGCCACGCTGGTGGCCGGCGTGTGCGGCGGCGTCGCGCAGACCACGCCCTACATCGGCCAGCCCGCGTACAAGCACATGGGCGCGCGCTCCGGTTATACGCTGCTGACCGGGGTCTTCGTCGGGATCGGTGGCATGCTCGGGGTGATCAGCGGCTTGGTGCAATGGCTGCCGCTGGCCGTGCTGGCGCCAATTATCGTGTACGTCTCGATCGACATCACCACCCAGGCATTCCAGGCCACGCCCAAACAGCACGCCGGCGCGATGGTGCTGGGCTTTTTGCCCTCGGTGGCGTACCTGTTGACCATCAAGGCGCCGGGCTGGATTGCGCCGGATCAGCTGGTCGCGCTGACCAGCAAGGTCGATGGCCACGGCCTGCCGGAGCTGGCAGTGATCTTCGCGCTGGGCAATGGCTTCATCATCACCGCGATGCTGTGGATCGCCACGGTGGCGGCGATGATCGATGGCCGCTTGCGACGCGGCGCGGTCTTCCTGCTGGTGGCTGCCGGGCTGACCCTGTTCGGCCTGATCCACTCGGTGGACCCGCGCGGCGGCATCTATCTGCCGTGGTCGCTGCAAGGCCTGGCGCGGGTGATCAGCTGGCAGTTCGTCGGTGCCTATGTGACCCTGGCGGCGACGCTGCTGTTGCTGTCGCTGCTGCCAGCGCGCAAGGAGGCGTTGCAGTGATTGATCGGATGCCGGTTGTGCGGTGCATTGTGGGCGGTGCGTTAGTGCTGAGTGCTGGCGCCGCATGGTCGGCGTCGTTCGACTGCAAACAGGCGGGGACGCCGGTGGAAAAGCGGCTGTGCGCCGTGCCTGCGCTCGGTCAATTGGACGATCAACTGGATGAGGCGTATCGCGGCGTGCTGGACACCGCGCCGCGTGCCTCGCTCACCGCAGTACGCGATCAGCAACGCGCTTGGTTGCGCCAGCGCAATGCCTGCGCGCAGGACGCCAAGGTGGATGACTGCCTGCAACGCAGTTTGAAGGCCAGGGTCGATGCGCTGGGCAAGACACTCGACGCCCAGCAGCAAACGCTGGACCGCATCATCGCCAGCATCCCGAAAACGCCAGCGGACGCTGCGCGCCAGTTGCAGGGCTACGACGCGCCGCTGGCATCGGCATGGCTGGCGTATCTGCATCACTTCGTGCCTGCCGCAGGCGTGGATGCGGCGTTGGCGAACGCGCGTTTTGAAAGCGCACGCAAGGCATTACGCAAGACCGACGATTTCGCAGCGTCCTTGCTCGACGATGTGGATGGCGCGCCTGCCATGCAACAGCAACAGCGTGTGCTGACCCTGTTGCGCATGTGGATCGAGCGCGAGGATCGTTCCGAGCGGCCGTACGTGCATTGCTTCATTTTCGCTGCAGTGGGCGAGCCGGCCTATGACGCGTTCGGTCCGCTCTATGGCTCGACACGCGACAGTTTCGCGCCGATCTGCGAGCCGCCTGGTGGGCTGTTCGCGCGACCGAGCTGGAAACAGCTGGATGCCGGGTTCGCAGGGCTGATCGAAGCCTTGAGCAAGGACGCGGGCACCATTCGCTACGCCAGCTACGCGGAGTGGCAAATCATCGCGCTGCGCGCTGCCGTGTCGCCGGCCTTGTATCTGCAGCCGGAATTGCGCAAGCGCTACGGCAACGATCCGGATCAGGCGATTGCTGCGTGGTCCGGCGAGGACAGCGACTGGCCGGTAGCCGAGCGTAACGCCATGCGCACGCTGTTGCCCAAGGTGCGCGCAGAGACAGCCGCCTGGCTGGCAAGCGAAAAGCGCATGCCGGCCAGGCAAGCCGAACAGGTTGCCGCTGCCATTGTCGCGGCTTGGGTGAATGCGCGGTTGGATTTCGCGGGCTAAGGAAGGTCTGATCAACTCACCGCAGATGCGCGACACTATCGCCTTATGTAGAGGATTCATCCATGCAGCTGACGTTC
>NZ_JAGHWU010000020.1:32553-133577 GCF_017746145.1 Xanthomonas sp. D-99 | reverse complement strand
CTCGGCGGCATCACGCCTGCCATGAAGTTGGCGATGGCCGCTTAGCTCCACTTCTGGCGACCGCTAAAAGTGGGGGGATTACCCTCCCACACGTTCTTCGCATCCCAGTGGCCCCGACCTTCGATGGCTCTTTCAAGCCGCGCGGTGATCAGGCGTTGAGGATCACCCACTTGATCCTTGGCAGCGCCGATGACAGACGCTTTGACTTCAATGACTTCCCAGCGTCCGCTTTCAGGATTGAAGCCGGCCAGGTCGTTGCCGTGGCCAGAATTGTTCTGGATCGGGACCAGGTCGCGATAGCCTTGCTCAGCCAGTCGATGCGAGACGATTGCTTCACCAATGTCGCCGGTCTCTGCTCGGGTCAATGCCGAGAGTTCTCGTCCACCCACCGACTTGGTGATCGCTTGCTCAAACGACACCGAGCCATTGAACATGCTGATATCTTGCCGCGCCAAGTAACCAAGTTCCTTGGGTGTCAGAGCGGCGCTGTCAAGCAATCCATCCAGGTGCCCCGACTTGCGAAGCCCGTCCACCAGTTCCCCGAGTTCGCCTTGGCTGCGTTTGACGCCTGCCAAGCCATGAAACATGAGGTCAGCGCCCTTGGCTTCGAGCCCGCCCTTGCTTTGAAGCTGCCGGGCATCGTGCGCGAGTTCCAGCAGTTCTTCGCCAAGCTCGCCTGCAACATGGCGTTCGGCTCGGCCTGCAACTCGTCCCGCATCTGCGGCAAGATCCTCGACCCCATCGGCAACTTTGGCCACTTTGCCAAGCTTGGTGAGCTTGGACACCGGCACGAATGTGGCGATAATTTCGATCGCCGCCGCACCTTTGGCTTGGCCTAGGTATTCCTGCTCCTTGCCTTCGCGCGTGGCCTGCTCAAAGCCTTTTTCCCACTCGTTCCAGGCGCTAACGGCGGCATTCTTGATGTCGCGCGGCACTTTGCCCGGATCATCGATGGCTTGGTTGGCATAGACCGATGCCGAACCCATGACCAGGTTGCGAAAGTTCTCGTCGGTTCTGAACTCATAGGCGAACTTGGCCAGATCGACCGTGTCACCCAACATTGAGAGGCCATGACTGGTCGCACCTTTCATCGCCCCATAGCTGTCCTGGCCGCACCCGGCCAGATCGGATGAGATCGCGCCAGCGGCGCGTTCGAGATAGCTGTTCTGGGGGTTGTCGCGGACCTCCTGCGCCCAGCGTCGTGATTGCGCCAAGTTGTCGCTGATTTGAGCATCGGTCCAGTTGAGCGCCGCGCTCCCTCGCGCTTTGGCACTCTCCCAGCCCGCAACTACCGGCTCCTGGACATAGCGCTCGAAGTTCCGCTCAGCCCACGACTCGTTGACATTGGCTGCATCAAGCGCCTTATCAAAGCGCATTGCGTCCGCTGGCGGCAAGCGCTTGGAAATTGCGTCAATGAGCGTCCCGACTTCCTCGCGACCCTTTGGATCGGCATAGGCAGGGGAGCGCGTGATCGAGTTGACCAAGCCTTGCGCATCAAGACCCTGGATGGTCTGGTTGTTCAGGATCAGGCGGTGTGCTTCGAGCGCGGTCAGATCAACTTGGCCATTGGCGTCGGTTGCCATGGCAAGGGCGGCAAGATCAGCGGAGTCTTTGGGACGATTGGGTGCGTTCATGCGTGAATCCTTTCGACATGAGCTAACGGAAAAGCGGGTAATCCTCTTCAACGCGCGCCAGAACGGCAGCGAGGAGTGGGGATGGCGGTGGGCAGGCAAGATCCCTGATCAGCGACCACGGCCCATCTATCAAGGCATGGCCGCTTGGGAACTCAGGCAGACCATCACGCCGACGAAAGGCCAGCACAGCAAGTAGCTCGATCGGGAAGACGCGATCGAAGTCGCGATCAAACTCGTAGGTCTTTGAGCCTGTGCTCGCTTTGCTTCGGCTCAGATGAAAGTCAGCAGCCTCGCCTGTGGCGTTTGCAAACGCATCTTGATCTTGGCTCTTCCAGGTGTCTAGGACTGCCTGGTAGGGCGCAGTCAGTGGTTTGCGAGACTCGAAGTGGGTGGCAAGACCATAGCCTTCCGACAGCAGTCCGATCAGGAACACATCGTGCGTGTTGTGGGCAATACGCCGGGACTGCGGGAGCGTATTGAGTTGCTCGTCCTTTTCGGCCATTTCCAAGAAGCGCTGTGTGCAGACCTTGCCCGTCACCCAGTCGGACAAGACGGAGGGCCCAGCTGCTCGCAGGCTATCCGAATACTCCTGCGGCCAATTCCCTAGTTCGGGATGCATCTGGCTGTGCACCGCGTCCCAGCGCAGAAGCAGGGCGCGACTCTCGATCGTCCAGCAGAAGAACCGGGCAAGCTCTGCTAAGTCTTCGCGGAAGTAGGCATCACACGCAGCCACACTCCAAAAGTGGCTGATCCGCCCCAGCTGAGTGCCGACCTTGGGGCTCAACGGTCCGGTGGCTTTGAGATGCTCCTCGACGGCCTGGGTGTAGCGATCGATGTCGCCCGCGCTTTTGGCCCGGTCGAGCCAGGCTTTGCATTGGGACGGTAAGACTTTCAAGGAGGGGGACAACGACGGGGGCATGCGAAGGCGTTCCTTGCGGTCAATCCTCTTAGTGATGCTAGCTTACCGAGGCGGCACACGCCTTGCGTAGACTGCGTGCAGCGAAGCCAGATAGCTCATCAATCGTCAGGAAAACTTGCTGTCTAGATACTGAAACACGGTCCTGGCGGCGTTGATCGCGAGCATGGCTTCATCTTTGTCCAGCAAGCTCTCATTGGCATGAGCCAAGCTGCCGTGGTTGCGAGCCGGATTGAGGCAGTCAATGACATTGCTCAGCGACCTCAGAACATTGTTCATCGTGTCCGATTGGCTGCCCAAGTTTCGCAGGCTTTGGTGCTCTTTTCTGAGAATCGTGAATAGGTTGGTGATCGTGGCGTTTGTTGGTGCTTCGATCCCTTGGGCGTGACACACCGCTTTGAGGTAAGCGTGAAGCGCCGTGTGAATGCGATCAACCGCATGGGTAGGGCCCGCGCTTCGGATCAGCGTATTGGCGTCAGCCAAGGCGCGCTTCAAGATATCGCTCGTGATGGCTGGGCTGCTCGCTTGCACTGAAAGCCCATCGGCGCATCTCCTGGCCAGCTCCAAAAGCTTTTTATAGGCCTGGGACGTCCGGAAGTGTTCCCCACCTTGCGGATACTTCTTGGCGATGCCTCGAAGAATGGCCGCTTGTCGGTGTCCTTCCACACCACTCAGGATGGCCACAAATCGCTCGCGCGTGGTGTTGCCGTCGAAGGCATCAAGATCTAAGTCCAGGTCGCAGAAGGCCGAATAGAATTCTCGGTGCGTGCGGTAGGAGAAATCGCCCAAGTAGCCCCCCTCCACACCGATGTATTGATGGACCACCCAGTGAATCTCACTGCTTCGCAACTCGCCCACAGATCACCCCCTAATCCGCTGGAACACCCGTCACTTTGGGAGCATTATAGGCAGACGCTTTGGGGCAGCGAAGGGGGCGTTCGACGCCCGTCCGAGCCCCGTAACAGGGGAAAGTCAATGGATCAGACGGCGTTGGCACAGGCAGGTGAAGAGTCTTCTTCGCTCCGGGGGGCAGGTGGTCTTAAGGACAAGATCGAAAAGGCCCGCTTGGAGCTTTTGGATCTGTCCACGCGCAACCGACTCCTTCATACGCCCAGAGGGGGGCGCGCGAAGACCATTGAGGTTGTCCATGAGCTGGCCAAGGCGATGTATCAGATCTTGGTCATTGACGGAAAACGCTTCACCTTTGTAGCGGGAAAAGAAGACCCGAAGCAAGGCGGGGCGCTTCCTGAGCTTGATGACGACGATGAAGCGGTTCTGCTGGACGAGGCTCCGAAAGACCTTGAGCTGATCGCACAGCCCGATTTCGAACTGGACGAGAATGGGCGTGTTAAGGCGCACTGGGACGCGCAGCTAACCACGCGTTTGACCCCAACGGGCTTGCAAAAGCGCTTGCTGGATCTTTACACCGATGCGCGCACGCTCCAAGAAGAGCAAGGCGTTAATGTCCTTTACCTAGCAGTTGGCTACCTGCGCTGGCGCGCTACTTCCACCCCGCAAACGGACCGCTTCGCGCCGTTGGTGCTCATCCCCGTTCAATTGGAGCGAAGCACAGCGGGCGAGAAGTTCCACCTCAAATGGACCGGCGACGATATCCAAGCCAACTTGTCGTTGCAGTTGTTCTTGCAGCGCGAGTTTGGGCTGCGCTTGCCCAACATCGAAGAGTTCGAAACGCTCGATATTGATGCTTACTTGGCGTCGGTTGAAGTGATGCTGGAAGGCAAAGACACCTGGGGTGTGCTTCGCGATGACGCCATCCTGGGGCTGTTCTCGTTCGCCAAGTTCATGATGTATCGGGACTTAGACCCCCAGGGTTGGGAGGCGCTGGGCGGGATGGAGGCCATCCCGACGCTTCGGGGCGTCGTTCAGGATGGCTTTCCCGGAGCAAGTCTTACCGATGAGGCGAGCAATCTGGACCGCATCATCCCGCCTGAGAAGATGCGCCATGTGGTGGACTGCGATTCGTCGCAAGCCTTGGTGGTGCACGATGTGCTCCAAGGCAACAACATCCTGGTGCAAGGGCCCCCTGGAACGGGCAAGTCTCAAACCATCGCGAACATCATCTCAGGCGCTGTGGCTGAGGGTAAGCGCGTGCTGTTCGTGGCGGAGAAGATGGCCGCGCTCGAAGTGGTCAAACGCCGTTTGGATCATGTCGGTGTGGGGGTGGCGTGTCTGGAACTCCATAGCAACAAGGCCAACAAGCGCTCACTACTGGAAGAACTTCGCCAGACGCTGAACCTAGGCGAGCCGAAGCGAAGCAGCTCTGCGCCCATCATCGAGCAGCTCACCGAACGACGTGACACGCTCAACGCCCATGTGGCGCGGCTCCACGAAGTTCACCAGCCGTCTGGACTGACGCCTTACCAAGTCTTCGGACACATGGTGCGCCTGCGTCGCTTGGGCTACACGACCCAAAGCCTGCCTCTCGAAGCGCCGACCTCCTGGGCGTCCCATCAAAAGGAGGAGCGGGAATCGCTCCTGCGCGAACTGATCGAGCGAGTTGAAGAGATCGGCGTTCCAGATGAGCACGCTTGGAGCGGCGTTCAGAACGACGGTCTCTTACCGAGTGAGCGCGACCGGTTGCTCATTTTGGTCTCAGGATTGTCCCAGCGGTTGGGTGACTGGGAAGCGTCAAGCACTTCGCTCCACCACACACTGGACCTTGCTCCTCCGGCGCTCTTTGATGATGCGGGCCTTGCGGTTCAGCGCGTGAAGGCGCTCCTAGAAGCGCCAAAGCTTGGCTCCAACGCGCTCCAAAGCGAGGTCTGGGATGAGCCTGGTCGTGCGTCGACTGTCATCGATGTGCTGGAAAGCGCTCAGAAGGCCAGGGCGGCGGTCGAAGCGAAGATCAAAGCGGACGCGTTGGTGCAGGACTGGGACGCTACCAAGGCCACCTTGGGCGCATTGCCAAGCAGCTTCGTCTTGGGGAAAGAGCTTGCAACGCTCGGTGGGGCACACAGCGCACTGGTTCGGCTTCTGCCAGATCTCACTCGCTTGACGCAGCTTCTGGCTGAGAAGTCACCGCTGACGCTGGATCTCGCCCTCCGCCTCGTTGCGATCGCTGAGCGGGCCACGAGCATTCCGGAACTCGATCGCGATGCGCTGGTGGCTCACATTTGGGACCGGGGGGTAGATGCGGTCGAAGAGATCGTCGTGGCCGTTGAAAGCGTCCAGCAGGCCAAAGCAAGCCTCTCAACGGTCTTCCGGGACAGCGCCTGGAACAAAGACCCTGCGGAACTTGAAGCGGCGCGCGGTCAGTTGGCCATGCGCGGCACGAGCCTGTTTCGCTTCCTAAGTGGAGATTGGCGTCGCGCCAATCAGACAATCCGCACACTGCTTTCTAACCCCAAGCTTCCAGCTTTGGACATGCTTGGGTCTTTGGATGTGCTGCTCGATGCCAAGGCGGCGCAGCGCAAAATCGCCGAGCACGACCCCCAAGGCCAAGAGGCGTTTGGCTCGAACTGGCAACGCGAGCGCTCAAACCCTTCGTTCCTCAGAGGCGTTGTGGCTTGGATGCGCACGCTCCGTCCCTTAGGGAGTGGAGTGCGTGAGCGCTTAGCTGACATCGGTGATCGGGTGCTGGCAACCGAAATTGCCAAGCGCGTGAAGCCAGTTCTGGAAGAACTCGGTCGCAATCTTTCGCCCGTGCACGAAGCATTACTTGCAGCTGAGCGTAATCCTTGGGGCGAGGAGACCGTCTTAAAGCGTGTTGCGCTTTCTGATCTCATGGATAAATCGGCGCTTTGGCTGGCCGCATCTGAGCAGGCTGCCTTCTTGCTCGGGGCAGAGGACCTGACCGTTGAGCAGGCGCTCGCGGCGATAGGTGAGATCCAACAGGCACAAGCGGCCAATGCTGCGTTTGAGGCAGTGACCAATGATGGGGCATCTGCGTTTGGCCCGTTTTGGCTAGCGCTCGACAGTAAGGCAGGCGAGCTTTATCCGATCGTGTCTTGGATTGAGCAAAATCCCGAGCTTCGGCCCTTGGCCGCACGCATCAGTGAGCCCCAACAGCTGCTGGACCAAGCCGAACGAGCGTCGTCAGCTGCTGGCACCTTGGCAGGCGAAGTGATGGATCTTCTGGTTGGCTTGCAGCTTGAAGGCAATGCTGAGATCACGCGTGACCCAAGCCAAACATCCTTGGCAACGCTCAAATCACAGCTGGCGAGCTGGCAAGCCGACCCGGAAGGGCTTCGGACTTGGGTGGCGTATCTGGCCATTGCCAATGAGGCCAAGCGCAAAGGCCTTGGCGCGGTGGTCGATGCGCTTGCCAAGGGGGACTTGGCCGTTGCTGACGCTCTGGGCGTGTTTGAGCTGTCTTACTACGAAGCGGTGCTTCAAGCACTGGTGCAGCGCGATCGAGCGCTGGCAAGCTTTGACGGGCAGCGTCAATCGCAGGTGGTGGCAAGCTTTGCAAGCCTCGATCAAGAGCGCATGCAGCTCGCGCGCTACGAAGTCGTCAAGGCGCACCACAGCAAGATCCCGCGCCAAGGTGGAGCAACCGGCCCGACCGCTGTCTTGATTGGCGAGATGGCGAGGAAGAAGGGGCATCTGCCGATCCGGCAACTGATGCAACGGTGTGCCCCCGCGATCCAGGCGCTCAAACCCGTCTTCATGATGAGCCCGTTGTCGGTGGCGCAGTTCTTGCCGGCAGGCGCGCTGGACTTTGACATGCTGGTCATTGACGAGGCGAGCCAAGTGCAGCCGATCGACGCGCTCGGTGCGATTGCGCGCGCAAAGCAGTTGGTGATCGTGGGTGATGAGCGGCAACTTCCGCCCACGCGCTTCTTCTCCAAAGCGCTTGGCGACGGGGGGGATCGGGAAGACGATGAGGGCGGGGCGCAGGCGTCGGATGTGGAAAGCATCTTGGGCCTTTGCCGTGCGCGAGGCTTGCCTGAGCGCATGCTGCGTTGGCACTACCGGAGCCGCCATCAGTCGTTGATCGCTGTTTCCAATCAGCAGTTTTACGAAGGCAAGCTCTTCATCGTTCCAAGTCCCTACACGAGCGAAGCAGGCGTGGGCTTGCGACTGCATCATCTACCAGAAGCCATCTACGACCGGGGCAACACGCGCACCAATCCAAAAGAAGCCAAGGCCGTAGCACTCGCGGTGCTGGCGCATGCACAGCACACGCCTCAGCTCACGCTGGGTGTAGCGACATTCTCGACAGCGCAGCGCCGCGCCATTCTCGATGAGTTGGAGCTGCTGCGACGCCAGCACCCTGAGACAGAAGGGTTCTTTGCAGATCACCCGGCTGAGCCGTTCTTTGTCAAAAGCCTAGAAAACATCCAGGGCGACGAGCGCGATGTCATCTTCATCTCGGTCGGCTACGGGCGCGATGCGCAGCGCCACATGACGATGAATTTTGGTCCCGTGAGCAGTGAAGGGGGCGAGCGTCGCTTGAATGTGCTGATCAGCCGGGCCAAGTCGCGCTGCGAAATATTCACCTCGATCACCGATGAGGACATTGATACCGATCGGGCTAAGGGCAAGGGCACTTTCGCTTTGAAGCTTTTCTTGAACTACGCCAGGACCGGTCGTCTGACGCTCAACAAGGAGGAGCGCGACTCCAAGCAAAGCGTGTTTGAGCAAGAGGTTGCCCAAGCGCTTCGCGCGCGGGGCTACGACCTTCACACGGACGTAGGCTTGGCAGGCTTCTTCGTCGATATCGCGATTGCCAATCCGGACAAACCTGGGCGCTACATCTTAGGGATTGAGTGCGACGGGCAGTCGTATCGAGAAGCAAAAAGTGCCCGTGATCGCGATCGATTGCGTGAGAGCGTGTTGCGTGACAAAGGCTGGCAGGTTTACCGCATTTGGAGTTCAGACTGGTTCCATAGGCCCGAGGCGGAGCTTGAAAAGCTTGTTGCCGCTATTGAACGCGCGAAGTCAGAGTCAGGCACCTTAGAGCCCAGTCCCAAGCCTTCGCACCGTGCGGTGCCGGTTGAGATCCTAACCGTCGATCGCGGTGAAGTGACCGAGATGGGGCTCATTGAAGCTCAAAGTCCTCCGGACACTGAGCCTTACATCGAGGCGACCTTTGCTGTGCCAAGCAATCAGTTCGAATTGCATCTGGTGCCAACAGGGCAACTCGCAACCATCGTGCGGCAGATCGTTGAAATAGAAAGCCCCATTCATCGCAGCGAGATCGTGACGCGCGCCCGGACGCTTTGGGGCTTGCAGCGCGCAGGTTCGCGCATCCAGCAAGCTGTTGAGGATGCGATTGGGTCGGTAGTGTCGATGGGTGGTGTGCAGATCGTCGACAAGGACTTCTTGGCCATTCCAGGGAAACAGGTCCGCGTGCGGGACCGCTCGATAGTCGAGTCCCTGACATTGCGCCGCCCAGAATTCTTGCCTCCCTCCGAAATCGATTCGGCTCTGATCAAGGTCGTGCAGGACAATCTGGGCGCGAAGGCTGAGGAGTTGGTGACGATGGTCTCTCGGCAGCTCGGCTACAAGAGCACGAGCCCACAACTTCGCCGGGTCATTCTTGATCGCTGTGAGGCCTTGGTGGGGGCGGGGCGATTAGCGCCAAAGGGAGATCTTTTGGTGTTGCCCTGATCTGCGGCTGAGGTCTTCACTCTTGCCGCTACTCGTCAGCAACCCTAAACTTGCCAGACACACACTAGGACACAATCCGGTTTTTGTTTTGCTTGCAGATCAGTGGGTTAGGGCGCGTTACTTCGAATCCCACTCTCTCCGCCATACGTCGTTGAAATCGCTGAGGCGCCGTGACGTTCCGCCACGCACGCCGCTCGTCCCATCCGCTGTCCCACACTCGGTGCGACGGTCGTCCTGACGATCAATGTGTCAGCGCACGGATCACTCAGCGGCGCGCTCGACCGTGCAGTGTAGGTTGTCGCGCTGCCGACACCTGCATCGCTGCTATCGCTTTCAGGACGATCTGCAGCGAGCAGCGCTCACCCTGCTACGGGAACTGCACGCGCTTAAAACGCAGATGAGCCAGATCCGCGTGTGGGCATAAGCCCCTGTCCATCACTTGCTGTGGGCGCCGGCAGTGATAGTGCTGTATTGCCACTCCGCTTAGCTATTGCTGCGATGCATGACACCTCTCCCTTGATCAACACCGACGCACCTGCGCTGCAGGCCGCTGGCGATGCGGCCGGGATGCTCTGGACGATCGGTCATTCCACCAGGACCTGGGAAGCGTTCGTTGCGCGGTTGGGCGCGCATCGGATTGAGGCATTGGTGGATGTGCGGCGCTTTCCGGGCTCGCGCCGCTACCCTTGGTTTGCCGGCGACACGATGGCGCAGGCATTGGACGCGGCGTCGGTGCGCTATCTGTGGCTGCCCGCGCTGGGTGGACGTCGCAAGGCGCAGCCCGGGTCGCCTAATGGCGCGTGGCGCAACGCGGCGTTTCAGGGCTATGCCGACCATATGACCAGCACCGACTTCGGCGCCGGGCTGGAGCAGGCGACGGCCATGGCACGGGAGCGGCGTACGGCCCTGATGTGCGCCGAAGCGCTCTGGTGGCAGTGCCATCGCCGCTTGATTGCCGATCTGTTGCTGCACCGCCGGTGGCAGGTGCTGCACATTCTTGGCGAGACCGCGGTGCAGCCGCATCAGTTGAATGCCGATGCGCGCCCGGTTGGGCGCGATCTGATCTATCCGCCGCGGCAGGTTGGTCTGTTTTCCGCCGAATAGGCGCCTGCGGTAACTCCACGCCCAGACGATCGCCGCGACCGTTGCTTGTGCGTCGAACGCTATCGCGCGGGCTCACAGCACCGTTGCATGGACCTTGAAGACTTCCACTGCGCGGGTGAGTTGCGTGGAATGCTGTTCCAACGCGTGCGCGGCGGTGCTGGCGGCTTCGACCAGGCGCACGTTGTGTTGGGTGCTCTCGTCCATCTGCGCGATGGTGTGATTGACCTGTTCGATACCGCCGGCTTGTTCCTGCGAGGCCGCGGAGATGTGGGCCATGATGTCGGTGACGTGCTGGACGCTGGTGACGACTTCGCCCATGGTGGTGCCTGCCTTGTGCACGAGTGTGGAGCCGTCGGCGACGCGTTGTACGGAGTCGTCGATGAGCCGTTTGATTTCTTTTGCTGCATCCGAGGAGCGGTGCGAGAGCGTTCGCACTTCCGATGCGACGACGGCGAAGCCGCGGCCTTGTTCGCCGGCGCGTGCGGCCTCCACCGCGGCGTTGAGGGCCAGGATATTGGTCTGGAAGGCGATGCCGTCGATGACCGAAATGATGTCGGCGATGCGCCTGGAAGCGGCTTCGATGCCGGACATCTGTTCGATGACCTGGCCGACCACGTCGCGGCCTTCCGTGGCGATCGCGGCGGCGCCGCGTGCGAGCCGGTTGGCGCGGGCGGCGTGCTCTGCATTCTGCTTGACGGTGGAGGTCAGCTCTTCCATCGAGGCGGCGGTTTCTTCGAGGCTGGCGGCTTGTTGTTCGCTGCGCTGCGCCAGCTCCTGATTGCCGCTGGCGATATCTTCTGCGGCGAAGCCGATGCTGTTGGATGTTGTCTGGATGCGGGTGACGATGTCGGTGAGGCGGTGCACGGTGCTGTTGGCGTCGTCTCGCATGGAGGCGAACACGCCGTGGAAATTGCCGGACATGCGCACGGTCAGGTCGCCATCGGCGATCGCGCGCAGCAGCGCGGAGAAGCTGGCCAGGTTGGTATCGGAGGTGGCCATCATGGTGTTGAGGTTTTCCACCATCAGGCGAAAGTCGTGCTCGAATCTTTCTGGCTTGCCGCGTAGCGCGAAGTCGCCTTCGCAGGCGGCCTGGGTCAGTTCCTGGATCTGCGCGTTAATGGCCTGCAGGTTGCGCTTGACCTGCTGCATGGTGGCGGTGATGGCCGATTTTTCGCCGGGATACTGCTCGATGTCCTGGGTGAGATCGCCAACCGCGTAGCTGCCCATGACTTCGGTCATGCGCAACTGGGTCTGCACGTGGGCGTGCACCAGTGCATTGGTGTCTTGCACCATGTCGCCATATTCGCCGGGGAAACGCCGTGCGTCGGTGCGGTAGCTGATTTCGCCGGCATCGTGGCGCGCAGCCATGCTGCGTTGCGCGGAGATCACTTCCTGCAGGCGCCGCTGCATCTGCTGCATGGCGCGCAGCAGTTGCCCGGATTCGTCGTTGCCGGTCGCTGCGTCCTGGCTGCGCAGGTCGCCGTCGTTGATGCGCTGGGCCAGGCGCAGCGACTGGCGTAGCGGCAGCACCACACTGCGTGTGAGCAAAAACGCGATGGCAGCGCCCAGCAGAAGGGCGACCACGGTGGACATCACCATCAGCATCGCAAAGCCGCGCGCGGTGGCAACGGCCTGCCTGGCGGCTTGGCGGTTCTTGGCTTCCTGCAGATCGATGAAGGCGTTGATGCTGGCCAGCCAGGCAATGAAGGCCGGTCGCGCTTGCTGCAGCAGGTGCTGTTGTGCCTGCGCCTTGTCGGCCGCATCGCGGAACGCGCGCACTTGCGCGATCAGCGGCAGGGTGCGCTGCTCGATGGCCTTGATCTGCCGGAGAATGTCTTTCTCTTTCGCATCGGTCGAGCTGGCGATCATGTCGTCGAGCGGTTGCGCAGAGCGTGCGTAATCGGCAGCGAGCTTGTCGATCGATTGCTCGGCGGCGTGGCGGTTCGCAGGGTCGTCCATGAGCACGACATCGCGCAAAGCGATGGCGCGGTCGTGGACACTGCCGCGGAAGTTGATCGCGTAGCGCTGCTTGACGCTGTTGACTTCATTGATGGCAGTGAGCTGCTGGTCGATGCTGCGAACGCGTTGGATGCCGACCACGGTCAGGATCACCATCAAGACGATGATCGCGAGAAAGCCCAGGGCCAGGCGCTGTCCAATGCGCAGATGCGGGAAGAAATGCATAGGGGTTCGATCGGTGTTCCGACTGGCGGAAGAGCGGGGGAGTCCCGGCAACTGCAGGGAGACGAATGCGCACGCGACACCGCAGGAGCCAGCGCAACGGCCGCCGCTCCAGTGGTGTCTCGACGTATTCATTAGCGACCTCTAGCGTTGGAACTGAAGCCGTAGCGTCGGCCGGTTCAGGTGCTGGTGGGGCTGTCCACTGGGTGCCGAGCGATCTCCTCGCTCGCGGGGGCGGCGCTGCCGCGCGCGGCGCACCGGCGCCTGTCAACGGCGCTTTTAGGGATAACGCGAGAGATCCGGCGCCTTGATCGCTGGCGTCATCCACTTTGCAGCGAGGTTCTGCACGCTTGGCTGGCTGGCGAGTTTGAGCGCGCCATGCAGCAGATGGATGCCGAGCCGGCTATGCGGGTTCATCAGGCGTGGGCCGATCTTCGGCACGCCCTGGGCCTGCTCGACCATCGGGCGCATGGCGGTGGCGTAGGCCGCGAAGGCCGCGTCCAGTGTGTCGGCCTGGGCGATTTCGTTGGCCAGCACATACGCGCCGGTCACTGCCAGGGTGGCGCCGATCCCGGCCAGTGGCGTCGCGCACCAGGCCGCATCGCCGGTGAGCACGGTGCGGCCGCTGTGCCAGCGCTGCATGCGCACCTGGCGTAGGGCATCGAAGTAGAAATCGTCGGTGCCGTGCATGCCAGCGAGCACGCGCGCCGCCTGCCACCCGGCGTCGGCAAAGCGCTCGTGCAGGTAGGCCTTCTGGGCGTCGACGCTCCAGTCCTGTTCGCCCTCGGGCGGTTTCTGCAGCGAGAGCATGGCGCGCGTGGTGCCGTGCCGGTCGGGTCGCAACGAGATGCTGCGCCCGCCGGTGGTGTGGTACCAGCGCCACAGCCGGTCGTCGTCGGCGCTGCGCGGGATGGTGAAATAGGCGATGGTCAGATCCATCCAGCGCGGATCGTTTTCCCCGGGGAAGACCTGTTCGCGCGTCGAAGAGCCCACGCCTTCGGCGACGATCACTGCGTCGAAGCGTTCGCTGCATCCGCTTTCGAAGGTGACGGTTGCGGCATCGCTGCCGGCAGCGTCTTCGATGCTGGCGATGCGGTCGCCGAAGCGATATGTCACATGGCTGCGCGCGGCATCGTAGAGCAGGCGGGCCAGATCGCCGCGCAAGAGCTCCAGTTCGGCGGTAGGGCCATCGCCACTGACGTCTTCGGTCTTGAAGGTGGCGACGGCCTGGCCGTGCGCGTCGATCCAGGCGGTGCCTTCTTCGCCGGTTCCCTGGGCCAGCGCGGCCCGCTCCAGGCCCATGCGTTGCAGCACCTCACGGCCGACACCACGTACATCGATGTTCTGGCCGCCATCGCGAAACCGGGTGGCGCGCTCCGCCACGGTGACATCGAAGCCGCGATGGGCGAGTGTCCAGGCGGCAGTGTTGCCGGCGATGCTGGCGCCGGTGATGAGGATGCGACGCGGCATTGCAGTCACCCTGGGCAGGAAATATCAGGCGTGATATTACACGTCTTGCCCGTGACGCTCCATGTTCGCGATCAGCCGGTGCATCAACGCGACGGTCTGCTGCACCTCGTCGGTGGAAAAGCCTTCCAGCGCCACTGCGTTCATACCCAGCAGTGCTTGGCCACCGAGTTCGGCAATCTTGCGCCCGCGGGCGGTGAGCGCCACCAGCGCGGCGCGGCGATCCTGCGGGGTCGGGGTGCGCTTGATGAGCTTCAGTCCCTCCAGCTTGTCCAGCAGCGCCACCATGGCCGGCTGCTTCACGGCCGAGGCGATGACCAGGTCGCGTTGCAGCATCGGGCCTTTCCAGGACAGCAGCATGATCGGGCCGATCAGCGCCAGCGACACGCCATGCGGCCGCAGTCGGGCGTCGACCAGACGGTTGAAGACCCGCGCCGCATGGTTGGCCAGGTAGCCTGGCGCGACCGCAGCCTGCGGATGGATGAGTTCATTCTGATCAAGCATTTGGACGACCGTGCGTTGCTCTGGGGGCCATCGGGCAATGTTACGTCTCCTGCAGTGCGGCATGGCGGTCAGCCCCGCGTGGCAACGCGCGCAAGCCTGGCGGCTTGGCTGTCAAGGCGATATCGCGCTGCTGTGCTGCCGAAGACGGCACGGCTCCATGCGCGCAGGCCAATGGCCGTACCGGCCGTGGCGTGCAGCCGCAAACGCAGGTGTGGAAGCTGCCTGGTTCAGTCGCCTCGGACGGGTGTGGCTGGACGCCACCTGCCATAGGCCAGATGATGGGCGACCGCGCGCCGCTTGGTCTTGCCGACGAGTCATGCGCCTGCGGCGACCTGGTCTTCTCAACGGTTGGACATGATGTACGGATGGGTGATGGATAAGCTCACGGCAGGCGACGCCTCAGTCGTGCGCGGCGCGTGCTGGAGCGGCGACCTACGTGTGGATGCACTGCGGGTGCGCCATCTATGAACGCGGGATTTCCGCACGGCAACAGCGTCATGGCGCAGGCGGTGCGCAACCACGACTGGGCGGCGAGCCCGCTGGGACCTACCGCACAGTGGCCATCGCCGTTGCGCAACGCGGTCGATCTGATGCTGGGGTCGCCCGAAAGCATGTATGTGGTGTGGGGCGATGCGCTGACCTTTTTCTACAACGACGCCTACACGCCGATCCTGGGGCCGCGCCAGGCGCAGGCGCTGGGCGCGCCGCTGCGCGTGCTGTGGGCCGATGCCTGGGAGGCGGTGCGCGAGCCGATCGAGGCGGCATTCGTTGGGCAGGCGTCGCGCTTTGAGGAAGTGCCCATCGGCATGAACCGTTACGGCGTGCCGGAGCAGACCTGGTGGACGTTCTCGTTCTCGCCGATCTACCTGGACGATGGCCGGGTGGGCGGCGCGTTCTGTGTCACCAACGAAGTCACCGCGCGCAAGCTGGCGCAGGCGCGGCTGGCCGACGAACACGAGCGCCTGATCCGCCTGTTCGAGCAGGCGCCGATGTTCATGGCGTTCCTGAGCGGGCCGCAGCATCGGGTGGAGTTCGCCAACCCGTGTTATTCGCGTCTGATCGGCCACCGCGACGTGATCGGGCGGCCGTTGGCCGAGGCGCTGCCGGATGCGGTGGAGCAGGGGCATGTGCGTCGCCTGGACGAGGTGTACCAGTCCGGGCGCGCGTTTTCGGCCAATGCGCTGCCGTACATCGTGCAAGCGGTACCGGGTGGTCCCGCCGAGCGACGCTTGCTGGATCTGGTCTATCAGCCGATCGCAGGCGCCGATGGCACCATCTCCGGCATCTTCGTGCAGGGTCTGGACATCACCGACCGCATCAGCCTGGAACGCGCGGTGCGCGAGGCCGAAGTGCGCAACCGGCAGATCCTGGACAGCGTGATGGACTACGCCATCATCGCCACCGATATGCACGGGCGGGTGACGTCGTGGAACGAAGGTGCCCGGCGCATTCTGGGCTGGAGCGAGGCCGAGATGCTCGGGCAAACGCTGCAGCGCACCTTTACTCCGGAAGACGTCGAGCAGCGGCAGATGCTGATCGAGGCCGCTGCCGCGCTGGAAAGCGGCAGCGGCATGGACGAGCGCTGGCACGTGCGCAAATCCGGGGAGCGGTTCTGGGCCAATGGCTCGCTGATGGTGTTGCGCGAAGAGACCGGCGAGGCGATCGGGTTCGTCAAGGTGCTGCGCGACCGCACCGCCGAGCGGCTGGCCAGCGAGGCCCTGCAAAAGAGCGAGCGGCGCCTGGACGCACTGGTGCGCGCGTCGTCGCAATCGATTTTTTCCGCAAGTGTCTGCTGGCGCCAATTGCGCCAACTGGTGGGCGATGGTGCGCTGAGCGATGCGGTGTCGGCCACGCCCGACTGGCAGGCGATGGTGCACCCGGACGACCGTGCGCGGTTGGCGCAAGCGCTTGCGCAGGCGACTGCCACCAAGTCTGGTGTGGATGTGGAATACCGGGTGCTCGGTGCAGATGGGCATGTGGGTTGGACCTTGATGCGCGCGATTCCGTTGCTCGATGAGCGCGAGCAGATCGCCGAATGGTTCGGCACCTCTGCCGACATCACCGACAAACGCGTGGCCGAAGAGCAGCTGCGTCAACTCACCGAGACGCTGGAAGAGCGCGTGCGCGAACGCAGCGCGGCGTTGTTGCTTGCCGAAGAGAAGCTGCGTCAAAGCCAGAAGATGGAGGCGGTGGGGCAGCTGACCGGCGGGCTGGCGCACGACTTCAACAATCTGCTCACCGCCATCAGTGTCGGCCTGGAACTGCTGCAGACGCGCATCGAACAGGGCAAATACGACCGGCTGGAGCGCTATGTGGAGATGGCACAGTCCAGCGCGGCGCGAGCCACCGCACTGACCCAGCGGCTGCTGGCGTTTTCGCGCCGGCAGACGTTGGCGCCCACCGCGCTGGATGTGGAAGCGCTGGTGCGTGGCATGCACGACATCATTGCGCGCACGCTGGGGCCGTCGATCGCGCTGCAGCTGCGTCCGGCGGACCAAGCATGGCAGGTGCTGGTGGACGCGCCGCAGCTGGAAAATGCGCTGCTCAATCTGTGTATCAACGCGCGCGACGCCATGCCCGATGGTGGGCAGCTCACCATCAGTCTGCACAACCGCGCGCTGGATGCCGCTGCCGCGCAGCAGCTGGAGCTGCCGCCTGGCGATTACGTGTGCCTGAGCGTGCAGGACACCGGGACCGGCATGACGGCCGAGGTCATGGCCAGGGTGTTCGAACCGTTTTTCACCACCAAGCCCATCGGCCAGGGCACCGGGTTGGGCCTGTCGATGATCTATGGGTTCACCCGTCAATCCGGCGGGCATGTGCGCATCGATTCGGAAGTGGGCGTAGGCACCACCATGGCCTTGTACCTACCGCGTTTCACCGGCGTGCTGGCGCAAGACGAGGTGGCACCTGCCGATGCGCCGCTGCAGCGCAACGCTGCGCACAGTCGCACCGTGTTGTTGGTGGAGGACGAAACCGCGATTCGCGTCTTGATCTCAGAAGTACTCACCGAAGCAGGCTACCGCGTGATCGAAACTGCCGAGGGCAGTGCGGCGGTGGAGCGCTTGCGCTCGCAAGAGCACATCGATGTGCTGGTGACCGACGTCGGCCTGACCGGCGGCCTCAATGGGCGTCAGGTTGCCGATGCCGGGCGGCAATCGCGTCCTGCATTGCCGGTGCTGTTCGTCACCGGCTATGCGGCCAGCGCCGCGGTGGGCGCGGGGCAGCTCGACGATGGCATGGAGGTGTTGACCAAGCCATTCCAGGCCATCGAGCTGGAGCGGCGGGTGGCGCAGTTGCTGGAGCGTCGCGCCCACTAAGCGTTGCGGGTGCGAGTGGCTGGCTGCACCGACATTCATCGCTTGAGACATGCATGTGCCGTGCAAGCCGCTGGACAGATGCGGGGTGCAGACGTGGTTGCGTCTGCTTAGAGCGCGGTCTGTACGGTGCCCAGCAGTTCGCGCAAGGAAAATGGCTTGGTCAAAAGGCGCATGCCGGTATCCAGAAAGTCGGCACGTTTGGCGATTTCGCCCGCGTAGCCGGTCATGAAGACGATGGGCAGCGCGGGGTAGAGCATGCGCGCTTGATCGGCAAGGTCGCGCCCGTTCATGCCAGGCAGGCAGATGTCCGATAGCAGCAGATCGAATGGACATGCCCTGGTGAGCTGCGTCAGCGCGTGTTCGGCGTCGGCAGACGCCACCACGTGGTAGCCCTCGTCGCCAAGAATGTCTGCAGCCATTTCGCGGATTGCGTCGTCGTCTTCGACCAACAGGATGCGTGCGTTGGGTAATGCGTGAGCCACTGCGGTCCTCGAGCGATCGCAATGCTGCGATGCTTCGAGATGCACGTTAGGCGCGCCTGCGTGACGGTGGCGTGGGATGTTGCACGACGATGCGTTCACCGCTGCTGCCAATGTCATGCGCCACGCCGGCAGGTGATCGAAAAACACCGCAATTCCAGTGATTTGCGATACCTGCAGCAGCGATGCCGTGAATCACGTCAAGCAAAGCAAGCTGATCAGTTCAGTCGCGCCCACCGGCGAATAACGCGCGCGTGTTAAATTCAGCTCTATGAAGAACGTGACGCCGATGATCGCAAACCGCATCACCACTGGCAGCACCGGGCTCGACACCATCTTGCGTGGCGGGCTGCCCGCCAACCGCTTGTACCTGCTTGAGGGCCAGCCGGGTGCCGGCAAAACGACGCTTGCACTGCAGTTCCTGCTGGATGGTGCGGCCAAGGGCGAGAGCTGCCTGTATGTGACCTTGTCGGAAACCATCGAAGAGCTCAGTGAAGTCGCTGCCTCGCACCATTGGTCGTTGGAGTCCCTGCATATTTTTGAGCTCGCCTCTGCAGAGGCCTTCCTCGGCGAAGGGCGGCAGCAATCCATCCTGCATCCGTGGGAGATGGAGCTGGATGGCACCATCAAGCTCATCCAGGCCGAAGTGGACCGGGTGAAGCCGACGCGGGTGGTGTTCGATTCGTTGTCCGAGTTGCGCCTGCTGGCGCAGGATTCGCTGCGCTATCGGCGCCAGGTGCTGGCGCTCAAGCAATATTTCGCGCCGCGCAACATCACGGTGTTTCTGGTGGACGATCTCACCGGCGAGCATGGCGAGCATGGCGAGCGGGATGCGCATTTGCACAGCCTGTGCCACGGGGTGATTTCGCTGGAGCGCATGACGCTGGAGTTCGGCGCGGCGCGGCGCCGGTTGCAGGTGCAGAAATTGCGTGGTGTGGATTTCATCGCTGGCTATCACGATCTGGCCATCGTCACCGGCGGCCTGCGTGTCTATCCACGTTTGATCGCCTCCGACCACCACGTGCCATTTGTCGGCGAGCCGGTAGGCAGCGGAGTGGAGCGCATCGATGCATTGCTGCATGGCGGCCCGTTGCGCGGCACCAGCACGCTGGTGACCGGGCCAGCCGGCTCGGGCAAGACCAACCTGGCTCTGCAGTTCGTGGTTGCCGCGTGCGAGCGCGGCGAGCATTGCTGCGTGCTGGAGTTCGACGAGCGCACCGGCACCTTGTTGAAGCGCGCCGAGGGCCTGGGCATGGATCTGCGCAAATATATGGATGCAGGTCTGCTGGAGTTGCACCAGATGGATCCGGCCGAAGTCACGCCGGGCGAATTTGCCTGGACGGTGCGCGGCAGCGTGGAGCAGCGCGCGTGCCGCATTCTGGTGATCGACAGTCTCAACGGGTATCTGGCGTCGATGCCGCAGGAAAAGCAGCTGATGTTGCAGATGCACGAGCTGTTGTCGTATCTCAACCAGAGCGGGGTGACCACGTTCCTGATCAACCCGCAGCAGGGGCTGGTCGGCAGCATGGCGACCAGTAGCACCCTCAATGTCTCCTACATGGCCGACACCGTCATCCTGCTGCGCTTTTTCGAGGCGAAAGGACGCATTCGCAAGGCGTTGTCGGTGCTCAAGAATCGCAGCGGCGCACACGAAGATGCGATTCGCGAGCTGCGCATCGGCAGCAGCGGTCTGCAGCTGAGCGAGCCGCTGGAGAAGTTCTACGGCGTGCTGACCGGTACGCCGCAGTTTGTCGGAGACGACGGCCCGTTGCTGGATCGTCCCCTTGACTATCTGTGACGCGGACGGCTCCATCGTTCATATCATCGCGCCATTCGGCCGCGATGCGCAGAGCATTGCCGGCATCGTTGGCGAACGGGGGCTAGCGCGCCGGGTCTATACCACGCTGGACGCGCTGGCAGGCGACCTGCACGATGGCTCCGGCGTGGTGGTGCTGACCGAAGAAGCGATCCGTGGCGACCTGCATGCGCTGTCGCACATCCTGCAAGGCCAGCAGGCCTGGTCGGACATTCCGTTCGTGTTGTTGCGCACGCCGCGTGGTGCGCACAACCGCCGGCAGGTGCGCCTGCCAGCGGAGATGACCAACGTCATCGAGTTGGAGCGGCCGCTGAGCTCGGCCTCGTTGCTGAGCGCCATCTCCACCGCCTTGCGCGCACGGCAGAAGCAGTTCGTCATCCGCGACCAGCTGGCGCAGTTGGCCGAAAGCCGCGCCGCGCTGGCGCAGAGCGAGGCCGAACTGCGCCGGGTGACCGATGCGCTGCCGGTGCTGATCGCTTTCATCGACAAGAACCTGGTGTACCGCTTTGCCAATCGTTCTTACGAAGACTGGATTGGTGTGCCGCCTGCCAACGTGATCGGGCGGCCGCTGGCGGATGTGGTGGGGCCTGCGGTGGTCGAAGAGCGCCGCGCCTGGATCGAGGCCGCGTTGGCCGGGCAGACGTTGACCATCGAAACCAGCTGGCCGCATGCCGATGGCCGGCGCCGCGATGCGGAAATTCGCTACATGCCGCGCCTGGACGCAGACGGCAAGGTGGATGGGTTCCATGTGTTCGCCACCGATGTGACCACGCGTGCGCTGGCGCTGGAATCGATCCAGCAACAGGCCAACCTGCTGGAAATGAAGGTGGCCGAACGGACCGCCGAGTTGCAACAGCAGATGCTGGCGCGCGAATCCAGCGAAGCGGCATTGCGCCAGGCGCAGAAGATGGAAGCGGTAGGCCAGCTTACCGGGGGCATTGCACACGATTTCAACAACATGCTCACCGGCATCTTGTCTGCGCTGGATCTGGCGCGGCTGCGCATCGACCAGGGGCGCACCGAAGGGTTGGGTCGCTTTCTGGATGTGGCCTCCGCCTCGGCACTGCGCGCAGCTGCGCTCACCCAGCGCGTGCTGGCATTCTCGCGGCGTCAGTCGCTACAGGCGCGGGATCTGCAGTTGAACGATCTGGTGGCGTCGTTGCAGGAGTTGCTGGCGCGCACGCTGGGCGAATCGGTGCGTCTGGAAATCGATCTGTGTGCGGAACTGCCGCAGACATACGTTGACGAAAATCAGCTGGAAAGCGCCCTGATCAATCTGGCCATCAACGCGCGCGATGCCATGCCCGACGGTGGGCAGCTGCGTATCGCAACGCGGCAGCTGCAGGTGGAAGATCAGCCGCTGGAACTCGGCCGTGGCATCGCGTTAGCGCCGGGGAGTTACGTGGTGGTGTCGGTCGCAGACACCGGGACCGGCATGCCCGCCGACGTGCTTGAACGCGTGTTCGAGCCGTTCTACACCACCAAGCCGATCGGCCAGGGCACCGGCCTGGGCATGTCGATGATCTACGGCTTCATGCAGCAGTCCAACGGCCAGGTGTGGGTGGAGTCGCAGCCGGGCACGGGCACCACGGTCAGCCTGTATCTGCCCGCCGGGGTTGCGGCGCAAACCGCAGTGCCGCAGACGCAGAGCGATGCGGTGCTGGCAGGGCAGGGCCAGCAGGTGCTGGTGGTGGAAGACGACGAGCAGGTGCGGCTGCTGGTCACCGAGCTGCTCAGTGAGCTGGGTTACCAGGCCGACGTGGTGGCGGACGCGGACGCGGCGCTGCCGATTCTTGCCTCGCCACGCCGGATCGACCTGTTGGTCACCGACGTCGGCCTGCCGGGACTCAACGGACGCCAATTGGCCGAGATCGCGCGGCAGTCGCGGCGCGATCTGCCGGTGATCTTCATGACCGGCTACGCGGAAACGGCGCGCGACCGTGGCGAATTTCTCGGCGAAGGCATGAGCATGATCGCCAAGCCATTCACGCTGGGCGAGTTCAGCGGAAAGCTGCACGATGTGCTGGGGCCTTCGGTCTGAGCACGGCTGGCGCGATGTGGCAAACCAGTTGAACGTGGATGCTGCATGGGAGCGACGTGTACGAGTGGTCGCTTTCGCTCTCGGGTCACGCGCTGTTTGTCTCGCGATTGCGCGGTCTTTCGGTGGCTGCACTCCAGCTGGCAAGGTTGCGCGAGAGACTGCAATGCGATGACGGCGATTTGCCGCCACTGCACGGCACGATGCGTCGCGCTTGATTGTGCGATGCGCTGAGGCGGAGTGTTTGCGCCAGGTGCCGCGTCTATCGCGTGACCCGGCTGCTTGGCATGCTGCACGCGCTGTGCAATTGCACTGCGTTGCGGCCATCGCAATCAGACCGCAGCACGCAGGGGGCGTTGCTCAGCGCGTGCCACGCGCGGACTGCCGCGCGCTGGCCATCGATTCGGCCACCGCGATCTTGTCTGCCACCGCCTTCTGCATGGGCGATCCGGTTTCCAGCAAACCGTGCAGATGCCGCCAGTGCGCAGTGGCTGCGGCGAAGTCCTGCTGTTGAAAATCGCTGATGCCCAGCAACCAGAGCCCACGCTGGTTGTCCGGCTCGCGTGCGATCACCTGCTGCAAGCGTGTGCGCGATGCGGCGTCGATGGCGAAATCGTCGCGCGTGGCCATGTCCGCCGCCACCCAGCCCACAATGGCGGCGCTGATATCGGGAGCGATCTTGAGCGCTTGTGCATACGCCTCGCGCGCTTCGGCGGGTCGGTCGTTCTGCTCGAATGTCTTGGCTTGCTGCATGAAGCGATCCAGCGCCTGCGCCTGCGCATCGGCAGTGTTGCTTGCCGATTGCGCCTGCCCCGCAGCCGCAGACGGTGGCAGTGGGACGATGTGGGCTGGCTGCGCTGCATACACCTGCGTCACGATCGCCTCCGGCGCGCCCACCAGCCGATACAAGCCCGCCGTGGCCAGCGGCACGCCCAGTCCTAGCAGAATTGCCCAGCGGTAGCGTGCATCACCGCTGCCGGTGGGGCGGCGCAGCAGTGGTGCCAGCAACAGCAGCAAGGCCAGCGCCACCAGCACGGCACTTGCGATATAAAAACCCGCCATCACCATTCTTCCTCCCCTTGCGGCGCCACCGGCGTCCCGGCACGCGCACGGTGACGCATGGTGTGGACGACCACGCCGGCACCTGCAGCCAACATCAGCGCCGGCCCGAACCACAGCAGCCAGGTGCCGCGTTTGACCGGTGGGTCGTACAACACGAAATCCGAATAGCGATCGACCATGTACTGCTTGATCTGCGCATCACTCTTGCCGGCCTGCAGTTGCGCGAACACCTGATGCCGCAGATCGCGCGCCAGGCTGGCGTTGGAATCGGCCAGGTTTTCGTTCTGGCAGACCAGGCAGCGCAGTTGCGCGGTCAAGCGCTGGAAGCGTGCTTCTTCGCTGCGGTTCTTGAACGGCAGCGGGTCCACGGCCTGCGCCGCCAGCGAGGGCGCCAGCAGCATGCCAAGCAACAACACCAGCAACAAACGCACACGGCGGCCGTGCGCGCGCCAATGCCAGCGCCAATGCAACACGCGTGTTTGAAGCGCCGAGGCCATCACGGTGTGCCCTTGCGCAGCGCGGCGATGGCCGGCAGCAACTCGTCGTCGATGGCATCCGGGGTCAGCACGCCGATGTGCTTGTAGCGGATCATGCCTTGGGCATCGATCAGGAACGTTTCCGGTGCACCGTAGACGCCAAAGTCGATGGCGGTCTGGCCGGCTTCATCGGCGATCACCACTGCATACGGGTTGCCAAGGCGCGCGAGCCAGGCGGTGGCATCGGCGGGCACGTCCTTGTAGTTGTAGCCGATCAGCGGCACGCCAAGCCGGCTGGCCTGGGCCATCAACACCGGATGTTCGTGCACGCATTCGGCGCACCAGCTGCCGAATACATTCAGCACGTAGGGTTTGCCCAGCAACTGCTCACGGCTGACGCGTTGCGCGGGCAGATCCAGCCGCGGCAACGAAAACGCCGGTGCCGGTTTGCCGAGCAATGGCGATGGCACCTCGCGCGGATTGTGCTGCATGGTCCGCAGGATGCCGACGCCGAACAGCGCCGCCAGCAACACAAAGCCCAGCAAGGGCAGCAGACGATTCACGGGTGCGATTCCTGTGCGATGACGAGCGCTGGTTGCGCCGAAGAGGCGGCCGCGGTGTGTGCAGTCACCGGCGCACGAAAGCGGCGTGCGCAGGCGCTGACAAAACCGCCGAGCATCATCAGCAGGCCGCCGGCCCAGATCCAGCGAATGAAGGGTTTGTAATACAGCCGCAGCGTCCAGTCGTCTTCGATGTGCTCATCGTCCAGTGGCTCGCCCAGGGCCACATACAGGTCGCGGGCGATGCCGGGATCGATCGCCGATTCGGTCTGGATCCGCTCGCTGCTGTACAGGCGTTTTTGCGGATGCAGTTGCGCGACGAGCTGGCCGCTGCGGCTGACCTGCACGCTGCCTTGTTCGGCTTTCCAGTTTGGCCCATCCACCAACTGCACCCCATCGAAACGGAAGCTGTAGCCGGCGATCTGCGCCGACTCGCCGGGCGACAGCCGCACATCGCGTTCCACCGACAGGCTTTCGGAGACCAGCACGCCGGCAACGAACACCGCCACGCCCGCATGTGCGATCAGCATGCCGGCCATTTCCGCCGGAAAGCGCCGCCCGCGCGGCATGTCGCGCCAGCGTTTGACCATGTACAGCGCAGTGCCCGCAGCCACCCATGCGGCCACGCCCATGCCGGCGATCGCCTTGGCCTGGCCATCGGCAAACACACTGCCGACCAGGGCACACGCAATTGCGGCGATGCCGGCGCGCGTGCCAAGTGCTTTCAACGGTGCGGCTTCGGCCTTGCCCCAGCGCAGGTACGGGCCGAACGGCAGCAACAGCACCACCGGCAGCATCAGCAGCGGAAACAGCAGGCCGAAATAGGGCGGCCCCACCGACACCTTGCCCAGCGCAAACGCGTCGGCGATCAGCGGGAACAAGGTACCCAGCAAGACCATGGCCGCGGCCACGGTGAGCAGCAGGTTGCCGACGAGAATGCCGGTTTCGCGCGAGGCAGCGGCGAACGGTTTGCCGCTGGCGATCTTGGGCGCGCGCAGTGCATACAACAGCAACGAGCCGCCGACGACGGCAACCAGAAAAACGAGGATGTGCAGGCCGCGGCGCGGATCGGCCGCAAACGCATGCACCGAGGTCAGCACGCCCGAGCGCACCAGGAAGGTGCCCAGCAACGACAGCGAAAACGCCAGGATCGACAGCAGGATGGTCCATGCACGCAGGCTGCCGCGTTTTTCGGTGACCGCCTGGGAGTGGATCAATGCGGTGCCGACCAGCCATGGCATGAAACTGGCGTTTTCCACCGGGTCCCAGAACCACCAGCCGCCCCAGCCCAGTTCCGCATAGGCCCACCAGCTGCCGGCGACGATGCCGGCGGTCAGGCAGGCCCAGGCCACATTGGTCCACGGCCGCGCCCAGCGCACCCAGGCCTGTTCCAGTTCGCCGCCGAGCAATGCCGCCACTGCGAATGCGAATGCCACCGAAAACCCGACATAGCCGGTGTACAGCACTGGCGGGTGGAAGGTCATGCCCGGGTCCTGCAACACCGGATTGAGTTCGTTGCCATCCAGCGGAATCGGCGAGAGCCGCCCGAACGGATTGGAGGTCAGCAGGATGAAGGCCAGAAAGCCCAGCGAGATCAACCCCAGGACCGCCAGCACGCGGGCGGCGAAGTGCTGCGGCAGGTGCCGGCTGAAGGCGGCCAGCAGCACCGTCCAAGTGGACAGGATGGCGATCCACAACAACAGCGAGCCTTCGTGGGCGCCCCACACCGCCGCAACGCGGTAGTACCAGGGCAGGGCGATGTTGGCGTTGGCAGCGACGTAGCCCACCGAAAAATCCAGCGACAACAACGACCAGGCGAGCAGGCCGAACGCCATCCACACGAACACCGCCTGGCCCACTGCCGCAGGCCGCGCGATACCCATCAACGCGGTGTTGCCGCGCCACGCACCGATCAGGGGCAATACGCCCTGGGCGAGCGATAACAGCAGTGCCAGGATCAGTGCGATCTGGCCGAGTTCAGGCGTCATGGGCGGATCGCAAGGTGAAATGGAAAGAGGAAGTCATCGACGTGCGTGGCAATGACCGCAAGCGCATCAACGCGGTGCGGTCAGCGGTGCGACGGTGGCGGAAATCGGCTTGCCAAGGTGGCCCTGCGCCATCGCATCCTTCAGCTCTTTCGGCATGTAGGTCTCGTCGTGCTTGGCCAGCACTTCGTTGGCGACAAAGCGCCCGCCCTGCATGCGCCCGTTGGCGATGACCGACTGGTTGTCGCGAAACAGGTCCGGAAGAATGCCGGTGTATTCCACCTGGGTCGCCGCGTTTTTATCGATGACGGTGAAGCTGACTTTCAGCGAATCGCCGGCACGCTGGATCGAGCCGGCCTTGACCATGCCACCGAGCCGGAATTGCTGGTAACCGGCGGCTTCCCCCGCACGGACCTGGCTTGGGGTGAACAGGTAGCTCATGTTCCGCTGCAAAGCGAACACGATGAGCGTGACGGACAGCGCGGCGGCGGCCAGTACGCCGATCACCAGCCACAGACGTCGCTTGCGCGTGGCGTTCATGGCGCGTCGCGCTCCAGTGCCGGTGCCGGTTGATCGCGTACACGCCGCGGTGCCTGCCGCTGCAACTGGCCGCGCAGTTCGCGCGGCAGCCGGCGGCGGCGCAGCCAGGGCGCTGCAAGATCGGCCAGCAGTACCAGCACGAACAATGCGTAGGCGGTCCACACGTACTGGCTGTAGCCGCCCATCGCCAGAAAGGTGCTCATGCGGTGCGCTCCGTCAACACGATGCGGCGGACCCAGTCCTTTCCGCTTTCCAGTGCCAGCAATTCCACTCGCACGCGGCCGAACAGGCTCGCAACGTAATAGCACTTGGTGGTCAGCATCATGGTCAGCAGCGGCCACAGCATGTCTGCGCTCATCTTGGAGGGGCCGAGCAGGCGCACGGTGGACCCCTGGTGCAGCGTGTTCCACCACACCACCGAGTAATGCACGATGGGCAGATTCACCAGGCCCACCAGTGCGAGCAAGCCGGCGGCGCGCATCGCCTGGCGGCGGTCTTCCACGGCGTGGTACAGGCCCAGCACGCCCAGGTACAGAAACAGCAGCAGCAACTCGGAGGTGAGCCGCGCATCCCAGGTCCACCAGGTGCCCCACATCGGCTTGCCCCAGAGTGCCCCGGTGCACAGGGTGATGAAGGTGAAGGCTGCGCCGATCGGCGCCGAGGCCATGGCGACCACCTCGGCCAGCTTGATTCGCCACACCAGCGCAATGAACGCCGAGACGCCCATTGCCGCGTAGATGAAAAGACTCATCCAGGCACTGGGCACGTGGATGAAGATGATGCGGTAGGCATCGTGCTGCTGGTAATCCGGCGGTGCCAGTACCAGGCCGCCGTAGGCTGCGACCGCGCCGAGCAGCGCGGCCAGCCCCAGCGCCCACGGGCGCACGCTGCCGGCGACACGATAGAAGGTCGGCGGCGAGCTGAGTCGATGCAGCCACAAGGGAATCCACTTGGCCATGCCGGTGCCGTCAGTTGGAGTGTTTGGCGTGAGATGCCAGCGCCTGCACTGCGGCGCCGGCGTTGACCTGCAACTGCCCGTCGGAGACCTTGCTGGTGCGCTGCATGAGTTCGCGCAACGCCTTGGCATCCATCGATGGTTGCAGCGACAACAGCAGCGCGGCCATGCCGCTGACATGTGCGGTGGCCATCGACGAGCCGGAGGTGAAGTCGTAGCGTCCGTTCGGTTGCGTGGTCAGGATGTCCTTGCCCGGCGCGCTGAGCACGCCGGGCATGGCCGGTGTCGCGCTGCTGCTGCGCACGACCAGCACGCCGGGTACGTCATTGGGAAAGCCATCCAGACGCCCGTTCGGTGGCATTGCCGCCACCACGATGCGGCCCTGTTGCACCAGCTGCTGCAGCATCTTGCTGAGCAGTGGATCGGCGGGGCCGCCCAGGCTCAGGTTGATCACGCGCGCGGAGCTGTTGTCGATCGCCGCCAGCGCCTTGGCCAGGGTGAAGGTATTGCAGCGTGCGGTGGCGCCGACCGTGGGCGCGTACCAGCACGCCTTGTAGATACTCAGCATGGCCTTGGGTGCCATGCCGACGATGCCCTGGTGATTGTTGCTGCCGGCGGCAATGATGCCGGCCACTTCGGTACCGTGCGAATCGGTGCTGGTCTTCACCGGTTTGTCGTCGACCAGATCGTGCACGTCGCGGATGCGCGCCTTCAGATCGGGGTGGTCGGTGTCCACGCCGGTATCGACGACCGCGATCACCACGCCGCGGCCCTCGGTCACGGTCTGCGCGCTGGCGGCATCGGTGTCGATGAAGCCGCGCTGCATGTCCACGTACGGGTCGTTGTAGCTGGACAGCGAGGTCGTCTTTTCCGACGCATCGGCGGAGAACACCGAAAAATCCTGCACTGGCTGCACCAGCTCCACGCCTTCGTCGTCGGCCAGTGCACTGACCAGTTCATCGCGCGACACGCCCGGCGGCGGTTGCAGCACGGCGCAATACAGGCCCAGCGAGATGATTGGCCAGGCCGAGACTTCGCGCAGTTTGTAGCGCTGCTTGATGCTGTCCATGCGCGCGGCAGCCTTCTGGCCGGCGCCGTAATAGCTGGATGCGTAGCCGATCAGGCTGGAGCCGGCGCGGGCCGGCGGTGCGGCGAGCGGGTTGGCCACCGCCAGCAGGATGTCGCGGCTGCTGTCGGGCGTTTGCGCATCGGCCAGCGGCGTGGGTGTGCCGGCAACGTCCGTCACCGGCGCCTGGAGGGCTGCGGCAGCGTGCGCGTTGGAGGGCGCGCCCAGGCCGGCGAACGCGGCGATCAGGCCAATGGCGAACAGGCGATTCATGGGGCCGAGACGATCTCCGCCAGCCGGATGCCCGGGGTGGCGCGTAGTTGCTGCACGGTCTGCTGCGGTGGCGCCGGGGGCCGCGGTGCGGCCGGCACCACGGTGTAGGCGCCCATGTCGTTGGGGCCGCCGACCACCTGCAACTGCTGCGCATGCAGCAGCCGGTCCCAGTCGGCCACGGTCATCCTTGCGTCCGGCACCACGCGGATGGCGCCCTGCGGCACCGGCAAGGCCGCGACGCTGCTGAGCGTGCGGTAGTCGTGCGATGGCGATGGCGCGGGCGAGGCCAGCTTGACACCCATCACGCCCAGCCCGATGGCCTGGACCAGCGCGGCGGCGGCCAGGGCGCGGACCGTCCAACTGCCGGAGCGGCGTGCTGCGGGCGCGCGCGCAGGTGCGCTGTGCTGCTCCGGTGCATCCAGGCGGCCGAGCAGGCGTTGCAGACCGGCGTTCGGGTCCAGCTTCACTGTCGATGGCAGCGCCAGGGCCTGGCGCAGGCGGTTCTGTTGGGCAAATTCGGCGCTACACGAGGCGCACTTGGCCACGTGCGCGATCAGCCAGGTGTTTTCTTCTTCGGTGGCACTGTCCAGCAGCACCGCCGGCATCAATTCCCAGGCGTGCGAGCATTCCTTGCCAGGCGCGATGAAAAACGTCTTCATTGCATGGTCTCCGTGTAAGGGGCGCCGCCGGCCAGGCCGGGCAGCACATTGCGTAATTTGACCCGGGCATGGAACAGCCGGGCTTTGATGGTGCCAACCGGGCACTGCATGATGTCGGCCACTTCTTCGAGCTTGTGGCCGACGCCGTAGACCAGTTCGACCACCAGGCGCTGGTCCGGCGAAAGCCGTTCCATGCCCTTGTCCAGCCAGTCGCGCAGTTCGCGGTCGTCGTTGTCGTCGGCGCTGGGGGCGTGGTCTTCCACCAGGGCGGTGTCGTCGATGGCTTCGCCGTCATGCTGGCGCAGGCATTTGAGTCCGCAGCGGTAGGCGATGCCCATGATCCAGGTGGACACCTGCGAGTCGCCGCGGAAGTCGCCGGCCTTTTGCCAGGCGATCCAGAAGCAATCGTTGATGGCCTCTTCGATGATGTCCGGGCGGCGGGTCAGCCGCGACAGGAAGCGGCACAGCCGGCCGTGATAGCTGTGGTACATGCTGGCCAGCGCGTCGCGATCGCCCCCGGCCATGCGGCGCAACAGCATGCGGTCGGTGGCATCGCCCAGGGTGTCGGTGTCATTCATCGGTGCAGGCATGGCAGGTAACGCACGTCAGTGCGCGCAGGCAGGCAAAAGGTTGCGTATGGATCAGAAGGTTCTGGCGACCGTGCCCAGCCACGGCATGTCGCCGGGGCCGCCCTGCATGCGCGGGGTGTTGCCGCTGGTGAGGATGCGCTCGGCTTTCAGTGTCCATCCGGCGCGGTTCCACTTCAGGCCCACCTGGCCGTACTGATAGCGGCCGGAGCGCGCTGCACCGTAGGCCATGGCCGGAAAGCGCGACGAGCCGGCACCGAGCGACAGGCTGACATCGTGGCGCAGCGGGACGTTGGCGGTGATGTCGAACGCCACGTTCCACGGCGACCGGTCGGCCCGCGGGAAATTGAAGGTGGACAGCGAAAACGTCAGCAGGTCGCGGTAGGACCAGGCCAGGCTGGCTTCCTGGCGGTCGAAGGTGCGCGTGGCGCGGTCGGTCGGGTAGCCGTAGTAGAGCAGGCTGGCCTGCATCTGCCAGCGGTCGTCCAGCATCCAGGCGCGCCCGAGCTGTGCGGTGACCGCGACCGGATCGCTCCAGGCGGGGGACTGCAGCGCCACCGAGGTGGAAACCGACCAGCCGGGAGCGGGCAGCCAGTAACCGGCGGCCTGCACGGTGACCTTGTTGGGCGCGATCGAGATGCCGCGGTCGATCAGGCTGGAGGTCAGCGCCACGGCGCCGCCGAAGTCCTTGGCCAAGGCGCTGCCGCAGGCGCCGGCTGCCAGCGTGAGCAGCAGCCCCTGCAGCAGCGTGCGGTGCCGGTGTGGTTGGCGACGCACCCGCGGTTGGCATGGTTGCTGGGCGGACACGGCCGGTCGTGCTTCGCAAAGCTGGCGGCGTGCGGCACTGTCCGACAGTGCGCCCACGCAGAAGCCCGCGCGGGCGCAGTGCCGTCGCGGTCGGGAGGGGAGCGGCTTGGAAGCTGGAACGGTGGGCAATGGCGTGGGGCGGTGTGTCAAACAGGGACGCGATGGTGCCCCAGGTCGGCGGACGAGACCACCGCAGCGGCGGCGATTGCGTCCGGATACGCGAAGGCACCGCGTCGGGCAACGCGAATCCATCCTGGTCGGCCGGTGGCGGCCGCCTGCAATACCTGGCTGTGCGGCGGCCGCCACCGGTAGGGTGCCACGGCTGGGCGCGTTGGTAACCGATGCAGCCACGCCACCGGCGGAGCACGCGATGCAGGTGGTGCCCGCAGGACAGACGGCCGGGACCGCGGGCACACGCGCGGTGCGATTGGCGCGCCATCCGTCCGCCCCCTCGGGCGACGACGCGCCATGCCGCGTAGCCCGCGCCTATTTCAAGGTGTTGAGGTAGGCGATCAGTGCGTCAAGCTCCTTGGGGTCGTCCAGGCCGTCGTACTTCATCTTGGTGCCCGGCAGCGCCTTGGACGAGGATTGCGACAGATAGGTCTTGAGCTGGGCCGGGGTCCAGGTCCATTTGCTGTTCTTGAGCGCGTCGGAATAACCGCCGAAGTCGGCGACCGTACCGGCAGGGCGTCCTGCCACGCCGAACAGCGACGGGCCCTTCTTGTTCTTGCCCGGCTTGACGCTGTGGCATTCACC
Source organism: Xanthomonas sp. D-99 (assembly GCF_017746145.1). Taxonomy (NCBI): domain Bacteria; kingdom Pseudomonadati; phylum Pseudomonadota; class Gammaproteobacteria; order Lysobacterales; family Lysobacteraceae; genus Xanthomonas; species Xanthomonas sp. D-99. The sequence continues at coordinate 101,816 of NZ_JAGHWU010000020.1, read as the reverse complement.
GCATTCGGTGAGGAAGACGTTGGCGCCGTCGGCAGCGTAGGCCGAGGGCACGGGCAGTGCGCCTGCCAGCATCAGCCCGGCCAACGGGGCGCACAACACGGAGAGTTTGCGTGGTGAGTTCATGTGGATCCGTACAGGTGCGGGAGGGATCAGAAGGCCAGGTTGACCGACAGGGTGAAGCTGTCGAGATCGCGCGGATTGGTGATCGGCGGGCCGCGGAAGACGTTGGAGGTACTGCCGTTGAACTTGTCGAAACGGAACCAGCCGGCGGACACGCGCAGATTGGCCATCGAGGTATAGGTGCCGTCCTTGCCGAACGGGGTCCAGTACAGCAGGATCAAATTGCTGGTGGTGTCCGGGATACCCACTGGCGAATAGCGCGCCGCATCGAACGAGCCGCTGTTGATCATGTGCGCGGCCAGCACGCCGTAGGTCTGCCTGAAGGCGTAGTTCATGCTGAGGGTCTGATCGCGCACGCTGCCCCGGTCCAGCGCCGGCATGGTCGGGTCGGTCGACATCAGCGGGCTGCCGTATTTGCGACGCTCGTAGATGTTGACGTAGGCCAGCGACAGCACGTGCTCGCGGGTGCCGAGGAATTGGTAGGTCAGGTCGTAGCCGAAATCGGTGAGGTCGTCGCTGGGCCCGGTGCGCAGCGGCTGGCGGCGCGTCGTGAGCGCGGTCAGGCCCACCGAGAAGAACTGGCGCTTCATGTCCTTCATGTAGGCAAGACGCGCATAGCCGGTGTCGCCGAGCTTGCCCGGGTCGCCGTTGACCGGCCAGCCGAGGCGGTCCTGCGCAGACGGCGACAGCGCGCTGTAGCTACCCACTTCGCCGTACCAATTGCGGTCGTACAGGCCGTAGACGCTGGCGCCGATGACGCGGTTGGACAGCGCCGAGGAGCTGAGCATGGTGGAGGCGCCGCCATTGGAGGCAGGGGTGAGCGTGGAGGCGTTCGGCAGCACGTGCACCGGGTCGGAAATGCCCGGGTTGTTGTTGACGCTGACACCGATCATGGTGTCCTTGCCCGCCATCTGGAACGGCTTGCCGACAAAGCGCAGATCGACATCGTCCAGGCGCGTATCGAAGGTCGCATTGCCGCTGTTGTTGGAGCGGATCTTCGAATAGCCGCCAATATTGTCGTTGAGGCGGCCGCCCAGATACAGATCGGCTTCGCGCAGACGTGAGGTGCTGTCGCCGCGGCTGGGGTTGTTGCGCGACCAGGTGAGCTGGCCGGAGACCGGGATCTTGGTGCCCTCGCCATCGGTATCGGTAAAACCGCCGAGCTTGAAGCGCATGCCGTAGGGCGTGAGCGAGGGGCCATAGGAACCGACATGGCAATCGGCGCAGGACGAGCCGGTCTGGCGCGCGAACGAGGGAATCGCCTGCGCCTGCGTGCTGGCCAGTAGCAACAAGGGGCCGGACACGCACAACAAGGACGTCAGGCAGGCAGTACGCGTAGCGGTGCAACGCGGGGCGGGCTGGAAAGCGGGCATGGAAAGTCCTTGTTCGACGGTGCGGGATGCAGTGGTGCGGGAATGGGGGAAGAAACGGATCACAGGTGGCTGGAAATGGCGGTTCACGCCTGCTTGCCCGGTAAGACGCGACGCAGCAGACCGTCACGCAACACCAGGTGATGCCAGAGCGCGGCGCCGAGATGCAGTAGCACCAGCGCCAGCAGCGCCCAGGCCGCATTCAAGTGCCAGGTGCCGAGGGTGTCGCCGAGGTCGCCGTCCGGTGCGACCAGCGCGGGCAAGGGGATGCCGAAGAAATACACCTGCTTGCCGTAGGCGCTGCTCAGCGACCAGCCCAGCAATGGCAGCGCGAGCATCAGGCCGTACATCGCCACATGCGTGGCGCCAGCGGCCAGGCGCATCGGCAGCGATGCGGGCGGGCCGGGCGGCAATCTGCGCAACCGCAGGCGCAACCCGATGCGTAACGCAAACAGCGCCAGCACCAGCAAGCCAAAGTGGCGGTGGCCTTCCAGCAGCCACTGACGCAGTGCGCGGCCATCCAGTTCGGCGCGCAGCAGGATCAGCGTGGCGGCCATGGTCAGGCACAGCACGGTAAGCCAGTGCAGCACGCGCATCGCCTTGGGCAAGGGCGGCACGTGCGCGGCTGCGGGCGCCCGTTCTGCCGGGGGCACCGCGTCTGTGCCGTTGACGGGAGCGCTGGCGGGCGCCGGGGGGGAGGAGCGCATCTGATCTGTCTTCCGGTGGTGGTCGTTGGTTCCGGCTGCGCGCCGCGCGGCCAGGCCTGGCTCCCCACGCAGGCCCAACGGCGGCCAGGTGAACGTGCACCGATGGGTGCGGCGATGTCGGAAAAAGGTTGCGTCGTTGCGGCACCTGGTTCGCACGTGCTGCATATCGAAGCGCTGCGACACGATCGGTTGCGCTTGCGCGCACGGCGCTTCGCAGAGCCGCGAGCGCGCGCAACCTTTCGCGCAACCCGGCGCACTCAGGCATGTCGCACTACGTGCAGTCGGCGGTTACGCCTTTCCGATCATGGCTATCGAACGCATCCAGTTGCATACCCACGGTGACGATCGCGGCCTGCTCATTTCATTGGAGCAGCAGCGCAATGTTCCGTTCGAGATCCGCCGTGTGTATTACCTGTTCGGCACGCGCCACGACGTGCATCGTGGCCAGCACGCGCACCGCCAGCTCAATCAATTTGCAGTGGCCTTGCATGGCTCGGTGACGATTCTGCTCGACGAAGGCAACGGCAATGGCCCCAGCGAAGTCGTGCTGGACGACCCATCGCAAGGCCTGCTGCTCGGCCGCATGGTGTGGCGCGACCTGTACCGCTTCAGTGCCGACTGCGTGCTGATGGTGCTGGCCGACCAGCTTTACGACCCTGGCGATTACATCCTGGACTACGACCAGTTCGTGAGCGAAGTGCGCAATGGCACTGCGCTGCAAGCGCGCAGGCTGGAAGCATGAGCGCACCGAGGCAACTGGTGATTGTCGGCGCGGGCGAGTTCGCGCAGATCGCCTGCGAGTACTTCCAGCACGACAGCCACTACACGGTGGCGGCCTTCAGTGTAGAGCGCGCTTTTCTGCTGCAGCCCACAGTGGCCGGGTTGCCGGTGGTGGCCTACGAAGAACTCGAGCAATGCTATCCGCCGCAAGACTACGCGGTGTTCGTGGCGATTCCTGCAACGCAACTCAATCGCCTGCGCACGCGCTTTTTCCAGGATCTGGTGCGGCGCGGCTATCGCTGCGCGACGTATGTGAGCTCACGCGCCTTCGTCTGGCATAACGCGCAGATCGGCGCCAACTGCTTCATCTTCGAGGGCAACGTCGTGCAGCCATTCACCCGCATCGGCGACAACTGCGTGTTGTGGAGCGGTAACCATATCGGCCACCGCACGGTGGTGCAGGATCATGTGTTCATCGCCTCGCATGCGGTGATTTCCGGCTATTGCCAGATCGGGCAGGGCAGCTTTATCGGCGTCAACGCCACGCTCAGCGACAAGATGCGCATCGCCGCAGACAACATCATCGGCGCCGGCGCGCTGGTGACGCGACATACCGAAGCCGGGCGTGTGTACGTGGGCTCGCCGGCGCGCCCGGTGGCGGGCAGATCCAGCTTCGATGTGGAGCTCTGAGCGGTGCTTGCCTGGAACAAACGCGGACTGGTGTTCGACGTCGCGCGCCACGGGGTGGGCGGCTGGATGAACCATGCCGCGCTGACGCCAACACCGCATCGCCTGTCTGCTCAGGTGCTGCGGGTGTACGCCGGCTTTCGCGATGCGCAGGGCGTGAGCCGGATCGGATACGTGGATGTGCGCGCCGATGCGCCAACGCAGATCGTCGGCGTCAGCAAGCATCCGGTGCTCGACATTGGCCGTGACGGTTGTTTCGACGACAACGGCATGATCCTGGGCGATGTGGTGGCCGGGCCGGATGGGCTGTACCTGTTCTATGTCGGCTTCCAGCGTGTGGCCAAGGCCAAGTTCCTCGCCTTCACCGGCCTGGCGGTCTCCCACGATGGTGGCGAGCGCTTCCAGCGTCGGCAGGAAACGCCGCTGCTGGATCGCGCACCGGGGCGCAGCACGATTGCCGCGGTGCATTCGGCACGCTACGAACAGGGCCGCTGGAGGCTCTGGTACGCGGTGGGCGATGATTGGGAAACGATTGGCGGCCAGCCGTATCCGCGTTACCACATCCGCTACGCCCAGACCGACGACCTGCGTTGCATTCCTACCGACGATGCTGTGTGCCTGCGTCCACACGGCGACGAATACCGCATCGGGCGTCCGCGCGTGTACCGGTTCGGCGAGCGCTATCTGATGTATTTCACCCGTGGCGACCTCCAGGGCGGCTACTTTCCCGGCATCGCCTTCAGTGGCGATGGGGTGCACTGGGAACGCGACGACCGTCAGTTGGGGCTTGCGTTATCCGATGACGGCTGGGATGCGCAAACGCTGTGCTACCCCGCCTTGATCCAGCACGGCGAGCGTGTGTTGATGTTCTACAACGGCAACGCGATGGGGCAGGCGGGCTTCGGTCTGGCAGAGGCGGCGTTGCCGGTTGCGTTACAGGGCTGTCATGTTTTCGGTTAGGTCCTACGTGCCGGCCGATGCGCCTGCGTGGGATGCCCTGGTGGTGGCGTCGCGCAATGGCAATCTGCTGCATCGGCGTGACTATATGGACTATCACGCCGAGCGCTTTGTGGATGCGTCCTTGGTGGTCCAACGTGAGGACGCGGTCGTGGCGGTGCTCCCGGCGAATGTGCAGGGCAGCTGCGTCAGCAGCCACGCCGGGCTCACCTATGCCGGGCTGCTGTCGTCGATGGCGCTGCGTGCCGGCGCCGCCTTGCAGGTGTTCGAGCAGATTGCCGCGCACTACCGCGCGCTTGGCGTGCGCGAGATCATCTACAAGCCGGTGCCGCATATCTTTCATGCGTACCCGGCCGAAGAAGAGCTGTACGCACTGCATCGGCTTGGCGCGCAGCTCTGCCGGCGCGATTTGTCGTCGGTGATTGCGCTACGCGAGCGGCCTGCATTCAGCGCCGAGCGGCGGCGTTCCATTGCCAAGGCGCGCAAGGCCGGGGTACAGATCCGGCGCGGGACCCAGCTCGATGGATTTCATGCGCTGCTGACCCAGGTCCTGCAGCGGCATGGCGTGGCACCGACGCATCGGCTGGATGAGCTTGCACTGCTGCAACGCCGGTTTGCGCAGCAGATCGTGTTGCATGAAGCGCGCGCTGACGGGCAATTGGTCGCCGCCGCGTTGGTCTTCGACTTTGGCCGCTGTGTGCATACCCAATACCTGGCGGTCTCCGAGCAGGGCCGCCAGTTGGATGCGTTGAGCCTGCTGCTGGCCGAGCTCATCACCGATGTCTATGCGCAGCGCGAGTATTTCAGCTTCGGCATCTCCACCGAACAGGGCGGGCAGGTACTCAACGAAGGCCTGGTGGAACAAAAGGAACGCTTCGGCGCGCGCGCCGTGGTACAGGATGTTTATCGATGGTTGATGTAATGGATGTACCTTTCCTGGATTTGCGTGCAGTCAATGCGCGCTATGCGGATGAGCTAAAAACCGCAGCGGCACGTGTGATCGATGCCGGCTGGTATGTGCTCGGTCAAGAGCTGGCCGCCTTCGAAGAAGAGTTCGCCAGTTATTGCGGCACCACGCATGCGGTCGGCGTGGGCAATGGGCTGGATGCGCTGGGGTTGATCCTGCGCGGCTACCGTGAGCTGGGGGTGTTGCGCGAAGGCGACGAAATCATCGTGCCGGCCAACACCTTCATCGCGACGTTTCTGGCGATCAGCCAGAACCATCTGGTGCTGGTGCCGGTCGAGCCGGACCCGGTCACTTTCAACATTGACCCGTCAAGGGTGGAAAAGGCGATCGGGCCACGCACACGCGCCATCATGGCAGTGCACCTGTATGGGCAATTGGCCCAGATGCAGGCCCTGCAGACCCTGGCCCATCGCTACGGCCTGCTGCTGATCGAGGATGCCGCGCAAGCGCATGGGGCAAGCGCACAGGGGCAGCGCGCCGGTGCCTTCGGCGATGCGGCGGCCTTTAGTTTCTTCCCGACCAAGAACCTGGGTGCATTGGGCGATGGCGGCGCAGTCACGACGTCGGATGCATGTCTGGCCGAGCGCATTCGCGCGCTGCGTAACTACGGCTCGGAAGTGAAGTATCACCATCTCTGCCAGGGGGGGAACTCGCGTCTGGATGAAATGCAGGCTGCGTTCCTGCGCGTCAAGCTGGGCTATCTGGAGGACGAGATCGCGTTGCGGCGTGCAGTGGCACGGCGGTATCTGCACGGTATCTGCAACCCGCTGATCGTGCTGCCCGCGCCGGTGGCCGAGCAACAGCACGTCTGGCATCTGTTCGTGGTACGCAGCCTGCAGCGCGATGCCCTGCAGGCACATCTGTTGCGGCAGGGCATCCACACGCAGATTCATTACCCGGTGCCGCCGCACCGGCAGCCGGCATACGCCACTTTGGGCGAGGCCTGCCTGCCGCTGAGCGAACAGCTGCATCGGGAAGTACTGAGCCTGCCGATGGGGCCGGCGCTGGACGATGCAGCAGTTGCGCATGTGATCGCGTCCTGTCAATCGTTCGGCAGCAACACATGAATCTCGTGCGCAGCAGCGCCTACACCGGCGTTGCGACGCTGGCCAAACTGCTGGCGGCATTGGTGGTGGTCAAGCTGGTCGCCGTCTATGCCGGGCCGCAGGGCGTGGGGCGGCTTGGCCAGTTCCTCAACCTGATGTCGGTGCTGGCGGTATTGGCCGGTGGCGGCATCAGTGCCGGCATCGTCAGGTATGTGGCGCAGTACCGCAACGACGCCCCCGCATTGGCGCGCCTGCTGAGTGCGGCGCTGTGGTACGCATTCTGCGCGGCCTGCGTGATCGCGCTGCTGGCGATGGTGTTCAGTGGAGCGATTGCCGAGCGCCTGTTGGGCGATGCGAGCTATCGCCCGCTGATCTGCGTGCTGGCGATCGCGCAGCTGGGAATCGCACTGCTCAATTACATACTGGCGCTGATCAACGGCTTCATGGATGTGCGACGGCTCGCCTTCGTGCACGTGACAGGCGCCGTGCTGAGCGTTGCCTTGGTGGCGTGGCTCTCCAGCCGGGCGCAATTACATGGGGCGCTGCTGGCGCTGGTCCTGGGGCAGGTCCTGTGGCTGCTGGCGGCGGTCCCGGCGCTGCGGCGTAGCCCCTATTTTCAGCCCGCAATGTGGCGGATGCGCTTTGACGCGCAGATGACCCGTCGGCTGGCGGCATTTTCGCTGATGACGCTCACCTCGACACTGATGCCGCAGCTGGTGACCATCGTGGTGCGCAATCATCTGGCGCTGCGGTTCGGCTGGGAGCAAGTGGGCTACTGGCAGGCGGTAAGCCGGGTCTCCGATGCCTATCTGCTGTTCTTCACCACCGCCATCAACGTGTACTACCTGCCCAAGCTTGCGTCGCTGCAAGGCGCTTCGGGGCTGGGCAGCGAGCTGCGCAGCGCGTATCGCCACGTCATGCCGGCGGTGATCGTGGCGGCGCTGGGCGTCTATGTATGCCGCGATTGGGTGACCTGGCTCCTGTTCGATCCCCAATTTTCCGCTGCGGCGCCCTTGTACGGCCTACAGCTGCTGGGAGACGTGATCAAGATCGCGGCGTTCATCCTGTCATACGTGATGCTCGCCAAGGCGATGACACGGCTGTTCGTGATCTCCGAATGCGTGTTCGCAGCGAGCTATCTGGCGCTGGTGTACGTGTTCACCGCGCGGTTCGGGCTGATCGGCGCGATGCATGCCTTTGCCGCCAACTACGTGCTGTATCTGTTGTTCAACATCGTGGTGGTGCGGCGCTATCTGGAACGGGCGGCATGAACGATCAGGCACATGCACGCTGGCCGCTGGTGTCGGTGCTGATTCCGGCGTTCAACCATGCGCGCTTCGTGCAGCGTTGCCTGGATAGCGTCCTGGAAGACCCGTATCCATGCAAGGAGATCGTGATCATCGACGATGGCTCCAGCGATGCCACCGGCGAAAGGATCAGCCAGTGGATCAGCGATCATGGGCATCGGCTACCGGTGCACTTCGTGCAACGCGAGAATCGGGGACTGGCCGCCACGCTCAACGAGCTGGCATTGCGTGCGCGGGGAGAATATCTACGGCTTGGCGCAAGCGACGACTATTTGTTGCCCGGCGGGCTGGATGCGCAGGTGCGCTATCTGCGCGGACATCCGCAAAAACTTGCGGTGATCGGCGATGCCTGCGTGGTCGATGCGCATGGCCAGTTGCTGCATGGCAGCGCCATGCGCGATCTGCACCGGGTTGACAAGGATCTGTATCGCTCCGAATCCGGCATCCGGCGTGCAGTGATACGGCAGTGGGCAGTCAGTGGCGCCGTGGCACTGCTACGGCGCAGCGCTTTGCGCGCGTGCAGGGGGTGGGACGAGTCGCTACGAATCGAAGACTGGGATTTCTTCCTGCGCCTGGTTGCGGGAAATGCGCTGGGTTTCATCGATTTGCCGGTATGCGCCTATCGCTTGCATGGCAACAACCTCAGCAAGACCGCGAATGTGCCGGCGCGCATCGCCAACCTGCGCGAGTCGCGGCACGTGGCATTGCGCTGCGCACCGTTGTTCGATGAGCCCGATCGCACGCTGCTGCATGCGCAGGCGCATTACATCGCTGCCAAGGTGGAATTTCTGCGGCGCCGGCCGCACCGGGTGGCCGTGCATCTCGTGGTCTACGCATGCTTGTCGCTGCCTGCCAGATGGCGTCCAAAACGCGTCGCGCGCGGGGCCGAGCCTGCATGAGCATGCTGTTGCGCCGTCCGGCGACCTATCTGGCATTGCCCATGTTGCTTAGCTGCGCGTTGACGTGGCTGACCTATGCGCTACCCCACGCCTACCTGAAAGGCATCGTGCTGCTGGCGCTTGCGGCAGCGGCCACCTTCGCGCTCGACGCGCTGCTACGCACACAGGTGCCGTCGGTCGAGCGCTTTCGCCACTACCGTTACCCCGGTACCCGCGATGCCTTTCTGGCGATGGGACTGGCCGCGACGGTGACGATGTTCTGCATCGCCGATGTGGTGCTGTTTCCGATTCCGTTGTTCAGCGATCCCACCTCGTACGCTACCTTGAGCCCGCTGCGTGCGCATGTGCGGCACATCTCCAATATGTGCTGGATCCTGCCGCCGATCGCCCTGCTGTGCGTGCGCCATCGTGGGTTGCGTGCGGCGATGCTGACGTTGGGATTGGTGTTCCCGATCGTGGTGATCGATCGCAACCGCATCTTCGCCGGCTTGTTCTCGTTCGTGCTGGTCATGCTGTTGCGGCGCGACCCGGCGCGTCGGCTGCCGTGGAAGACCATTGGCCTGCTCGTGATGGCCGGCGGTGGCGTGTTTTCGATCCTTGGCGCGTTGCGCTCCGGTTCCCTGGCCACCGTGGCGTTGCCGTTCAGCGCGTTCTACCGTGCCATGCCGCAGGGCGTGCAATGGTTGCTGCTCTACATCAGCGCCGGGCCGTATAACTTCGGGGCGATGCTGGCCAAGGGCTACGTCAACGCCAGCTTCCTGGTCAATCAACTGGTGCCGTTCACTGGTTCGATTGCCACCGCCGGCACCAGCATTCCGCTGGATGCGCCCAACATCAATGTGGGCACCGAGTTCTTTCCGTTCTTGATGGCGTGGGGCGCTGCCGGTGCCCTGCTTGCGATGTTGGCCTTGTATGCCGGGTTGGTGTGGAGCGTACGGCGGCTCAATGGCTCGCTGTCGATCTTTCATGTGCTGATCTTCCTGCGCATCGCCTATGCCTGCCTGATGTCGCCGTTCGCGCCACAGGCGTTCACCTGGACCAACTTCGGCTTCATCGCGCTGTGCCTGGTGCTGCATGCCTGCACGGTGCTGTTGCCCAACCGGCTGTCCCCACATCCGTCTGCCGCGTGAGCGTGCAGCACGCCCCTTATCGCCCCCGTTGCAGAGCCGCGCCCATGCATCAACACGACGAAATCTATCTGATCGACCTGTGGCGTATCCTGCGCCGGGAACGGCGCTGGGCAGTGGCAGCGCTGGTGGTGGTGCTGGGCCTGACCTTCGCTTTTACACGCCTGGCCAGACCGCAATGGGAGGCCACCGCGTGGATCCAGGTTGGCGAAATCGGCCCGACCCCTGCTGGCCGCGACCCCAAGGTCGAACCGTTCCAGCGGGTGATCGATCGCATGAAAACGCGGCTGTTTCAGGATGCGGTGTTGCGTCGGGCGCAGGTGCCGCTCGATAGCCGCGCCGCGCAGCTGTATCGCGGCAGCCTGAAGCCGGATCCCGACCCGTACGCCAATCTGATCGGTGTGACGATCCGCGCGGAATCGGCGCAGCAGGCGCGCACGCTGGCCATGGCCACCGTGAGCCAACTGCAGATGCTGCACGGCGACACCCACGCAGCTGCGCTCGATCTTGCGCGCGCCCGCCTGCAAGGCTTGAGCGAGGATCTGCGCGCGGCCACCACCAACCGCGAGCAGTTACAGCGGCAGTGGCAGGCCGGGCAGGGGGCGTCTTCGGCCACGCCAACGCAGGTACTGGCGGGCGTGTTGCTCACCGACAGCAACACCACGATTCGCGCCTTGAAGAGCGAGCGCGACGATCTTGTTGCCCGCCTCACCAGGCGCTACACCTACCAGACCTCGCTGGCGTGGCCGCTGTATGTGCCCGACCGCCAGGCCTTTCCAAATGCGGTCACCGCCTGGGCGGGGGGCCTGCTGGCCGGGGCGGGACTGGGCGTGCTGGTCGCGGTGCTACGCAATGCGATACGTCGTCGTGCGCGGGCTCCTGCACACGCTGGCGCATGAGGGCTGCAGTGGGTAGCGGCGCATGCAGGGGGGATTGAGTTTGCGCAAGCAGCAGGCCCCAGGCGATACGAGAGCGAACGTCGGGGCGCACATCGCATGCGGCGCGTTGAGCCAATGCCTGCCTGTTGGGTGTGATCGCCTGAGCCAGCGCGACCGGCGGTCGCCACGCTGCAACCAAACTGGCAACACCGCGCACTCACGGGTCTATCAAGCGATGCCGCACTGGTGGCGTTGCGACCGGAGAGCGTGGTGAAAACAACAGGACGGGTCCGGGAGGCTGCGCATGTCGTCAATCAGTGAGCATGCGGCCCGGGGCGGCACGGTCGCGCCGGAGCAGCTACTGGAAACGCAACGTGCGTTCGACAGCGTTGCTCCCGACTACGATGGTCCCCGCGGCAACAACGCGCTGATCCAGCGCATGCGCACCACGCTGTGGGACACGGTGGCGAGCGAGTTGCCGGTAGGGTCGCGGCTGGTCGATCTGGGCTGCGGTACCGGCCTGGATGCTGGCGAATTCGCGCGCCGCGGATATTCCGTGCTGGCGACCGACTGGTCGCCGGCAATGGTCGAGCGCACCCGCCAGCGTGCTGCCACGCACGGTCTGCAAGAACGCCTCGCTACCGCGCATGTCGGCATCCAGCAACTCGATCGGCTGGAAGGCAGCTTCGATGGCATGTACTCCAACTTCGGCCCGCTCAATTGCGCGCCGGATCTGCCGGCCGTCGCCGCGCAATGCGCGCGCCTGCTGCGCCCGGACGGCTGCCTGGTGTTTTCGGTAATCGGGCGGATCTGTCCGTGGGAAATCGGTCATTACGCCTTGCGCGGGCGCTTCAGACGCGCGGCGGTGCGTGCCGCCAAAGGGGCGATCGCGGTGGGCATGAACGGCCACACCATCTGGACCTGGTACCACCTGCCGCGCGAGTTCTACCGCGCATTCCAGACGCATTTCGTGCTGGACAGCTACCGCGCCCTGAGCCTGTTCCTGCCGCCGCCGTATCTGGTGGAGTTTTGCGAACGCAATCCACGCCTGTCCGAGCGCCTGGGCCGCTGTGACGACCGCTGGGGCGGGTTGCCGCTGCTGCGCGACATGGGCGATCACTTTCTGATCGTAATGCGCAAGCGCTGAGTGGAGCGGTCGATGGCCATGGCCGATGTCTGCCTGCAAGGCGCACGTGCGATCACCCAGGCCGGTCCGTCGCGTGCCGCGGTAGCGATCCGCGCGGGGCGCTTCGGCGGCACGCTCGGCACCGGCACCGTGCGCCTGGATCTGCAAGGGCATGTGCTGGCGCCGGGCCTGATCAATGCGCACGAGCACCTGCAGGTCAACTGCGTGCCGCCGCTGCCGCAGGCCGCACCGTTTCGCAATAGCTACGCATGGATCGAGGCATTTCAGGCGCATTTTCATCACCCGGACGTCGCCGCCGCACTACGCGTGCCCAAGGCGGTACGGCTGCGCCATGGCGGTTTGAAGAACCTGTTGGCCGGCGTCACCTGCGTGGCCCAGCACGACCCGTGGCACGCCGCGCTGGACGAAGCGAATTTCCCGGTGAGCCTGCTGCGCGACTTCGGCTGGAGCTACGCGTTGGGGTGGGCGGGCTACGGCCCGCCCGTACAAGGCAGCTTTGCCGCAACCCCGGCAGCGCATCCCTGGATGATCCATCTGGCCGAAGGCACCGATGCGGTGGCGCGTGCCGAGCTCGATGAACTCGACCGGCTCGGCTGCCTGGCCGCCAACACGGTGTTGATCCACGGCGTAGGCATGGGTGAGCAGGATGTCGAGCGGGTGATCGCGCGTGGCGCAGCCGTGGTGTGGTGTCCGTCCAGCAATCAGGCGCTGCTCGGGCGCACGCTCGATCCGTGGCGTTTGTGCATGGCCGGCCGGCTGGCGCTGGGCAACGATTCGCGCATCAGCGGCGCGCGCGACCTGTTGGAAGAACTGCAGATCGCCAGCCAGAGCGGACTGGCACCGGACCAACTGCTTGGCATGGTCACCAGTGACTGCGCGCGTATCCTGCGCATGGCAACGCGTGGGCGTATCGCGCCTGGAGCCAATGCAGATGTGTTGATCGTGCGCGACCGCGGCGGCGAGCCTGCCAGCAGCATCATCGGTTGCACGCGCAGCGACTTGCGTGCGGTGATTCGCGATGGCAAGCCGCGCGTTGCCGATCCGGATTTTGCGCCGTGGTTCGACGCGGCCGGCATCCGGACCGTGCCGGTGTTGCTGGACGGACGCCCCAAATTGCTCGATGCCACGCTGGCCGACCCGGCGGTGCTGGCGCTCGAACCCGGTCTTGAGCTTTTAACGCAGGAGCGGCCGGCGCAGGACACCGCGCAGGTTACCCACGCGCTCGCTGCCAACGGAGCGCTTTCATGAGCGCAGTGCCGGTGCTCGAGCCCGCTGCTGCGTACGCACTGTGGGCGCAGGCGTATCCACCGCACGCGCACAACCCGGTGATGCTGGCCGAAGAGCGCGCCATGCTCGCATTGATGCCGTCCAGCCTGCAGGGCCAGCACGTGCTGGACGCCGGCTGCGGCAGCGGCCGCTACATGCTGCACGCACTGCGCCGTGGCGCCCGGCAAGTGACCGGTGTCGACCTGTCGCCGCAGATGCTGCACCGTGCCGGTGCCGAGCTCGCACGGGACTGGCCGGCCGCACGCATCGTTTTGCAACAAGGCAGCCTGGATCATTTGCCGTTGGCCGATACGGTGACCGACCTGAGCGTGTGCGGTCTGGTGCTGGGGCACCTGCAACAGCTGTGGCCGGCGCTGGAAGAACTGCATCGCGTCACCCGCGTGGGCGGCATCGTGCTGTGCAGCGACGTCCACCCGATCGGCCACGCATTGGGCTGGCGGCGCGACTTCAAGGCCGATGGGCAGCACTACGCGGTCCGCCACACCCAGCATCTCTATAGCCACTGGCATTCGGCATGCACCGCACTCGGGTTCGCGATCCAAGCCGTGTCCGAGCCGATGCTGGACCCTGCGGATATCCCGGCCGGCGCGCGTTTCGACCAGATGGCGTTGCAGGTGCCGGTTGCGCTGGTGCTACGGCTGCGACGGATCGCGTGAGCAAGATCCTGCACACCGCAGCGGCTGTCTGTGCGTTGGGCGCTGCCGGTCAGTGGCACGCTGCGGTCGCAGCGGCACACGGCAGCGACGTTGCGTCGATCGCCATCCACGCGCTGCCGGCCCTATGAGCCTGCACGTCGCACACCTGAATCTGGTTCCCACGCCCGATGGCCTGAGCGTGGAGCAGGTGTTCGCGCATTGGCCAACGTTGGCAGACATCGCCGAAGCTGTCGCCAGTGCTGGCGTGCAGGTGTCGGTGATCCAGGCCTCCGCCTTGAATACCCGGCTACGCCGCCAGTGCGTGGACTATCGCTTCGCCGATCTGCACCAGCGTGGCAGCGCAGTCCGTGCCCGTGCGCTTGCCGCATTGCTGCACGAGATCGATGTCGATGTGCTGCATGTGCATGGTCTGGAATTCGCCGGCGACGCGCGGCGTCTGGCGCGCCTGTTGCCGCAGCTGCCGATCCTGCTGCAGGATCATGCCAACCGGCCGCCACGCTGGTGGGCCAGAAGCCTGTGGCGCGCACGCTACGCCGCCGCAGCCGGCATCGCCTTCACCTCGTTGGAACTGGCGCAGCCGTTCGTGCGCGCGCGCCTGTTTGGCCGCAGCACGCAGCTGTTTGCCATCCCCGAATCCAGCAGCCGCTTCACCCCTGGCGACCGATTGCAGGCACGCGAGCAGACCCGCGTGCACGGCGACCCCTGCGTGGTATGGATCGGCCATTTCAGTCCAGCCAAGGACCCGCTCTGTGTGCTCGATGCGGTGGCCACCGCTGCGCGTCTGTTGCCCGGTCTGCGGTTATGGTGCGTGTTCGATCAGGCGCCACTGATGGCGCAGGTGCAGCAGCGCTTGCGCGCCGACCCGCAGCTGGCCAGATGCGTGCACTTGCTCGGCAAGGTCGGGCACGCACGCGTGCAGGAGCTGCTGCGTGCGGCGGACGTCTTCGTTTCTGCCAGCCATGCAGAAAGTTGCGGTTATGCCGCACTGGAAGCCTATGCCTGCGGCTGCCTGCCGCTGCTGACGGCCATTCCGTCGTTTCGTGCGCTCAGCGATGACGGCGCAGTGGGCCAGTTGTGGCCGGTCGGCGATGCATCGGCATTGTCGGAACTGTTGTTGCGCGTCAGCCGGCAACGTCCCTCGCGGGCACAGGTGCGTGCCCATTTCGAGGCGCGCCTGTCGTTTGCCGCAGTGGGCCGGCGCTGGGCGCAGGCTTATACGCAACTTCGCACGACCCCGCCGGAGCGCACCGCATGAAGCTGGCATTGGTGGTGCCAGGTGGTGTGGATCGTAGCGGGGAAGTCCGGGTGATTCCGGTATTCCTGACCTTGATCGAGTGGCTGGCACGCAACCATGAGGTGCACGTGTTCGTGCTGCATCAAGAGCCGCAACCAGGCATCTGGCGCCTGCGCGGTGCCACGGTGCATAACATCGGCGCGCGTCGCACGCGGCTGCGCGCCATCGCCGCCATCTGCGATGAGCACAGGCGCGCACCGTTCGCTGTGATTCAGGCGATTTTTTCCGGCTATTGCAGTTTGATCGCGGTGATCGCCGCCACGCTGTTGCGCCGTCCCAGCATGGTGCATATCGCCGGCGGCGAGCTGGTCGCCTTGCATCGCATCGATTATGGCGGCCGCCGCAAATGGCGCGGGCGTCTGCGCGAGGCGGTGATCCTGCGGCTTGCCGATCAGGTAACGGCTGCCAGCGCGCCCATTATCGATTCGCTGCAGGCGCTGGGCATCGCTGCGCAACGCGTGCCGCTAGGCGTGGATCTGCGCGCCTGGCCGCCTGCAGCGCCGCGCGCCCGCACCGGGCCGACCGCGCGCCTGCTGCATGTGGCAAGCCTCAATCCGGTCAAGGATCAGACCACCTTGTTGCAGGCAATGGCCGCACTCAAGCGCGCCGGCGTTGCCTTCACCCTGGACATGGTGGGCGTCGACACGCTGGGCGGTGCCATGCAGCGCCTGGTGCAGCAGCTCGGCTTGCAGCAGCAGGTGCGTTTTCTCGGTTTCAAGACCCAGCGCGAATTGCGTCCGATCATGCTGTCGGCCGATCTGCTGGTGCTGTCCTCGCTGCACGAAGCCGGGCCGCTCGTGCTGCTGGAAGCTGCCGTTGCAGGGGTTCCTACGGTGGGAACTGCGGTCGGGCATCTGGTCGAGTGGGCCCCTGTCTGCGCATTGGCGGTGCCGCCGGGCGACTGGGCCGGAATGGCAGAGGCCATCCGCCAGGTCCTCGGCGACGACGAACTGCGCTTGCGTCTTGCCTGGGCGGCGCAGTGCCGCGCCGTCCGCGAAGATGCTGCACTGACCACGCGCCTGTTCGAGCAGTCGTATCGCCAGTTGTGCGATCAGCGACCAATGCGCCGAGTGCGCTGACGCGCGTGGCAACGCAGCGAGTTGTTCGCAGCGCCCTTGCACTCACCGTTTGAAGGCTGCGGATGGCGCCTGCGGAACCCTCACGTGCTGGCTCACGCCGGCTGCAGATAGCCATCCAGTGCCGCACGCACCACGTACAACATGTCCGTGCGCGGCACCGGCCTGGTCAGGCGCGTCACCAGGCGGCGCGCCTGGGTGTGGCGCACCCACGGCTGATCCTGCAGCCATAACTGGGTCTGCAGCATGTCCGCGCGCTCCTTGCGGCTTTCTGCCGAAGGCACCACACGGCTGTGCAGATACTGTCGCGCTTCGTTTAACGAGCGCGACCATTCGATGCCAGGCAGCGCCGATAACCACAGGTTCGAGCACGATGCGGCGGTGAGCGTTTGCCTGGCTGCACGCATGCGCAGCAGCGCAGGACAATCAGCCTGCAGGCGCGCCATCACGGCGGCCGGCACCACGGCGCGGTAATAGCGCTGCAGCAACAGCAGTGGCGGCAACGCCCACCATGGCGGCATGGCGCTGTCTTCCCACAATTGCTCCCAATCGCGCGGGCCCATGCGCGTTGCCAGCAAGGCAAGATCATGCAGATGCATCAGGCGAATGGTGCGGTGGCAGATGCCGCCGGCCGCATGCAGCAGCAAATGACACATCAACGCGCCGATCGATGGGTAAGGGTTCAAGCCCGGTTGTGGGCGCTCCGGCCGGATGCGTGCAGTGATCTCCACGCTGCTCACCGGCAGACGTTCCTGGATGCGCGTGTGCAGCTCGATATTGATCGGCGCATCGCGGTGTTCGCCCAGCCCGGCCACCGCCTTGCCCTGCTGCGGCTTGAATACCTGGTGCTTCCACTGCTCGAAGGAGGCGACATAGCCCAGTGCGCACAACAGCGCCGCCGCTGCAGGCGCGTCGTCGGGTTCCACCAGCAGATCGATATCGGCCATTGGCCGATCGCCAGGCAGATACACACCCAGCCGATGCAATGCGGTCCCTTTCAATCCCACCAGCGCGACGCCGGCACTGCGCGCAGCGGCATCGATATGTGTCAGCAGCAGCGCGATACGCCGATGGCGGTCTTCGACATGGTTGCGCTGTTCGCCCAGGAAGGCATTCCATTCGGCGTTCTTCCACAACGAGCGGCGCTGCAACAATGGCGAAACGCCGTGCGCGGCCGCCGCCGCGGCCGCCAGCTGCCACTGCAGCCGGTCCCACTGCGGCAATGCATCGCCCGGCTGGGCCAGTTCCAGAGCCAGCCGTTCGGTCGCCGTCTGCAGGCGGTGCTTGATGGTGCGAAGGGAAGGCTGCATGCGCGTGGGTCCGGTCAGGCAAGGTGTCGAAGGGACGGTGTGGGAACGATCGAGCACTAGCCCACCAGGACGGTGCTCAGTTGCCGTGGCTGACGTGCAGCACTGGGGGGCATCGGCTCGCTGCGGTGCCGGGTTTCACTGGCGATCAAGGCAGACCAGCGTGCTTCCAGTTGGTCCGATGCCTGCGCGAACGCATCGGCCGTCATCGCAGCACGCGCCTGTTGCAGATCGACCTGCGTGTGCAGCAGATCGCGGACGGCGCGATAGAACTCGGAGTCGTACGCGCCACGGAACATCATCGCCAGGTCGTCGCTATCCTGCCAATGCGTCTTGCTGCCCAGCTGATTCTTCACTTCTTCGTAGAACTTGGTGCCGGGCAGGGGATACGACACACTGACGCCGACGATGTCCGGATTGGCCTGCGTCACCAGTGCGCGCGTGGCCAGGATGTCCTCGAGTTCCTCGCCCAGATAGCCCAGCTGGATGAAGAAGCCCACGCGGATGCCCTGCGTCCCCAGGCGCTCACGCGCGGCGATGACCTCGCCGACCCGGGTGCCCTTGGTCATCTTGTCCAGAATGCGCTGGCTGCCGCTTTCCGCACCGATCCAGGCCTCCACGCAACCGGCGCGCGCCAGCGCTGCGGCCATGCGTTCGCTGGCAAGGTCGGCGCGGGTCTGGATGGTGAATGGAATCGCGCCATCGGCATCGCTCAGTTGCTGCGCAAAGGTCTCCACCCAATCGATATGGAAGCCGAAGATGTCGTCGGCCATCCAGATATGGTCGGGCCGATAACTGCGTTTGAGGTGAATCATTTCTGCGGCCACCTCTTCGGCGCCACGGCGCTTGTAGTGATTGCCCCAGATCGGCTTGGCGCACCAGTTGCAACGGAACGGGCAACCGCGCGAGGCGGCCATGTTCAAGCTGAAATGGCCATGCCGTTGTTGCCAGAAGCGCCGGTAGCGCGGCATGTCGACCAGGTCCCATGCCGGCAGGCCGCTCAGGCGTGCGTCCGGTGGTTGCGCGCCGGGATGTATGCGCATTGCCGCAGGCTGGCTGGTGGCGATTTGCGCAACCCCCGACAGCCAGTGTTCGGTGGTGACATCCGGCTTCGCTTCGATGCGCTCGAGCAAAGAGATCAACGGGGCGATGCCTTCGCCGATCAACACCGCATGCGCGCCTGCGGCCAGGAACGCATCCGGATTGTCGGACGCATCCGAGCCGGCCACCATCACGCGGCAGCCGGCGGCGCGGGCCTGCCCGATCATGCGGCAGGCGGCCTCGCGCATCCGGCTCAGGCACATCTTGGTGAGGAAGTTGAAGTTGTCTTCGTAGAACACCACCAGATCCGGCTGCGCCGCGCACAGTGCAGCGGTGTAGTCCTCCACATCGTTGGCCAGCATCGCATCGAACAGGCTTACTGCATGCCCACGCTCGCGCAGCAGCGCTGCGACCTGCAGCGTCGCCAACGGTGGATAGGGCTTGCCGCGCTCCCATTGCTTGGGGTCGTAACGCAGGAAATACGCATGACTGACCTGGATCTTTACCATCTGCACAAGGCTCTCGTTCTCTCGCCAGGTGGGCGCAGCAACGGCGTGCGCAGACGCCGGCGTTCGGCTCGGCAGTAGGTGCGCATGCAGGCGGCTTTGGTTGCGCCGCGTTGCGTGCGGGCACGGCTTGGGCGATGCAACCTTTCTGCAGAAAAGCAGCACACATCGGCGGATTCGGCGCATCGGATGAAGGCATGCCGCAGTCGGCTGCATGGGCAAAACACACGCCGCTGAGCGATGGCTTCGCCGCCATCGCAGCAGAGACCGCAGTGGCGGCAGATCCGTTCGGCGAGCACCGCCCGCGGCGCCTGGGCGTGCGCCGGCAGATTCTCGGCGCGCTGTTCCATTTCCAGAGCGATAGCGAGGCACTGCTGGCGCTTGTCGATGCCGCCTACGCGGGGTTGCCCGCGCATCGATTGCCGGGCGCTGCGGAATTTCATGTCACGCTGGACCTGCTGCCGCGTGCGCCGGGCCGCACCGATGCCGAGCCGCCACCTGTGCGCACGCACGCCAGCGGCGGCCTGCTGTGCGGCGTCATGGATGCCTGCAATTACCTGATGGCGTCGGTGCCGCAGCGCCGCGCGATGGTGGTGGTGTCCGAGGACATGCTTACCCACGCGTATCACGTGCGGTATGAACTGATCGAATTCGCAGTATTCCTGCTGGCTGCGCGTGGCCTTGGGCTGGTGCCGTTGCATGGCGCGTGCGTGGGTCGATGCGGACGCAGCGTGTTGCTGCTTGGCGCTAGCGGTGCGGGCAAATCGACCTTGGCCTTGCACAGCCTGTTGCATGGCCTGGACTTTGTCGCCGAAGACGGTGTCTTTGTGGCGCCCGATAGCCTGCTCACCACCGGCGTGGCCAATTTCCTGCACCTGCGTGCCGAAGCGCTGGGACTGGTCGACCCGCCCACGCGCGCGTGGATCAGCGCATCGCCGGTGATCCGGCGCCGCAGCGGCGTCGAAAAATTCGAGGTCGATCTCCGCCATCGCCACGCGCATCTCGCGTCCAAGCCCATGCAGTTGCGTGCGGTCGTGATGGTGTCCAGGTCGCCTGCCATCGCATCTGCACCGCGCCTGGTCGCGGTGCCTGGCGAGCAAATCGCCGCCTGCCTGGCCCACGATCAACCGTACGCCGCCGGTCAGCCCGGCTGGCAGCGCTTTGTCGAACAGGTGCAGCGCATCGGCATGTTCACCTTGCACCGTGGCACGCATCCGCAGGCCTCGGTGGAGGCGCTGCTGCAGCTGTTGCAATGAGTGGCTGCATGCAAGCGTCCTGGAACGCCACCGGCCCGCAGACCCTCCTTGCGCACTGGCGCCTGCATGTTGCGCACGGATGAGCGGCCGGCGATGACAGCCGGCCAGCGCATGCGCGCTGCATTGCTCCGGTTCGCGAGCACTCTGGTGCCGACAGACATGCCGACGATTGCACTTTACGTCGCGTTATCGCTGGCTGCCGCGTTGGCCGGCAGCGTGGTGGCGGTGTGCCTGCTGCCGCTGGTGCAACCAGGCCACAGCGTGCAGCTGGCAGGCTATCGCCTGGCCTTGCCGGGCGGGCTGGCGATGCAGGCGGGCGTGTTCATTGCAGTGAGCCTGTTGTTTGCCGCGCTGCGCTGGCAGAGCGCACGGCTGGCCGCGCAGCTGACCAGCCGCTATGCCATCGGTCTGCGCGGACGCGTGCATGCGGCGTTGATCGATGCGCCATTGCCGGCCTTGTCCGGGGCCAGCTCGGCAGAAATCGCCAACGTGCTCACGTACAACATCGAGATCGCCACGCAAGGCTTCAGCGCCGTTCTGCAGCTGCTGGTGGCGGCCATCACTGCGCTGGTGAGCGTGTGCATCGCGGTGCTGATCGCACCTGGGCTGTTGATCACCACCCCATTGCTGGCGGTGCTGGCATGGTGGGGTCTGCGCTTCTCCAGCAGTCACGCACAGGCACGCATCAGCCGCGCGTATGTGGCGGACATGACGCAGCTGTTCTGGCTGAGCGAAGATTTCCCGCGTCGTTTGCGCCACGTACGCTCGTTTCAGCGCGAAGATCTCGAAACCCGCCATTACGAGTGCATTTCGGCGCGACTGGGGCACGGGTATGCGCAGCAGCAAGCATTGGTTGCCGGCAGCCGCCTGCTGCTGGAAATCACCGCGGTGGTCGCCATCGCCGGCATCCTGGTGCTGGCCAATCGATGGCAGGGCGGCGATCGTGCTGCGCTGATCGCCGTCAGTCTGTTGCTCGGCCGTCTGTTGCCGTACCTGGTCACCACGCGGCAGAGCGTTCAGCAATTGCGTTCGGCGTGGCCGGCGCTGCAGCTGTGGCGCCGCTATGTCGACCTGGGCGCTGCGCGCGTGCACGTTCCGGAAGAAATGGCCGAACCATTGCCGGCCGCGCTGCATATCGAACACATCGGGCTGGCGCTGCCGCTGCCCCAACTCGCGATCGAATCGATATTGCTGGTGCCAGGTCAGATGACCCTGGTGGTCGGTGCCTCCGGCGTGGGCAAGAGCAGTCTGATGGATGTGCTCTCCGGCCAGACGCCGCCGGCGCAGTTCGGGGCGCACATGGGCGGACGTTGGCTGACATTCTCCGCATATCGACATCTGGTGCGACACAGCGCCTACATCGGCCAGGGCGTGCGCCCGTGGCAGCACACAGTGCGCGAATGCCTGCAGTGGGCGTTGCCCGGTGCCTCTGACGCACGCATGTGGGAGGTGCTTGCAGATGTCGGCATGTGTGCACGGCTGCAGCGCGATGCGCGAGGTCTGGACACGCCGATTCATGCGCAGGGCGGGCGCCTGTCCGGCGGCGAGTTGCAACGTTTGCTGCTGGCGCAGGTATTGCTGCGTCGGCCGACGCTGGCCGTCCTGGATGAAGCGACCAGCGCCCTGGATGCCGATGCCGAACATCGGGTGCTGAGCACCCTGCGCGCACGCCTACCGCAGAGCGTGCTGGTGGTGGTGTCGCATCGCACTAGCCTGGCCGCGGTGGCAGACCGCACGGTAACACTGGGCAGCGCACCTCTTGAACGGGGGCATGCCGGCACAGCGGAACTGGCGGCGATGCTCGGCGCGCGATGACGCATCATCGGCTGGCAACCGGTCGGGGGTTCGACCAGGGGGCGGGGGCGGTGCACCGGCCTGTGGGGACAGAGAGGTGGCGGATCAGATCCGCCGGCTGCTCACTGATCCGCTATTGCTGACAGAATCGAGACCGTTGTCATGCACGCACCGACGTGCGCTAAACCCCACGCAGCGGGATGGCTTACACGCCTGGCGTTCCGCAGGCGTTTCCTCATCCGTACTCACCTGCAATGTCTTCCAGTGCACGATTGCGCGTGCGTGGGCCGAACACCGCAATCACGCTCGCCACGATCGACATGCTGAGCGCGATGAAGGCCAGCACGCCATGGCTGCCAACCTGCGTCAGCAACCAGCCGATCAGCACGCTGCTCACTGCCGTGGAGAGGCGACTGAAGGAATAGCACAAGCCCACTGCACGTGCACGCAAGCCGGTCGGGAACAGCTCCGCCTGATAGCCGTGATAGGCGAAGCTCATCCACGCGTTGCAGAACGCGACCATCGCCCCGCACAGCACCATGCCGACGGCGTGATGCTGCAACGCGAACAACCCACCGAACAGAACAGCGCCCAGCGCCGATGCGGTGATCTGCCATTTGTTTTCCCAGCGCTGCGCAGAACGCAGCAACAGCAATGGCGCCAGCGGGTAGGCCAACGAGATCGCAAACGAATACGCCAGGCTCTTGGTCACCCCGGCTCCGGTGCCCTGCGCCGAGATCAGCGCAGGCAACCAGTTACCGAAGCCGAAGAAGCCGATCGCCTGAAACACATGGAAGACCACCAACATGCCGATGCGCCCGCGATACGGCGCACGCCATAGCGGCGCGCTCTGCATCACGCTGGCCTGCGTGGCTGTAGCCGCCTGCGGCGCAGGCAATGGCGCACCCACATCGCGCGTGCAGCGCGCCTCCAGTTCGGTCAGCACGGCATCGGCTTCTGCGTGCCGGCCGTGCGCGGCCAGCCAGCGCGCCGATTCCGGCAAGCGGCTGCGCAGCCACCAGATCGCCAGCGCAAACGCGCCGCTGAGCAACACCACCCAGCGCCAGCCGCTCACCCCCAGCGGCGCAGACGGCACCAACATCCATGCGGTCAGCGCGACCGTCGGTACCGCCAGAAATTGCACGAAAAATGCAAATGCAAACGCCGCACTGCGCATGTGCCGCGGCACCAGTTCGGACAGATATGTATCGATGGTGACCAGTTCGATTCCCAGCCCGATGCCGACCACAAAGCGCAGCACGATCACGCCGCTGGCAGTGCTCTGCAGGCCCATCGCCACGGTCGCAGCGGTGTACCAGATCAAGGCGAAGGTAAACACCGGGCGCCGCCCGAACCGGTCGGCAAACGGGCTCAATAGCGCGGCGCCAACAAACAACCCAAGGAAGGTGGCCGCCGCAAATGCGGCTTGATCGGACATGCCGAACGCGCCGTCGGCGCCGCTGGCAAAAATGCCGTCGCCAATCAGCCCGGGGCTGATGTACGCGGTCTGGAACAGGTCGTACAACTCGAAGAACCCGCCCAGCGCCAGCAACCCCACCAACCGCCACAGTGTGGCGCTGGCCGGCAACCGATCGATCCGGGCGGCGATCTGCGCAGAAGACGAGGGCTGTTCGGGGCGCGCTGAAGCACTCGGAGACATGGATAGACAGGGGCAGACGGGACCGCGTCATCATAGCCAGCGTCCAGATGCCATAGCGGGCACGCTTCGTCGCGCGGTCGATGCGTTCGTCTGTGGTCAGCGGACACTGGGCATTCAAGGTGCGCCCAACTGAGCAAGGACCAGCGCTCTTCACCGCAGCCGCAACCGCACCTCCTTCGCCAACAGCAAGCGCAACAACACGGATATTGCGAGTCAGACTGGGCCCGTACGCCCAATGCGTTGTCCGACTGCTGGAATGCTGTAATCCCTCACCGCACCCAACACGCCGCTGGCAATGCCGCCGGGCCAGCCCCATCTCTGGCACATCACTCTTCCCGGAGTCATTCGATGACCCCCATTTCCGTGCTCGACCTGGCGCCGGTCTGCGAAGGCAGCGACACCACCCACGCCTTCGCCAACATGCTCGATCTGGCTAAGCACGCCGAGCGTTGGGGCTATCAGCGCTACTGGCTGGCCGAACACCACAACATGCCGGGCATCGCCAGCGCCGCCACCGCAGTGCTGATCGGTCACGTCGCCGGCGGCACCAAGACCATTCGCGTGGGTGCCGGCGGCATCATGTTGCCCAACCACGCGCCGCTGCAGGTGGCCGAACAATTCGGCACGCTGGCATCGCTCTATCCGCAGCGTATCGACCTGGGCCTGGGCCGCGCGCCGGGCACCGATCAGCCCACCGCCCGCGCATTGCGTTGCTATTTTGACAGCGCCGATCACTTTCCGCAGGACGTGGCCGAATTGATGCGCTATTTCGCGCCGGCGGTGCCGGGGCAGCTGGTACAGGCCGTGCCCGGCGCCGGGCTGGAGGTGCCGGTGTGGCTATTGGGATCGAGCCTGTTCAGCGCACGCCTGGCCGCCGCGATGGGCTTGTCGTTCGCGTTCGCCTCGCATTTCGCGCCCGACGCGATGGACGAAGCGGTGGCGATCTATCGACGCGAATTCCGCCCGTCCGCACAGCTCGCCAAGCCGCACGTGATGCTGGCCCTGAATGTGGTGGCGGCCGAGACGCATGCGCAGGCGCAGCGTCTGTTCACCACCCAGCAGCAAAGCTTCGTCAATCTGCGGCGCGGCAAGCCGGGCAAGATACCGCCGCCCATCGACGATATCGGCAGCTTCTGGCAGCCGCATGAGCGTGCCGGCGTGGAGCGTGCACTGGCCTGCACGGTGCTTGGCGATGCCGAGCAGATTGCGCGCGGCGTGGCCGAGTTCATCGAGCGCCACACGCCCGACGAGCTGTTGTTCACCGCCAACATCTACGACCACGCCGCGCGTCTGCGCTCCTTCGAAATCGCCGCTGCCGCGTGCCGCGAGCTGGACGTGACCTTGGTGTGATTCACGTCGCTTTGCGCAGCGATCGGCTGTGATGCGTGCACATCCATCGGGAAAACCAGCATGCAATTTCAAGAACGCAGCGAGAGCATCAGGCAGTTGGCCGAATTGATTCGCGGCGTGGACATCGCGATGTTCACCACCGTCTCGGCCGACGGCAGGCTGGTGAGCCGCCCGCTGGGCACGCAGGAAGTCGAGTTCGATGGCGACCTGTGGTTCGCTACCGCCGCCGACAGCCCGAAAGTAGCCGAAATCGCCGCCGATCCGCGTGTCAACGTGGCCTATGCGTCGGCGTCGAAGAACACCTATGTCTCGGTGGCCGGCACTGCACGCGTGATCCACGACCGCGCCAAGATCGACGAACTCTGGTCGCCGGCCATGAAGGTGTTTTCCCGGGCGGCAAGGACGACCCGAACCTGCGTTTGATCCACGTGCGTGCCGAATCGGCCGAGTACTGGGACGGCCCCAGCGGGTTGCTCGGCAAGGCGCTGTATTTCGTGATGACGGCGGTAACCGACGATACCGGCAGCCTGTCGGACAACCGCGTGGTCGATCTGAAGTGACTGCGTCGCAGGCGACGTGCCGGACGCGCTGCGCTCAGCGCCAGGCGTCCGGCCACCAATCGCGAATCAGATCCACCAGCTGGTCGGAGGTGACGCCGAACGCGGCCACCGAGATCAGCGCAGCTGCCCAGCCCGCCAGCATCAGCGCGCCGTCGCGCTCGAGCAGGGCCAGCGCGAACAGCAGCAGGATCAAGCCGAAAATATAGTTGGTGAAAGGGATCGGCAGCGTCAGCAAGATGCCGACCAACACCAACAGCACGCCAGTGAGTAACTGTGCCGGCATGCGGTCCAGCATGCCATGTAGCCGCGGTTTGAGCAGACGATCCAGGCGTTGCAGCGTCGGTCCCAGTTTGGCCACGAAGCGCTGACTGGTCCGTCGGCGCGGCCCACGTTCGCCGATAAAGCGCGGTACCCACGGCTTGCGCAGGCAGCACATCATCTGCAGCCCGATCAGTATCGTCAGCGGTCCGCTGATGCCACCGGCAACGCCGGGAATCGGAATGAACGAGGGCAGGATCGCAAGAAACAGGAACACGCCGAAGGCGCTTTGCTGCAGGTCGGCCAAGATTTCGCGAACGCGCAACACCTGGTCCGGATCACCTTCGCTGAAGGCTGCCAGCAAGCTGCGGATGCCTTCGTTGCGGTAGCGCATCTGCTCGCTGGCATCATCGCGCGGCGCACTGCCATCACCCGACGATGTCATCGCTGTCCTCGTCGCCCACCCGGCGCAGCAGCAACTTGTCCACGCGCGCACCGTCCAGGTCGACGATCTCGATGCGCCAGCCGGCCCAATCGAAGAATTCGCCGGCCTGCGGAATGCGCCCGAAATAGTAAATGCACAGGCCCGCAAGCGTGTGGTAATCGCCTTCGTCGGCGTCGGGCAGTTCGGCACCGAGCACTTCGCGCAATTCTTCCACCGGCAGCGAGCCGTCGATCAACAGCGAGCCGTCTGCGCGCGTGACCACCAGTGCGTCTTCGTCGGTATTTTCCACCGCCTGCAGACGGCCGACCACTGCGCCCATCAGGTCGCTGATGGTCACCAAGCCACGGATTTCGCCGTATTCGTCCACCACCAGCGCCATCGACTGCTGTTCTTCGCGAAAGATTTCCAGCAGCTTCATCGCGTGCGTGGACTCGGACACGAACAAGGTGTCGCGCAGCGCCTGGAACAGGTGCGCGCCGTGGTCGTCCATGCGCGTGACCAGCGATTTGACCTCCAGCACACCGGCAATGTCCTGGTCGCTGCCGCGGTATACCGGGTAGCGCGAAAATTCGTGCTCGCGCATGATCTGCAGATTGCGTTCCGGCTCGGTGTTGGCGTCCAGCCAGGCGATGCGGTTGCGCGGGGTCATCAGGCTGTCGGCGGTGCGATCGCCCAGCCGCATCACCCGATTCATCATGTCGCGCTCGTGCGCGTCGATCACGCCGGCCTCGTGGCTTTCGGCCACCAGCATGCGGATCTCTTCTTCGGTGACCGAGGCCGACTCGTCCTTGCCCATGCCCAACATGCGCAGGACCAAGCGGGTGGAACGCGCCAGCACCCACACCCCGGGCGCGGCGATCCTGGCCAGCCAGGCCATCGGCACCGCGACAACGCCTGCGATGTCTTCGGAATTGCGCAGCGCCAGCCGCTTGGGCACCAGCTCGCCGAAGATCAGCGTCAGGAACGTGATCAGCGCCACCGCCAGGGTGCTGCCGATGACCACCGAATACGGGCGCGGCTTGCCGACCAGTTCGAACGTGCCCGCCAGGGCCGGGAACACGCCCTGCAGCCAGCTGGCAATGGCTTCGCCGATCGCCTCGCCGCCGAACACGCCGGTCAGGATGCCGATCAGGGTGATGCCGATCTGGACCGTGGACAGGAAGTTTTCCGGGCTTTCGGCCAAGGCCAGGGCCCGTGCGGCGCGCTTGCTGGAACCGGCCATCTGCTTCAGGCGGCTCTTGCGCGAGGTCATCAACGACATCTCCGACATGGCGAAGAAGCCGTTCAGCACGATCAGGGCGATGACGATCAAAAACTCAACCACGGGCGTCTTCCCCGGTCAGTGAAGGGGAGGGCGGGGGAGTGCTGGGGCTACCGGCGGGCGCACGGGCCGGGCGGCAACACGGGGGGATAGGGTCGTCTTCCATAGGGTGCGCCCGAAGGCGCGGTGGCATGGTAGCAAACCACAGGGTGGTTCGAGCCGGGAAATGTCGATGTGAAGGCCGCTCCCGGCGCGAGATACCCAGAGAGGTCATGGAACGGTCATAATTCGCGTCTGGCGCCGTCTCTCCCTCGACGGCAGGAAGTTGTCCACCCATGTTCTCGTTGCAGACCATCTTCGGTTCCGGCAAGCAGTTCTATGCGCTTCTCAACGAAGCGGCGCAGGCCGCCTACGACAGCACCAGGGCGTTGCACGCCATGATGCGCGAGTCCGACCGCCAGCCCGCGCTGGACGCCTTCAAGCTGGCCCGCCTGCGCGAACGCGCCGCCTCCGACAAGATCGGCCAGGCGCTGGTGGACAGCTTCATGACCCCGATCGAACGCGAAGACATCGAAGCACTGGGCTCGGCGCTGTACAAGATTCCCAAGCAGGTGGAGAAATTCGCCGACCGCTACTCGCTGGCGACCAAGCACCTGGAACACATCGACTTCGCCCCGCGCGCGGCGATGCTGGAGCAGGCCGCCGCGGTGGTCGTGGAGATGGTGGCCGACCTGCCGCACATGAACATCGACCGCATGACCGCGCTCAACGACAAGCTGCGCATGCTCGAAAACGAAGCCGACCGGCTGATGCTGGAGCTGTATCGCGACATCTATTCCGGCCGCCTGGACACGTTGCAGATGTTCCTGCTCAAGGAGTTCTTCGAGATTCTGGAAAAGGCCATCGACCGCTGCCGCGAGGCCGGTGTGGTGGTCTACCAGATCGTGCTGAAGAACAGCTGAGGTCGCCGCGTGCTTACCTTAGTTCTGGTGGTGATCCTGGCCGCGTTGGTGTTCGAGTTCATCAACGGCTTCCACGACACCGCCAACTCCATCGCCACCGTGGTTGCCACCAAGGTGCTCTCGCCGGGTTGGGCGGTGATGCTGGCCGCCGGCATGAACCTGATCGGCGCGCTGACCGGCACCGCCGTGGCGCTGACGATCGCCTCGGGCCTGCTCAATACCAACGTGGTCGAGGTCACCCCGCAGGTGATCCTGTGCGCGCTGCTGGGCGGCATCATCTGGAACCTGATCACCTGGTGGAAGGGCCTGCCGTCTTCGTCCTCGCATGCCTTGATCGGTGGGCTGTGCGGCGCCGGCCTGGCCGCGGCGCACAACGACTGGGACGCGCTGATCTGGTCGGAAAACATCGGCAACTGGGCCAAGAACAAGGGCCTGTTGTGGAAGGTGTTCGTGCCGATGATCACCTCGCCGATCGCCGGTTTCGTGCTCGGTATCGTGGTGATGGTGTTGCTGTGGGCGATCATCGCCGGCATGTCCAAGCTCGGCGGCCCGATCGGGCGGCTGGCGCGGCCGCGCTGGGTCAATGCGTTCTTCGGCAAGGCGCAGATCGCCTCGGCCGCGTACATGGGCTACGCGCACGGCCACAACGACGCGCAGAAGACCATGGGCATCATCGCCATGACCCTGATCGGCGCGCAGTCGGCCGGCGCGCTGGACGACCTCCCGGGCTGGTTGTCGTTCCTGCATCCGGGCACCGGCCTGGCCGCCGGCGCCGGTATCCCGATGTGGATCGTGCTGACCTGCGCGGTGGTGATGGCTGCAGGTACCGCGTCGGGCGGCTGGAAGATCATCAAGACGCTCGGCCACAAGATGGTCAAGCTGCATCCCATCCACGGCTTCGCTGCAGAAACCAGCTCGGCGACGGTGCTCACCGTGGCGGCGCATTTCGGCATGCCGGTGTCCACCACGCACAGCATTTCCACCGCCATCATGGGGGTGGGGTTCGCCAAGAACCCGCGTTCGCTGCGGCTGGGCGTGATCGAGCGCATCGTCTGGGCCTGGATTCTGACCATCCCGGCTGCTGGCGGCGTGGCGTACCTGATCCTGACGCTGTTCGAGCTGTTGGGCTGGACCTGAGCGATGCCGCGGTGCGGTCACGCACCGTCGGCACACTGCGATGCCCTTGCCGTATGGGCCTGTTTCCGGCAGGCTGCCCGCATGCCATGAGTGAGACCCTTTCTCGATGATGCTTGCCCTGGTGTGCGTGTTGTTCGGGTTTGCCTGGTTGATCGACCGACGCGGATTGCGGCGGTTTTCCCGCGTGTTGGGCCTGGCCAGCTTGCTGCTGGTGTTCGCGGTTGGGTGCGGTCCGCTGCCCTCCTGGATGCTGCAACACCTGCAACGCACCGGGGTCAACGATTTCAACGCGTGGGGCGCGCGCAACGTCATCGTGCTGCTGGGTGCCGGCACCGTGCGCCCGGAAGGCCGCGACGCGGTGGCCGAGGCCAACCTGTTCGCCTATGGCCGCATCGTCGAATCGGCGCGGCTGTACTGGCAATGCCGGCACAGCGGTGGCGATTGCAAGATCGAGATCAGCGGCGGCGATGCACGCGGCCTGGGCCTGTCCGAAGCGGTGGTCTATCAGCGTGTCCTGCTCGGCCTGGGCATTCCGCGGGCAGATCTGATCATGGAGCCGTCGAGCATGAACACCTGGCAGAACGCGCAGTTCAGCCAGCCCTTGCTGCGCGACTACCGGCCCGATCGCATTGCGTTGGTGTCCTCGGCCACGCATCTGCGTCGCGCCGAATTGTATTTCCGCCATTTCGGCATCGATGCCACACCGGTGCGCGCCGACTGGCTGACTGCCACGTGGTCGATCCTGCCGCAGAGCTACAACTTCACCCTGGCCGATGTGGCCCTGCACGAATACCTGGGCATTGCCCGCTATCAGGTCTACCAGTGGTTGGGGTGGAACGTGAAGGCTAGCGAGCCTGGTGCGTTGTGATTGGGGAGCCGGGATTTGGGATTGGGGATTCGTAACAGCTGGTGCGCTGCTAGATCTGCTTGGCTGATGTACTTGCGACGGTGCTTGCCAGTTCCAGATTGACGATGGCAACGCAGATGCGCGGCACTCGGAAATGATGGTGCTGCCCGACGGCTTGGTCGCCGGCCGCGTGTGCGGCCGGCGCTGGCTGCGCTCAGCGCGTTTCGTACATCGCCTTGACGTCGCTACGGAACGCGGCCTGGCTGTCGGCGCGGTTGTAGAACATGTGGCCGCCGGGATATTCGCGTACCTGCACGCGTTTGCTGTCGCTGCCCATGGCCGGCATCTGGTCCACCGTCAGGACCTAACCCATGAACGGGCAGGAGAGGTCGTTCCAGCCGTGCGCGATCAACACGCGCAGCTTCGGATCGATCGCCACCGACTGACGCAGCTGGGTCACTGCGCCCTTGCGAAGCTCGTCGTTCCAGTCCCAGAGCTTGTTCACGTCGTAGTTGAGCGCGCGATATTGCGCATCGATCTTCCAGCCGACCACGCGGGTGACAAAGTCCACCATTGCGGTGGTGGTGGGCGCAATGATGCTGTCCAGCAGCGGGTCGTTGGCGCGTTGTTCGGCATCGTTGGGAAACGGGTCGAAGGCGGTCACGTTGGAATCGTAACGGCTGCCCAATTCGCCCTTGTCACGAAACACTTCGCGCAGATAGGCCTGGGTTTCCAGGCGTCCGCCGGAGCGCCGCACATATGCCGGGTCCAGCCCGGTCATGCGGGTGACCTGCTGCAGCATCGCTTCGGTGGCCTGCGGGTCGGTGCGTCCTTTCATCAGCGCCACCGCGTAATCGCCGCGGGTGTAGTCGATCACCTGGCGCATCGCGCTGTCGCTGAGCTGGCCCTGGCGCTCCAGGTGCGCAGCAGTGATCGAGGGAAGCGTCAGCATCCATGCCAGGGGCGACACATCGCCGTTGTCGTCCAGGGTCGGGTTGAGATACGGCGACACCAGCACCACGCCGTTCATCGCCACGCCCAGCTGCGTCTGCAGATAATGGGTAATGCGCGGGCCGCGGAAGCCGCCATAGCTTTCGCCGACCAGATACTTGCGCGCCTGCAGGCGGCGGTTCTTGAGCAGCCAGTCGTAGATCACCCGCGAGAGATATTCCACATCCGCCTGCGGGTTGTAGAACTGCTTCTTGGCATCGTCGTCGCCGATCAGCGCGCGGCTGAAGCCGGTGCCCACCGGGTCGATGAAGACCAGGTCGGTGAAGTCCAGCCAGGTGCCCGGGTTGTCGCGCAGCGTTGCCGGTGCCGACGCGCTGTCGCCTTCGGCGCCGAAACCCACGATCTTCGGGCCGATTGCGCCCATGTTGAGATACACCGATGCGGCGCCCGGCCCACCGTTCAAGGCGAAGGTCACCGGGCGGTCCTTGCCATCGACGGTATAGGCGGTGAATACCACTTCGCCCGTGGTCTTGCCCTGCGCATCGCGCACCGGCAACGTGCCGACCGTGGCGGTATAGCTCAGGTTGCGGCCGGCCACGCGTGTGCTCTGGCGCACGCTGGCGTCGGCCGGCAATGGCGCCTGTTTGGCGGCAGCGGAATCGGGTTTGGCATCGCTTTTATCGGTTTTGTCTGGCGCTTCGGCCAGCGCTGTCCCGCTGAACAGCACGCAGGCCAGCAGGCCGGCACGGAGAAAGAAGGGCATGGGCATCGACGTGATTGCAGGGAAGCGCCGATGCTAGGCTGCTGCAGAGCCCGGTGGATGTGCAGGAAGGCATGGATGTCGCGCGGACCGAGGTGGTACGCAAAGGCAGATGTGTGCGGTCCGCCGAAATGAGCGCCCATGCAAGGCGCTTCCTTCTCCCGTCGAGACATTGTCCCGCCTGATGCGGACGGTGCTCCGAAGGGGAATGAGGGTGCGGGCGAAGCCTCGTGCTACTCACTTCGCAAGTGCATACGCCCGTACCCAAACGCCGCTCTGCGCCCCGCCCGCGCTTGCGGCGCGGGCGCTCAAAGTCGCGCGCGCCGCAAGCACGCGCAGGCCGTGCCTTCTCGCCTGGGCGGGAGAGGGGCTATCGGTTTCAGCATTCAGACTTCAAGCGAGGCCAGATCGCCCTTGGTTTCCAGCCACTGCTTGCGGTCGCTTGCGCGTTTTTTGGCCAACAGCATGTCCATCAACGAACGCGTCTGCTCGCCGTCGTCGATGGTCAGCTGCACCAGCCGACGCGTGTCCGGGTGGATGGTGGATTCGCGCAGCTGCTGCGGATTCATCTCGCCCAGGCCCTTGAAGCGGGTGACGCTGATCTGGCCCTTCATCTTCTCGCGCGCGATCTTGTCCAGCAGCGTGGTCTTTTCTTCTTCGTCCAGCGCGTAGAACACCTGCTTGCCCACATCGACACGGAACAAGGGCGGCATCGCCACGAAGACGTGGCCGGCAGCGACCAATGCGGGGAAATGCTGCAGGAACAGCGCCGTCAGCAGCGTGGCGATATGCAGGCCGTCGGAGTCGGCGTCGGCCAGGATCACCACCTTGCCGTAGCGCAGCCCGGTGATGTCGTCCTTGCCCGGGTCGCAGCCGATCGCGATCGCCAGGTTATGCACTTCTTCGGAGGCCAGCACGCTGCCCGAAGCCACTTCCCAGGTATTGAGGATCTTGCCGCGCAGCGGCAGGATCGCCTGGAAGTCCTTGTCGCGCGCCTGCTTGGCCGAGCCGCCGGCCGAATCGCCTTCGACCAGGAACAGTTCGGTGCGCGACAGATCCTGGCTGATGCAATCGGCCAGCTTGCCGGGCAGGGCAGGGCCCTGGGTGACCTTCTTGCGGACGATCTGCTTCTCTGTCTTCAACCGTGCGCTGGCGCGATCGATGGCGATCTGCGCGATCTTCTCGCCGATTTCCACGTTCTGGTTGAGATACAGGCTGAAGGCATCGTGCGCGGCGCCTTCGATGAAACCGGCGGCCTGGCGCGAGGACAGGCGTTCCTTGGTCTGGCCGGAAAACTGCGGATCGGTCATCTTCAGGCTGAGCACGAAGGTCACCCGGTCCCACACGTCTTCCGGCGCCAGCTTGACGCCGCGCGGCAACAGGTTGCGGAAATCGCAGAACTCGCGCAGCGCATCGGTCAGGCCCGAACGCAGGCCGTTGACGTGGGTGCCGTGCTGCGCCGTGGGGATCAGGTTGACGTAGCTTTCCTGCACCAGCTCGCCTTCCGGCACCCAGGCCGCGGCCCAGTCGACGATTTCGGTGTCTTTTTTCAGGCTGCCGACGAACAGGTCGGCCGGCAGCAGTTCGTGCTCGGCCATCTCACCTTTCAGGTAATCGCGCAGGCCGTTTTCGAAATACCAGCTGTCCTGCTCGCCGGTGGCCTCGTCGTGCAATTTGACGGTCAGGCCGGGGCACAGCACCGCCTTGGCGCGCAGCAGGTGCCGCAACGCACGCACATTGAATTTGGGCGTATCGAAATACTTGGGGTCGGCCCAGAAACGCAGCCGCGTACCGGTATTTTTCTTGCCGACGGTGCCAACCACTTCCAGCTTGGACGCGGCATTGCCATCGCGAAACTCCATGCGGTGCTCGCTGCCCTCGCGCTTGATGAACAGCTCGACCTTGGTCGACAGCGCATTGACCACGCTCACGCCCACGCCGTGCAGGCCACCGGAGAAGGTGTAGTTGCGGTTGCTGAACTTGCCGCCGGCATGCAGCCGGGTCAGGATCAGTTCCACGCCCGGAATCTTCTCTT
Organism: Xanthomonas sp. D-99; assembly: GCF_017746145.1. Taxonomy (NCBI): domain Bacteria; kingdom Pseudomonadati; phylum Pseudomonadota; class Gammaproteobacteria; order Lysobacterales; family Lysobacteraceae; genus Xanthomonas; species Xanthomonas sp. D-99. The sequence goes on along the minus strand of NZ_JAGHWU010000020.1, from coordinate 67,441 downwards.
CCGGATGGATGTCCACCGGCATGCCGCGGCCGTCGTCGGACACTTCGCAGCTACCGTCCTTGTACAGCGTGACGTCGACCTGCTTGGCGTGGCCGGCCAGCGCCTCGTCGACCGAGTTGTCGATCACTTCCTGCGCCAGATGGTTCGGGCGCGCAGTGTCGGTATACATGCCGGGGCGGCGTTTGACCGGGTCCAGGCCCGACAGCACTTCAATATCGGCGGCGTTATAACGGGTGTTCATGCATCTCGTTGGCACGTGAAACGACGCGCAAGTGTGGGGGCTGAGCCGATTTTTTGCACGCGACCGGCGTTCAGTGGGTGGCCGGGCAGCATTGGCTACCCTGGCGTTGGTTTCGAAATCAAACGTCCCCACCTGAGGATGTCACCGAAGCCAAAGAGGACGCCATGAAGTTCAAGCACATTCTGATGCTCACCCTCGGTGCGGCCGCAGTGGCAGCGCTTCCCGCCATGGCCCAGGCCGCTCCGCAGCAGGCCGGACAGGGCGCCGCCGCTCAAAAGACCGACGACGCGAAGGCCAAGACCGAAGCCGAGCGTAAGGCCGAACGCCGCGCCGCCGCTGCCGCGCAGAAGCCCAAGGCCGACAGCGCCCCGCGCGAGGAAGAGGAAGAAGAAAAGCCTGCACGCTGACCGCGCGGCCTAGCGGTCAGGTGCCACCGACGCCCCGGCATTGCCGGGGCGTTCGCTTTTTGGGGTAGCTGTGTAAGACCACGCAGCATTGGCGTAGCCGGTGCATGGGGCAGGCATGTAACGCGCATGCATTCCGGCCCCCGCAGAGAGCCCGCAATCGCCTGACCACTGCTCGTCATGTCTGGCAGCCGCTCGGGCCTGCGCGACATGCACTGTTTCAACGTGTGATGACCTCGTCGTCACGCAACCCTTGGGCATTCGCCCGTCACCCGCTAAACTATGGCTTTCCGGGAGGCTTCAAGCCCCATGACCCCCCTGATTTTCGTTACCGGCGGCGTAGTGTCCTCGCTAGGCAAGGGCATTGCCGCCGCTTCGCTTGCGTCCATTCTTGAAGCGCGTGGCCTGAAGGTCACGATGATGAAGCTGGACCCGTACATCAACGTAGACCCGGGCACGATGAGCCCGTTCCAGCATGGCGAGGTCTACGTCACCGACGACGGTGCCGAAACCGACCTGGATCTGGGCCACTACGAGCGCTACGTGCGCACGCGCCTGTCGCGCAAGAACTCGGTGACCACCGGCCGCATCTACGAGAACGTCATCCGCAAGGAGCGTCGTGGCGATTATCTGGGCGCCACCGTGCAGGTGATTCCGCATATCACCGACGAAATCCGTCGCTGCATCGACGAGGCCACGGCCGGGTTCGATGTCGCGTTGATCGAAATCGGCGGCACCGTCGGCGACATCGAATCGCTGCCGTTCCTGGAGGCGATCCGCCAGGTGCGCACCGAGCGCGGCGCCGAAAAGGCCATGTTCATGCATCTGACGCTGGTGCCGTACATCGCGGCGGCCGGTGAGTTGAAGACCAAGCCGACCCAGCATTCGGTCAAGGAACTGCGCTCGATCGGCATCCAACCGGACGTGCTGCTGTGCCGGTCCGAGCAGGCGGTGCCGGATTCGGAACGCCGCAAGATTGCGCTGTTCACCAATGTCTCCGAGCGTGCGGTGATCAGTTGCCCGGATATCGACGTGCTGTACGGCATGCCGCTAGAGTTGCTGCGGCAGGGACTGGACGAATTGGTCATCGACCAATTCAAGCTGCGCGACAAGGTGGCTGCAGCGGATCTGTCGGAGTGGGCGGCCGTGGTGGACGCGGTCAAGCATCCGCTGGACGAGGTCAACATCGCCGTGGTCGGCAAGTACGTCGATCACCAGGATGCCTACAAGTCCGTGGCCGAAGCGCTGCGTCACGGCGGCCTGCGTCAGCGCACCAAGGTCAACCTGAAGTGGCTGGAAGCGCAGGATCTTGAGGGCAGCGACATGTCCGCGTTGCAGGACATCGACGGCATCCTGGTGCCGGGCGGTTTCGGCGATCGCGGTTTCGAAGGCAAGGTGCAGACCTCCAAGTTCGCGCGCGAGCACAAGGTGCCGTATTTCGGTATCTGCTACGGCATGCAGGCGGCCGTGGTGGACTATGCCCGCCACGTCGCCGATCTGGATGCAGCCAACAGCACCGAGAACGATCGTCAGTCGCCGCACCCGGTGATCGGCCTGATCACTGAATGGCGCACCGCCACCGGTGAAGTCGAAAAGCGCGACGAAAAATCCGACCTGGGCGGCACCATGCGCCTGGGCCTGCAGGAGCAGCGCCTGAAGCCCGGCACGCTGGCGCGCGAGGTATACGGCAAGGACGTGGTGGCCGAGCGGCATCGTCACCGTTACGAGTTCAACAACCGCTATCGCACCCAGCTGGAAGACGCCGGGCTGGTGATCTCCGGCAAGTCGATGGATGACACCCTGGTGGAAGTGGTGGAACTGCCGCGCGACACGCACCCGTGGTTCCTGGCCTGCCAGGCGCATCCGGAATTCCTGTCTACCCCGCGCGACGGCCATCCGCTGTTTATCGGCTTCGTGCGTGCGGCGCGCGAGAAGAAGGCCGGCGGGAAGTTGTTGAAGGAAGCGCGCGCGTGAGCAGTCCCTTCTCCCCTTGGGACCTCGGTCAGCTTCATGGGGAGAAGGCGCCCTGAAGGGGTGGATGGGGGGCGCGGCAACACACTGGGAGATGGCAGCTGTGATGAACGCGTCGCCACGCGCCAGCCAGGGCAAACCATGGGGCTTCACAAACGCCCCGCAACCGTACCCTCACCCCAACCCCTCTCCCGCTGGGAGAGGGGCTTAATTACTTAGGTGACCTGATGAAACTGTGTGACTTCGACGTTGGGCTGGATCAGCCGTTATTCCTGATTGCCGGCCCCTGCGTGATCGAATCGATGCAGCTGCAGCTCGACGTGGCCGGCAAGCTCAAGGAGATCACCGGCAAGCTCGGGGTCAACTTCATCTTCAAGTCGAGTTTCGACAAGGCCAATCGCACCTCCGGCACCAGCTTCCGTGGCCCGGGCCTGGAAGAAGGCTTGAAGGTGCTGGATGCGGTAAAGCAGCAGATCGGCGTGCCGGTGCTCACCGACGTGCACGAATACACCCCGATGAACGAGGTCGCCGCCGTTGTCGACGTCCTGCAGACCCCGGCATTTCTGGTGCGCCAGACCGACTTCATCAAGAACGTCTGCGCCGCCGGCAAGCCGGTCAATATCAAGAAGGGCCAGTTCCTGGCGCCGTGGGACATGAAGCCGGTGGTGGACAAGGCCAAGTCCACCGGCAACGAGCAGATCATGGTCTGCGAGCGTGGCGCGTCCTTCGGCTACAACAACCTGGTCAGCGACATGCGTTCGCTGAGCGTGATGCGCGACACCGGCTGCCCGGTGGTGTTCGACGCCACCCATTCGGTGCAGTTGCCGGGCGGGCAGGGCAGCAGCTCCGGTGGCCAGCGCGAGTTCGTGCCGGTGCTGGCGCGCGCGGCGGTGGCGGTCGGCATTTCCGGCCTGTTCGCTGAAACCCACCCGGATCCGTCCAAAGCGCTGTCCGATGGTCCCAACGCGTGGCCGCTGGATCGCATGGAAGAACTGCTCGAAACCCTGATGGAGCTGGACGCCGTCACCAAGAAGCACGGGTTTGCGCGCTTTGCGTGAGTTCTGATCAGCGCGCGGCCGCTGCGGCGCACCGCCAGGATCGGCCGTGGCGCCACTGGGCGTGGGGCCGGTGGGCACTGGCCACATCGATCGCGGCGTGGGCGTGCATGGCGGTGATGGCCGTTCTGTTTACCGCCAGCATCGGCATGCCGGGCGACGGCGACCATGCCATGCAAGCCACGCGGCTGCCGATGCGCATCACGCTGGTGATGGCCATGCTGGCCGCCGTCGGGAGCCTGGCCACCGGCTCGGCTGCGTTGCGGTTCGGTCGCCAGCCTGGTGCGGCGATCGCCGCGCTGATCTTGCTGGTGGTGCTGTTGCTGTCTGGTGTGTCGCTGCTGGGCCTGATGGCGTAGCGGTCCGCCCGCGACGTGCTGCGTGTCGCGGCTGCATGCGATTTGGCAATGGACCGGTGTGCAGCGATAATCCGGCAGCTTGTTTCCGGTGTACTTCCCCCCTTACTGGTAACCGAACCGACCTATGACCACTATCGCCAAGATCCTCGCCCGCGAAATTCTCGACTCCCGCGGCAATCCCACGCTGGAGGCCGAAGTCACGCTGGACGACGGTTCGTTCGGCCGCGCGGCTGTGCCGTCGGGTGCCTCGACCGGTACCAAGGAGGCGGTGGAACTGCGCGATGGCGACAAGACCCGCTACCTGGGCAAGGGCGTGCGCCATGCGGTGGACAACGTCAACGGCACCATCGCCGAGACGCTGAAGAATTTCGATGCGGCCGACCAGCAGGGCCTGGACCGTCGCCTGATCGATCTGGACGGCACCGAGAACAAGGGCCGCCTGGGCGCCAATGCGCTGCTGGGGGTTTCGCTGGCTGCCGCGCATGCCGTGGCAGCCTCGCGCAAGCAGCCGTTGTGGCAGTACCTGTCCACCATCACCGAGTCCGATGTGGCGCTGCCGGTGCCGATGATGAACATCATCAACGGCGGCGCGCATGCTGACAACAACGTCGACTTCCAGGAGTTCATGGTGCTGCCGGTCGGCTGCAGCTCGTTCTCCGAAGCGCTGCGCGCCGGTACCGAAATCTTCCATTCGCTCAAGTCGGTGCTCAAGGGCCACGGCCTGAGCACGGCGGTAGGCGACGAAGGCGGCTTTGCGCCGGACTTCCGCAGCAACGTCGAAGCGCTGGACACCATTCTCGAAGCGATCGGCAAGGCCGGTTACACCGCCGGCGAAGACATCTTGCTGGGCCTGGACGTGGCGTCTTCGGAGTTCTATGACAACGGCAAGTACAACCTGGTCGGCGAGAACAAGCGCCTGACCAGCGAGCAGTTCGTCGATTTCCTGGCCGACTGGGTCGCGCAGTACCCGATCATCAGCATCGAAGATGGCCTGGCCGAAGACGACTGGGCCGGCTGGAAGCTGCTGACCGATCGCGTCGGCAAGAAGGTGCAGCTGGTGGGCGACGACCTGTTCGTCACCAACCCGAAGATCTTCAAGCAGGGCATCGATTCGGGCACCGCCAACGCGATCCTGATCAAGGTCAACCAGATCGGCACGCTGACCGAAACGCTGGAAGCCATCGCGATAGCGCACGCGGCCAACTACGCTTCCATCGTGTCGCACCGTTCGGGCGAAACCGAAGACACCACCATCGCCGACATCGCCGTGGCCACCGCCGCCACGCAGATCAAGACCGGCTCGCTGTGCCGCAGCGACCGCGTCGCCAAGTACAACCAGCTGCTGCGCATCGAGCAGGCGCTGGGCTCCGGCGCGCGTTACGCCGGCCGCGACGCGTTCGTTTCGATCAAGCGATAAGCCGTGCGCAACTGGCGCTGGCTACTGCTGGTGCTGGCGGTACTGCTGGCTTGGCTGCAGTACCGCTTCTGGTTCGGGCCTGGGAATTCCGGCGAAGTCATGATGCTGGAAGCCCAGGTCGCGCATCAGACACAGGACAACGAAGGTCTGCGCCAACGCAACCAGGCGTTGGCAGCAGAGGTGAAGGATTTGAAGGACGGCGAGGCGGCAATCGAGGAGCGTGCGCGCAGCGAGCTGGGCATGATCAAACCGGGCGAGACGTTCTACCGCGTGGTCGAGGATGCGCCGCTGCCGGCACCTGCATCGCCTGAGGCACCGGCCCCCGCACAGCAAGCGCCAGAGCCTGTCGATCCGGTGGACCACCCATGACCGGGTCCATCTGGGCAATCGTGCCGGCCGCAGGGCGCGGCACCCGTTTTGGCGGGCCGCTTCCCAAACAATATTTGCAGGCTGGCGGTCAGCCACTGATGGCGTACACGCTGGCGGCGCTGGCGGCGCATCCGGCGCTGGCCGGCATCATGGTGGCAATCGCCCCCGGCGATGCCGATTGGCCCGGCTGGACCGCGGTGCAGTCCAAGCCCGTGCTGACCTGCCTTGGAGGTGCGACCCGCGCAGCCTCGGTGCTGGCTGGTTTGCTGGCCTTGCCCGAGAGCGTGCGTGCCGACGATTTCGTGCTGGTGCACGATGCCGCACGGCCGAATCTGGCGCTGGCCGATCTGGATCGCCTGCTGGAAATCGGCCGCGGCGATCCGGTCGGTGCAATCCTGGCTGCACCGGTGCGCGACACGCTCAAGCGTGCCGGCGACGATGGCGGTATCGACGGCACCGAACCGCGCGAACGCCTGTGGCGCGCACTCACGCCGCAGTTGTTTCGTCGCCATCAACTGATCCGTGGACTCACCGAGGCCTCGGCGGCCGGTGTGGACGTCACCGATGAAGCGATGGCGATGGAGCGGATGGGGCTGCGCCCGTTGCTGGTGGAAGGCGCCGAAGACAACTTCAAGGTGACGACCCCTGCGGATCTGGCGCGCTTCGCGTTTGAACTGGCCAGCCGGGACTGTGGACCCGGGACCCGGTACCCGGAAAGCGCATATCCCCAGTGGCCCGTTTCGGCCTCTGCTTTCTCCGGTCCCGAAGAGATCTAATCTATGTCCTTCAATTTCAGAATCGGCCAAGGCTACGACGTGCATGCGTTTGGCCCTGGCGACCATGTGATGCTTGGCGGCGTGCGCGTGGCGCACAGCCATGGCGTGCTCGCGCATAGCGATGGCGATGTGGTGTTGCACGCCCTGTGCGATGCGATGCTGGGCGCGCTGGCGCTGGGCGATATCGGCCTGCATTTCCCGCCTTCCGATGCACGCTGGAAAGATGCCGATAGCGCGCAGTTTCTGCAGCATTGCGATGGCTTACTGCGCGAGCGCGGCTGGTGCGTCGGCAATGCCGACATCACCGTGATCTGCGAGCGCCCCAAGGTCGGCCCGCATGCGGTGGCCATGTGCGAGCGCATCGCCGGCCTGTTGGCGATTGAACTCGATGCGGTCAGCGTCAAGGCCACCACCAGCGAACAATTGGGCTTCACCGGCCGCGGCGAAGGCATCGCTGCACAGGCCGCGGTGTTGCTGGGCAGGATCGCTGCGCCTCATCAGTAGCGACACATGCAGCGCTTGGCGCCGGAGCGGCGCCGATGCTGCCGGACGCAATCACCGCGCCGGACCACCCGGCGCACAGCGCGCCACCTCCGGCGCGAAGGCGAACCACACCATGAGCGAGATCTCTTTGCTGCCGCGTGCGCACGGCGCCGCCGTTCTCAGCGCGGCGATGCGCAGCACCCCGGACGATTTTCAGGTCGACGAGCTGCCGGCATTCGAGCCCTCCGGCGAAGGCGAGCATCTGCTGCTCACCGTGCGCAAGCGTGGCCAGAACACGGCCTATATCGCCAAAACGCTCGCGCACTGGGCCGGCATCGCCGAGATGGGCGTCAGCTATGCGGGTCTGAAAGATCGCCATGCAGTGACCACCCAGCGCTTCAGCGTGCATCTGCCCAAGCGCATCGCGCCGGATATCGCCGCGCTGGATGATACGCAGATGCAGGTGGTCGAGAGCAGTTGGCACAACCGCAAGCTGCAACGCGGTGCGCTGCATGGGAACCGCTTCGTGCTGACGCTGCGCCAGGTGCAGGGCGAGCGCGAGGCGATCGAACAACGGCTGCAGGCGATTGCTGCGCGTGGCATCCCCAATTGGTTCGGCGAACAACGCTTCGGTCGCGATGGCGGAAATGTGGCGGCTGCGTTGGCGATGTTCGGTCATGTGCAAGCTGACGACGGAACGTTGTTGCCGGCGCCCACATCCAGGCGGCGGCTACGCAACGATCAGCGCTCGATGTTGCTGTCGGCAGCCCGCTCGGCCTTGTTCAATCGCGTGCTCGGCGCACGCGTGGCGCAGGGGAGTTGGGATCGCGCACTGGAGGGCGAGGCGTGGATGCTGGACGGCTCGCGCAGCGTCTTCGGCCCGGAACCGTGGAGCCAGGCCCTGGCAGAGCGACTGGCGCGTTTCGATATCCATCCCAGTGGCCCGTTGTGGGGCGCTGGCCAGTTGCGCTCGACCGATCAGGCGGCAGCGGTGGAACAGGGCGCATTGTCCGACCCGCCATCCATCGCATTGCGCCAAGGCCTGGAAGCTGCGGGATTGAAGCAGGAACGCCGCGTTCTGCGCTTGCGTCCGCACGGTCTGGAGTACCAATGGCTGGAGCCGCAGACCCTGCGGCTCGCCTTCGCACTGCCAACCGGCTGCTATGCCACCGCAGTGCTGTGGGAATTGGGCGATGTCGCCGACGCCGGTCGCGCCAACGTCGACGTACGCGACGACGCATGATCGCGCGCGGATGCTGATCGATCTGCGCGGGGCAGCATGGATGGCGGCCCAATCTTGCTGTGCGCGCAGGAGCGGCCTCGGCGGTCGCTAAGGCGATAGTGGAGCAATCGCGGTGCGACGAAGCAGTGCCAGCTGCCTAAGGCGCGCAACAAGGCTTGGCTCGCATTGGGCGAGCCATGCGCGACAGGCCTTCCAGACAACACGTCACCGCGCGCAATCGCTGCCGTTCCGAATCAATCGCGCGTCACCATCGGCCTATCGCCGTGCCAGCAACACGAGCAGCGCCCCGGTACCGCCCTGCGTCGGCGGCGCCGAATGAAACGCCAGCACATCGTTGCGTTGACGCAGCAGCCGGTCCATGAGGTTCTTCAGCACAGGCGCGCCGTTGTCCGATTGTAGTCCCTTGCCGTGGATGATGCGTACGCAGCCATGTTCGTGCGCATGTGCTTCCAGCAGGAACTGGCGCAGCAACGATTCGGCCTGGGCTGCGGTGGCGCCGTGCAGGTCCAGTTCGTCCTGTACCGAGAATTGCCCGCGCTTGAGCCGTTGAAACACGCCGGTGGGAAGGTTTTCGCGCCGATAGCTGGCGGTATCGCCCGCTTCCAGCGGCGCGCTGTCGCGCAGCAGTCGCGCAAATTCGGTGTGCGCTTCGGCGTCATCGCGCTCGGCCATGCGCGCGCGGGGCTTGGGCCGCGGCTTGGCATTGGCCGGTGGGGCGACTTCACGAATCGGCTTGACCGCGCCGATCGCTGCGCGGAACAACGCGCCGTCGTCTTCGTCTTCAGGATGCGACATCTGCACAGCGTACCCGCTCCAAGCGCAGACGCACGCGAAGATCAAGCGCGAAGGCGCGGGACGCATCCGGTATCATGGCCCGGTTTTCCGAGGAGTCCCATGCGCGTACTGGTTAGCAACGACGACGGTGTCGACGCCCCCGGCATCCAGGTTTTGGCCGAGGCGCTGCGCCATGCCGGTCATGAAGTGATGGTGGTCGCGCCCGACCGCGACCGCTCCGGCGCCAGCAATTCGCTGACGCTGGATGTGCCGATCCGCACCCGCCGCATCGACGCGCAGACCTGCGCAGTGGCCGGCACGCCCACCGACTGCGTGCATCTGGCGCTCACCGGCATGCTCGATTACGACCCCGACATCGTGGTCTCCGGCATCAACAACTCGGCCAATCTGGGCGACGACGTGATCTATTCGGGCACTGTATCGGCCGCAATGGAAGGTCGCTTCCTCGGTTTGCCGGCGGTGGCGGTGTCGTTGGTCACGCACAACCACCAGGCGCACAACTACGACACCGCCGCGCGCGCTGCGGTGGAAATCGTGGCGCGGCTGAAGGCCGACCCCTTGCCTGCCGACACCATCCTCAACGTCAACGTGCCGGATCTGGCATGGTCGGATGTGCTCGGTTTCGAAGTCACCCGGCTCGGCAACCGCCACCGGTCCGAGCCGTGTGTGCCGCAGCGCGATCCGCGCGGCCACACCGTGTACTGGATCGGCCCGGCCGGTCCCGAGCAGGACGCTGGCGCCGGTACCGATTTCCACGCCGTGCGTACCGGACATATCTCGATCACGCCGATCCACGTCGATCTCACCCGTTACCAGGCACTGGACACCGTTGCCGGCTGGGTGGGTGGGCTGACCGCAGCGCTGGACGGTCCGGCATGACGCCGAGGCTACGGCTGCAACCGGAATCGGTCGGGATCGGCATGACCTCGCAGCGCGTGCGCGACCGCCTGGTCGAGCGCTTGCGCGAGGCCGGCATCCAGGACGAGGCCACGCTCAACGCAATGCGCACCGTTCCGCGGCATCTGTTCATCGATGAAGCGCTGGCCTCGCGCGCCTACGAAGACACCGCGCTGCCGATCGGCCATGGCCAGACCATCTCCCAGCCCTGGGTGGTGGCGCGCATGACCGAAGCGGTACTGCAGGTTGCCCCGACCAAGGTGCTCGAAGTGGGCACCGGCTCCGGCTACCAGGGCGCGATCCTGGCGGCGCTGGGGTTGGAGGTCTACACCGTCGAGCGCATCGGCGACCTGCTGCGGCAGGCGCGAAAGCGCTTCCGGCACCTGGGCATGAATGTGCGCAGCAAGCACGACGACGGCCGCATCGGCTGGCCCGAGCATGGTCCGTACGACGCCATCGTGGTGACCGCCGCGGCACCGGCGTTGGTCGATGCACTGATCGATCAGTTGGCGGTCGGCGGGCGCCTGGTCGCGCCGGTCGGTGGTGCTTCCTCGCAATCGTTGGTGCAACTCACCCGCGGGGCCGATGGCGCGATCGAACAACAGGTTCTGGCGCCGGTCACGTTCGTCCCGCTGTTGTCGGGCATGCTGGATTGAATCCATGAGAGTCCTTCGATGAAGATTTTTGGGCCGTTGTACGACGTGGCCATCCGTTGGTCGCGCCATCGCCGCGCCCCCGCGCTGCTGACCGGTCTCAGTTTCGTTGAGGGCTTCATCTTTCCGGTGCCGCCGGAAGTGATGTTGGCACCGATGTCGCTGGCAGAGCCCAAGCGCTCGCTGTGGTTTGCGACGTTGAGCCTGGCCGGCTCGATCTGCGGCGCCCTGGTCGGTTATCTACTCGGCCATTTCGCCTTCGCCGCGCTGCAGCCGTTGATCGAATGGCTGGGCTGGAGCGCAAAGATCCAGCAGCAGATCGAAACCTTGCGCACGCTGGTGGTCGATTCGCCGTGGAAGGCGTTCTGGGCGCTGGTCCTGGTCGGTTTCACCCCGATCCCGCTGAAGATCTTTACCTGGGCCTCGGGCGTGGTCGGCGTGCCGATCCTGCCGTTCATCGCCAGCATGCTGGTCGGGCGCGGCAAGCGCGTGTATCTGGTGGCCGGCGCGATCCGCCTGGGCGGCGCGCGCGCCGAAGCGGCGCTGCATCGCTGGATCGAGCCACTGGGCTGGGTTGCAATGGCGGTGCTGGCGGTCGGTGCAGGGTGGTTGGTGTGGAAGACAACGAACGGATGAGCAAGACGCAAATGAATTCGGCACGCAAGACAGCAGTCATGCTCGCAGTCGCCATCGGGCTGACCGCCTGTAGCAGCGCAACCGTGGTGCGTTCGCCCGGAGCGAGCGGGAGCGGGTCGTCGTCGCGTCCCAGTGCCGCGTCGCGCCCTTCGGTGCCGCGTCCAGGTGCCACCGTCACCGTGCAGCGCGGCGATACCCTCTATGCAATCTCGCGTCGTACCAATATCACCGCCGCGGATCTGGCCGCCTGGAATGGCCTGTCTTCCCCGAATACCATCTATCCCGGCCAGACGCTCAAGTTGTATCCGCCCGGTGCCAGCAAGCCGGGTGGCAGCGCGCCGGTGGCTGGCGGCACTGTGGCGCCGCCGCGCCCTGCCGTGCCGATCGCCGCACCGGTCAGTAGCGGATTCTCCTGGCGTTGGCCGGCCGATGGCGTCGTGGTGGGCACCTTCGTCACCGGCGAAACCACCAAGCAGGGCGTGGACATCGCCGGCACCAGCGGCCAGGCCGTACGTGCTGCCGCCGATGGCGTGGTGGTGTATTCGGGCGCCGGCCTGGTCGGCTACGGCGAGCTAATCATCATCAAGCACAACGACCAGTGGCTATCGGCATACGGTCACAACCGCAAGCGCCTGCTCAACGAAGGCCAGAGCGTCAAGGCCGGGCAGCAAATTGCCGAAATGGGCCGCAGCGGCGCCGCCCGCGACATGTTGCATTTCGAGATCCGCTACAACGGCAAGCCGGTGGACCCGCTGCTGTATCTGCCTAAGAAGTGAATCGGGATTCGGGATTCGCAACGGCAATGGCGCTGGGCTGTCAGCGCTGCTTACAAGACGATGACAGCAGCTGGGAAATTGTTTGGAATGTCGCTACTGCTGTTGGCATGAGAGCGACATCTGCTCCGACTGCAGTTGCCAATCCCCAATCCCGACTCCCTAATCCCGGACTTTCAGAATCATCGCCAACGCCACCCGCCGGCCTTCGCTGGCCAGTACGTTGTAGGTGCGTGCGGCGGCGGCATTGGTCATCGCTTCCAGGCCGATGCCGCGGGTCAGGCAGGCCGCCAGCACGTCGGTCCTGGGGAATGACTGGCGTTCGCCGGTGCCGAGCAGGATGACGGCTGGGTTGAGTGCCAGCACTGCCTCCATGTGACTGGCCTGGAGTTGCTCCAGCGCCTGGACGGGCCAATGTTCCACCAGCTCATCCGGCATCAGGATAAAGCTCTGCTGCAGGATCTGGTCGTTCACCTTGGCATGGCGGCCGTCGGCCGCGCGCAGCGCATAGGTGTAATCGGGGTGTTCCTGACTTAAAGGCATGACGAACTCGTTGGCTCAGCCGCGCGGCAGCACGATCTGGCGCTTTTCCTTGCTGGGGCGGTACAGAATGGCGACGTGGCCGATGCGCTGCACCAGCGCACTACCCGTTTGCTCGATCAGCTCGGCAATCAGCGCATCACGGGTCTCGCGATCCTCCGATGCCACCTTCACCTTGACCAGTTCGTGGCGCTCGAGCACTTCCTCGAGTTCTGCCAGAAATGCCGGCGTGACCCCTTTGCCGCCGGTCTGCAGCAAGGCTTTGAGGTCGTGGGCCTGGCCGCGCAGGAAACGGTTCTGGGCGGAGGTGAGAACAATGGACATGCAGGATCGAAGGGAAGCAAAGGGTGTTCAGGGTATCATGGCGACCCGTTCGGACCCCTTTGCCAATGCCTTCCCGCAGTAAAAGCAGCCAGCGCTGGCTCAAGGAACACTTTGCCGACCCTTACGTGAAGAAGGCCCAGGCCGAGGGCATGCGCTCGCGCGCGGCCTACAAGCTGGAAGAGTTGCTGCAACGCGACCGCCTGCTCAAGCCGGGCATGGTGGTGGTCGATCTGGGCGCGGCGCCGGGTGGTTGGTCGCAACAGGTACGCAAGTCCATGGGCGACAGCGGCCGGGTGGTGGCGCTGGATATCCTGGACATGCCGGCCCTGGCAGGCGTGGCGTTCCTTCACGGCGACTTCAGGGAGCAGGCCGTCCTATCCCAATTCGAAGCGATGCTGGGCGATGTGCCGGTGGACCTTGTGCTGTCGGATATGGCCCCCAATAAGAGTGGCATGGATGCGGTCGACCAACCGCGGATGATGCACCTGGCGGAACTGGCCATGGAATTTGCCGACACCCACCTCAAGCCGGGCGGGGCGTTCCTGATCAAGCTGTTCCAGGGTGTCGGGTCCGACGACTACATTCGCGAGCTTCGCCGCCGCTATGAAAAGGTGACGATTCGCAAGCCGGCGGCCTCGCGCAAGCGCTCCCCGGAAGTTTATGCGCTCGGTCAGGGCAAGCGTGTCCAGATCAAGTAAGCTGCCAATGACCACCGTATTTCAAGCATCGAAGAGTAGAGGGCACCGGAGCCAATGAGGATGAACGACTTGACCAAGAATCTGCTGCTGTGGGTGGTCGTCGCAGTTGTGCTGATGGTTGTCTTCCAGAGCTTCTCGCCGCGCATGGCGGGCGGCGTCGGTGCCGACTCGATCACCTACACCCAGTTCCTGAAGGAAGTGGACTCCGGGCGCGTCAAATCGGTGGATTACACCGATGAGACCAACCTGGCCGTCAACGCGATCCGCTTCAAGCGCACCGACGGCAGCGAAGCCACCGTCTACGGTCCGCGCGACGACAAGCTGGTCGACGTGCTGTACAGCAAGAACATCGAAATGACCCGCCAGAAGCCCTCGACCGGCCCTGGCTTCTGGTCGCTGGTGCTCAATTTCCTGCCCGTCATCCTGATCATCGGCTTCTGGCTGTTCATCATGCGCCAGATGCAGGGCGGTGGCGGCGGCGCGAAGGGCGCGATGAGCTTCGGCAAGTCGCGCGCAAAATTGCAGGGCGAAGACCAGATCAAGATCACCTTCGCCGACGTTGCCGGTTGCGACGAGGCCAAGGAGGAAGTCGGCGAATTGGTGGACTTCCTGCGCGACCCGACCAAGTTCACCAAGCTGGGCGGCAAGATTCCGCGCGGCGTGTTGATGGTCGGACCGCCCGGTACCGGTAAGACCCTGCTCGCCAAGGCGATCGCCGGCGAGGCCAAGGTGCCGTTCTTCAGCATCTCCGGTTCCGACTTCGTCGAAATGTTCGTCGGCGTGGGTGCCAGCCGCGTGCGCGACATGTTCGAGCAGGCCAAGAAGCATGCGCCATGCATCATCTTCATCGACGAAATCGATGCGGTGGGCCGTCATCGCGGCGCCGGTCTCGGCGGCGGGCATGACGAACGCGAGCAGACCTTGAACCAGCTGCTGGTCGAGATGGACGGCTTCGAGGGTGGTGAAGGCGTGATCGTGATTGCGGCGACCAACCGCCCCGACGTGCTGGATCCGGCGCTGCTGCGTCCGGGCCGTTTCGACCGCCAGGTCGTGGTCGGCCTGCCGGACGTCAAGGGCCGCGAACAGATCCTGCGCGTGCACATGCGCAAGCTGCCGCTGGCCGACGATGTCGTGCCGATGGTCATCGCACGCGGTACCCCGGGTTTCTCCGGCGCCGACCTGGCTAACCTGTGCAACGAAGCGGCGTTGTTCGCGGCGCGTGGCAGCGAGAAGGAAGTCCGCATGGACCACTTCGACCGTGCCCGCGACAAGATTCTGATGGGTGCCGAGCGCCGCTCGATGGCCATGAGCGAGGACGAGAAGACCCTCACCGCGTATCACGAGGCGGGCCACGCCATCGTCGGCCGCCTGGTGCCGGAGCACGACCCGGTCTACAAGGTCACCATCATTCCGCGTGGCCGCGCCCTCGGCGTGACGATGTATCTGCCCGAAGGCGACCGCTATTCGATGAACCGTGTCGCGATTGAGTCGCAGCTGTGCTCGCTGTACGGTGGCCGTGTTGCCGAGGAGTTGATCTTCGGCGGTGACAAGGTCACCACCGGTGCGTCCAACGACATCGAGCGGGCCACCAAGATGGCGCGCAACATGGTGACCAAGTGGGGCCTGTCCGATGAGCTGGGCCCGGTGGCCTATGGCGAGGAAGAGGACGAGGTGTTCCTGGGCCGTTCGGTAACCCAGCACAAGAACGTTTCCGACGAGACCGCGCGCAAGATCGACGAAGTGGTGCGTTCGATCCTGGACAAGGCCTACAGCAAGACCAAGACCATCCTGACCGAGAATCTGGACAAGCTGCACGCGATGTCGCAGTTGTTGCTGCAGTACGAGACCATCGACGTGCCGCAGATCGATGCCATCATGGAAGGCCGCGAGCCGCCGCCGCCGGCTGGTTGGGGCAAGTCCGACAAGGACGGTGGCAACAACAACGACAAGGGTAGCCCGCGTCCATTGCCGCCCATCGCCGGACCCGCCGAGCAACTCTAAGCCGGCCATGCACTGATCTGCGAGGCATCCATCAAGGCCGGGGAGCGATTCCCGGCCTTGATGCGTTATCGGGCTGCATCAATGCCCACGTATGGGCGACCATAATCATCCCAGGAGACACCGCCGATGTTCGATACCGCCCTTACGCTGGATTGCGCCGGCCGCAGCCTGCGACTGGATGCGCCGCAGGTGATGGGTATCGTCAATGTCACGCCCGATTCGTTCTCCGACGGCGGCCAGCACGCGACCTGCGCAGCGGCGATCGCCCATGGGTTGGCGCTGGTGGAGCAGGGCGCTGCGGTGCTGGATATCGGTGGTGAGTCCACCCGCCCGGGCGCTGCGGCGGTCTCGGTTGAAGAAGAATTGCAGCGGGTCATCCCGGTCATCGAAGCGCTGGCGCAACGTACCAGCGTGCCGATCAGCGTGGACACGTTCAAACCGGAGGTCATGCGCGCGGCGGTCGCAGCCGGCGCCGGCATGATCAACGACGTCTATGCCCTGCGTTCGCCCGGTGCGCTGGAAGCGGCGTCGGACCTGCGCGTGCCGGTGGTCTTGATGCATGCGCGCAGCGCGCCGCATGCCATGCAGGACGCGCCGCACTACGACGATGTCGTTGGCGAGGTGCACCGGTTCCTGGCCGAGCGCATCTTCGCCGCCGAGATGGCCGGCATCGACAAGCGTCGGCTGGTCCTGGACCCGGGCTTTGGCTTCGACAAAACCACCACGCATAACCTCACCCTGCTTGCGCAGCTGCAGCGACTGCAGGAGTTTGGTTTGCCCATGCTGGCCGGGCTGTCGCGTAAGCGCAGCATCGGCGAGCTGACCGGGCGCGAGATCGCCGCCGATCGTGTGCACGGCTCGGTGGCCGCGCATCTGATCGCCGCGCAACATGGTGCGCTGCTGCTGCGCGTGCACGATGTGGCGGCGACCGTGGATGCGTTGAAAGTGTGGAAGGCGATGGCGGCGATTCCCGTCCCGCGTGTCAGTGCGCCCGCCGCGCCCACGATGCGTTGGCCGGACGAGGACTGATGCCTGTCGACCAACGCCCGCTGGCGATCGCCGTGATGGGCCCCACTGCCAGCGGCAAGACTGCGCTGGCGCTGGAGGCTGCAGAGCGCTGGAATGGAGAAATCGTCAGCGTCGATTCGGCGCTGGTGTACCGCTGCCTGGAAATCGGCGCAGCCAAGCCGGATGCGGCGATGCGCGCGGCGGTTTCGCATCATCTGCTCGACCTGCGCGATCCCTGGCAGGTGTATTCGGCAGCGGAGTTCGCCGCCGATGCACGCCAGGCGATCGCGCAGATCGTGGCGCGCGGAAGGTTGCCGATTCTGGCCGGCGGCACGGGGCTGTACTTTCGTGCGCTGCTGGATGGTCTGTCGCACCTGCCCGAGGCCGACCAGTCCGTGCGTGCATCCATTGCCGCCGAAGCTCAGCAGATCGGTTGGGCCGGCTTGCACGCACAACTGGCAGGTGTGGACCCGGTGGCAGCAGCGCGCATCCATGCGACCGACCCGCAGCGGATCCAGCGGGCGCTGGAGGTCTACCGCATCAGCGGGCGGCCAATCAGCGCGTGGCAGGCGCTACCGCCAGGCCCGCGCCTGCCGGTGCGCGTGTTGAAGGTGGTCTTGGCGCCACGCGAGCGCGCGGTGCTGCATGCACGTATCGCACACCGGCTGGATGCGATGTTGGCGCAGGATTTTCTGGCGGAAGTACGGCGCCTGCGGGCGCTGCCGCAGATCCAGGCGGTGGCAGCCCCGCTGGATCTGCCGGCCGTGCGCGCGGTCGGCTACCGCCAGGCCTGGCAGTATCTGGACGGGGCTGGCAGTCTGGCCGAGTTCCGCGACAAGGCGATCCAGGCGACCCGGCAATTGGCCAAGCGCCAGCTCACCTGGCTGCGCGGCGAGCTCGACGCGCGCTGGTTCGACCCGGAGCGTGACCGCCATCAATTGGAGGACGCAATTGTCGGCTTCCTCGCTGATCGTCCCGCTGTACGGCAGGCTTCAGGCGTGTAACATCCCGTTTCCGGGACCGGCTGGGGATAGCAGGTGTCGACCGGAACAATAAGAACAATAATGAAGAGGATTTTTCGATGGCTAAGGGGCAATCTTTACAGGACCCATTCCTCAATGCGCTGCGGCGCGAGCGGGTGCCCGTGTCGGTGTATCTGGTCAATGGCATCAAGCTGCAGGGCACGATCGAGTCGTTCGACCAATTCGTGGTCCTGCTGCGCAATACCGTGAGTCAGATGGTGTACAAGCACGCCATTTCCACGGTGGTGCCGGCGCGCAATGTGCGCGTGGGGCCTGGTGGTGGGTATGTGCAATCCAATGAAGGCAATCAGGCGGAAGATGACGACGTCGAGCAGTAACGGAGCAGTGCGTGTTTGATCGGTCCCGCAAGGGTGAACACGCGTTGTTGATACAGACCCACTCCGGCGGGCCTGCCGAAGACGATGTGATGGAGGAGTTCGCCGACCTTGCAAAGTCGGCGGGCGCCACGGTGGCCGCCACACTCACCGCACGCATCGATAAGCCCAGCCCGTCGACCTTGATCGGTAGCGGCAAGCTGGAAGAGGTCAAGGCCGCTGCCGAGGCGACCGGTGCGGATCTGGTGTTGGTCAATCACACCCTGTCGCCCGGCCAGGAGCGCAACCTGGAGCGGTATCTGGAGCGGCGCGTGATCGACCGCACCGGGTTGATCCTGGACATCTTCGCGCAACGTGCGCGCAGCCACGAAGGCAAGTTGCAGGTGGAACTGGCGCAGTTGCGTCACATGGCCACTCGGCTGGTACGTGGCTGGACGCATTTGGAGCGTCAGCGCGGTGGCTCCATCGGCCTGCGCGGCCCTGGCGAAACCCAGCTGGAAACCGACCGCCGCCTGCTGCAAAAGCGCGTCGAACAATTGCAGCAGCGGCTGGAAAAGGTCGAGGTGCAGCGCACCCAGATGCGTCGTGCGCGGATGCGCAGCGAATTGCCACGGATTGCACTGGTCGGTTACACCAATGCCGGCAAGTCGACGCTGTTCAACGTGTTGACCGGTGCAGAGGCCTACGTAGCAGATCAACTGTTCGCCACGCTCGATCCCACCGTGCGACGCATTGCGTTGCCGGGCGGCAGCGCGATTCTTGCCGACACGGTCGGCTTCGTGCGCGATCTTCCGCACGAGCTGGTCGCCGCGTTCCGCTCGACGCTGTCGGAGGCGCGCGATGCCGATCTGTTGCTGCACGTCGTCGATGCGGCAGACCCGTTGCGCGAAGAACGCATCCTGCAGGTCGACGAAGTGTTGCAGGCCGTCGGTGCCGGCGATCTGCCGCAGTTGCTGGTATTCAACAAGATCGACAAGATCGAAGGCGCCGAAGTGCGCCACGACGCGCAGGACGGCATTCCTGACCCGGCCCGCCGCGAACGTGTGTGGGTGTCGGCGCGCGACGGGCGCGGGCTGGAAGAGTTGCAGCATGCGCTCGGCCAGCGGCTGGATCTGCGCCACCTGACCGGCCAGCTACGGCTACCACCGTCTGCCGGCCGCCTGCGTTCCAGGCTGCATCAGCTGGAAGTGGTCCGCAATGAGCAATCCGACGAAGAGGGTTGGTTGCTCGAGGTCGATCTGCCGATGGTCGAGGCCGAGCGGTTGGCTGCCGGGCAGGACGGTGCGCCACTGCGCGCAATGCTGCCGGATCGTCGCGAAGACTGGGAAGCGTGAAGGAAGCAGCACGGTCGGTATGACGAGACCGTGCTGTTGCTTCAAGGCGAATGGGGCAGGGTGTACCGCATCGCTATGCGACAGTCCCCAGGCCGCGTCCTGGCCAGCCGAACTTACAGAAAACCCGTATGAGTGGTGGATATTGCGGAAGAGTGCAGTCGTGCACGCATGCAGCGCATCACACCTGTCCTCAGTGATGTAGTGCCCTCGCTGCGGTGCTTAGGCGCCTTGGAGGCCGCGCTGCACGGTGACCGCATGCGGCCGGCCGCGGCGCACATGCAAGCCCGGCCAGACCCGCCGTGCCGCATATCGGCCGCTCATCGCCACTGAACCTTGGTCACCTGGCGCCCAGCCGGAATCGGCGCCAGTGGCAGACAGTCGCGACGAATTGGGCTAAAACGTCCGCTGCCCCCTCCTTGCCGTGCCCATGTCTTTTTCCGCCGATTCCGAACTGCAGCAGCTGGCCGAGGCTCTCGGGCAGCAATTGCTTGCCGCGCGCGAGCGCCTGGTCACTGCCGAGAGTTGCACCGGTGGCTGGATTGCCAAGGCGGTGACCGATGTCGCCGGCTCCTCGCACTGGTTCGATTGCGGGATGGCCGCCTACAGCTATGAGGCCAAGCAGGCGCTGCTCGGCGTCCGCCCACAGACCCTGGAAGTGCATGGGGCGGTCAGCCGCGAAACGGTGATCGAAATGGTCTCTGGCGCCCTGGTGAATTCCGGCGCAAGCATCGCGGTGGCAGTGACCGGCATTGCCGGACCCGGCGGAGGCAGTGAGGACAAGCCGGTCGGCACGGTCTGGATCGGCTGGAAACGTCGCGGTGGTTACGCCACGGCGCAACTGTTCCAGTTCAATGGCGACCGCGATGCGGTGCGTCGTCAGACCGTCGCTGCAGCACTGCGCGGGTTGAGCGCGCTGCTTTAGCGCTCGTTGGGTCCACTGGATGGGGTTCGGTAGCAGATCCGCGGCGCCCTGTTGTCAGCGCAATCTCGCCCAGCATGGAAACCCAAACGCTGTAGCTATGCACCGTGCCAAGGAACTGGCGGTGGCTGGTTGTCGACACGCCGCCGCGCGCTGAGCGGACGCGTTATTTGGCACATGCAACGAGGCTGCGAGGTGGCAATGGCGCAACCGGGGTGCATGCGCTGCGCAATGCTTTGCAACCTGCGCTGAGCTTGGGCGGGGCGAGGGCGCGACAGCAGAGGGCAGATCGGCTACAAACGAGGTCTCCTCACCGCCCAGCGCGCCAATGCATTCGTTTCTTGCTCCTGTCCCATCGGTCGCCGCGTTGCAGGCTGCTATGTACTGCAGTGTCACGCAGCGCCTGAGCACAACGCGCTCGCAGGCGGTGTGCTGATGTGGGAAGCGCTAGGCACGGTACGTGATCTTGGGCGTCTGCAGGAAATCGCCTCGGTCCTGATCCGCTATGGCTTCGGCGATGTGGTGCGTCGTATCGGCCTGGCCGATGTGCTTGAGCGCGCCGGCAGGCTGTTGCATTGGCAGAATGCCGAGGGCCGGTTGCGCATGTCCGCAGCGATGCGCGTGCGGCGTGCACTGGAAGAGCTCGGGCCAACCTTCGTCAAACTGGGCCAGGTGCTGGCCACGCGCGTGGATCTGCTGCCGCCGGAGTGGATCGAAGAATTGAGCGAGCTGCAGAACGCGGTGCCGGCGCTGCCATTCGATCAGATCCGCCCGCAGCTGGTCGCTGCGCTGGGTATGGAGCCGGAAAGCGTCTTCGCGCGCCTGGACGAACAACCGCTGGCAGCCGCATCGCTGGCACAGACGCATCGCGCGTGGTTGGTCGATGGCATCCCGGTGGTGTTGAAGATCCGTCGTCCCGATATCGGTGACACCATCGATGCGGATCTGCGCCTGCTCGCCCGGCTTGCTGAAATCGTCGAAACCCGCGCACCGGATCTCAAGCGCTACCGTCCTTCCGAGGTGGTACAGCAATTTACCGTCTCGCTGCGACGCGAGCTGGACTTCGCTGCCGAGGGGCGCAACGCCGAACGCATCGCCGCCAACTTCGCGCACGATGCGCAGGTGGTGGTGCCGGCGGTGTACTGGGAGTGGACCTGCGAGTCGCTCAACGTGCAGGAATTCATCGATGGGATTCCGGGGCGCGATCTGCTCGCCGTCGATGCGGCCGGCCTGGATCGCAGGGCGCTCGCACGTGCCGGTGCCGGCATCGTGCTCAAGATGGTGCTGCAGGACGGCTGCTTCCACGCCGACCCGCATCCGGGGAACATTTTTTACCTGCGCGACGGGCGCATCGCGGTCATCGATTTCGGCATGGTCGGGCGCGTCTCCGAGCAGCGTCGGTTTCAGGTCGCACAGCTGCTGCACGGCATGGTCAGCTACGACGCCGAAGCGGTGATCGATGTATTGCTGGAATGGGCGGGCACCAGCCTGGAGATCGATGAGGCGCGTTTGCAGCAAGACATCGGCGCGTTCGTCGACGAGTATCGCGGCGTGCCGCTGAAAGAATTGCGTATTGGCGCAATGCTTGGCGACGTCACCTCCATCCTGCGCGATCACGGGCTGACGCTGCCATCGGACCTGGCACTGATGATCAAGGCCTTTCTCACCCTGGAAGGCATGGGGCGCCAGCTCGATCCGGATTTCGACATGGCCACCGAGGCGCGTCCGTACCTGGAGCGCGTGGTGCTGCAGCGCTATGCGCCGCGCGCCATCGTGCGGCGTGGCCGGCGGACCGTGACTGGCGCGATCGACCTGATCGGCGATCTGCCGCGCGACCTCAAGCGCCTGTTGCAAGCCGCACGCCGCGGCAAGCTGCAGCTGCAGATCGAAACACGCGCATTGCGCGAGTTCGGCGAGCAGGTCGACCGCGCCGCCAATCGCCTCACGATGGGTATCGTGACAGCCGCCTTGGTGATCGGCTCCTCGATCGTCATGAACAGCGTCGGCGGTAGCGCCAGCCGCTGGCTGCTCGCGCTAGGCGTGGGCGGCTTCCTCGGCGCGGCGCTGTGCGGCATCTGGATCTTGTTTTCGATCTGGCGAAGCCGGCGCTAGCGCGCGACGCGCGTCGTCGTGATGGCGTGCGGGCAAGACGCGGCGAAATACTTGCGCAGGCGTTCGTTAGTAGTAATACTACTAACCATGGACCTGACCGATACCCAGCAAGCAATCCTGGCCCTGATCACCGAGCGCATCGACGCCGATGGTGTTCCGCCTTCGCAGACCGAAATCGCGCGCGCGTTCGGCTTCAAGGGCGTGCGCGCGGCGCAATATCACCTGGAAGCGCTGGAGCATGCGGGTGCGATCCGACGCGTCCCAGGCCAGGCGCGCGGGATACGGCTGGCCGGGCAGGGGGCGCAGACACGCACGGCTCCTGTGAGCGAGGCGGCCCGCGACGATGTGCTGCGTCTGCCGGTGCTGGGCCGCGTGGCCGCGGGTCTGCCAATTGGCGCCGATATCGGCTCGGACGACTTTGTCGTACTGGATCGTGTGTTTTTCTCGCCGTCGCCGGATTATCTGCTCAAGGTGCAAGGCGATTCGATGCGCGACGAAGGCATCTTCAACGGCGATCTGATCGGCGTGCACCGTACCCGCGACGCGCGCTCGGGGCAGATCGTGGTGGCGCGGATCGATGAGGAAATCACGGTAAAGCTGCTGAAGATCGGCAAGGACCGCATCCGGCTGTTGCCGCGCAATCCAGACTACGCGCCCATTGAGGTGCTACCGGATCAGGATTTCGCGATTGAAGGCCTGTATTGCGGGCTGTTGAGGCCTAACCGCTGAGGTCTGTGCCGATGGCGGTGCTGGCGTTTTTCCGAGCCCGCACTGCAGGATTTCCCGCTGCCACGGGACTTGCCGCCTTCTTAATCTGAGTGTGTCGCCTGCAGTCTCAGGCTGTGCGATACACCGCCGCTACATTAGCCCCATACCGAAATCACTGACGAGGATCACCCAGATGGACGAGAACAAGAAGCGCGCCCTTTCCGCCGCACTGAGCCAGATCGAAAAGCAATTCGGCAAGGGCTCGGTCATGCGCATGGGCGACCGCGTCATTGAGGCGGTCGAAGTCATCCCGACCGGCTCGCTGATGCTGGATATCGCCCTGGGGATCGGCGGCCTGCCGAAGGGCCGCGTGGTCGAAATCTACGGCCCGGAATCCTCCGGCAAGACCACCTTGACCCTGCAAGCCATCGCCGAATGCCAGAAGAACGGCGGCACCGCTGCCTTCATCGATGCCGAGCACGCACTGGACCCGATTTATGCGGCCAAGCTGGGCGTCAATGTCGACGACCTGCTGCTGTCGCAGCCGGATACCGGTGAGCAGGCACTGGAAATTGCCGACATGCTGGTGCGTTCGGGTTCGGTTGATATCGTGGTGGTCGACTCGGTCGCTGCACTGACGCCTAAGGCAGAAATCGAAGGCGAGATGGGCGACCAGCTGCCAGGTTTGCAGGCTCGCCTGATGAGCCAGGCGCTGCGCAAGCTCACCGGCAATATCAAGCGCTCCAACACGCTAGTGGTCTTCATCAATCAGCTGCGCATGAAGATCGGCGTCATGATGCCGGGCCAGAGCCCGGAAGTGACCACCGGCGGCAACGCGCTGAAGTTCTACGCCTCGGTGCGTCTGGATATCCGCCGTATCGGTGCGATCAAGAAGGGCGACGAGATCATCGGTAACCAGACCAAGATCAAAGTGGTCAAGAACAAGCTGGCGCCTCCGTTCAAGCAGGTCGTGACCGAAATCCTGTATGGCGAAGGCATCAGTCGCGAGGGCGAATTGATCGACATGGGCGTGGAAGCCAAGCTGGTCGACAAGGCCGGCGCTTGGTACAGCTACGGCGATGAGCGCATCGGGCAGGGCAAGGACAACGCGCGAACCTACCTGCGCGACAACCCGCAGGTTGCGACCCGGCTGGAAGCGGAGCTGCGTGAGAAGTTCCAACCTGCCGAAGCACCGCGTGAGGCCGGCGACGACGAAGACAGGGAATAAGTTGCAGCTGCACAACATCACCACTCACCGGAGTTGGTTTGCCGTGAGTTGGTGACAGTGATGCTGTCGGTGAGCGGCGGGCGGAACCTCGCACGATACGTGGCCGCTCCATTGCCACCCA
Source organism: Xanthomonas sp. D-99 (assembly GCF_017746145.1). Taxonomy (NCBI): domain Bacteria; kingdom Pseudomonadati; phylum Pseudomonadota; class Gammaproteobacteria; order Lysobacterales; family Lysobacteraceae; genus Xanthomonas; species Xanthomonas sp. D-99. The sequence goes on along the minus strand of NZ_JAGHWU010000020.1, from coordinate 43,019 downwards.
CGTCCGCCCGGCGCTGGGGCAACAGGTTCGAGCGTGTTTGAAGTTTTTCTATCGCGAGGACGGCGGAGTCAGTGCTGTCGCTTCTCGCGGTAGATCTATCGAAGGCCAGGAGGGCAGGCGCCATGGACGGCGCATTGATGTCGTAACTGATTTTGGCGATTCGGGACACCTCAACGATGGACGAGCAAGAGCCCGCACCAAAGGGGGGGCGCCGGTTCAAGGAACAGACGCCGGTCCAGCGCGCACTCGGCTTATTGGTGCGGCGCGAACATTCGCGCAAGGAATTGAACCGCAAGCTGCTGGCCCGCGGGATCGAGCCAGATGAGGCGCAAGCGGCTGTCGATCGGCTCACGGACGAGGGATGGCAGGACGACACCCGCTTCGCTGCTGCAGTCGTGCGCAATCGCGCTGGTTCGGGTTATGGCCCGCTGCATATTCGTGCCGAGCTCGGAACCCATGGCCTGGATAGCGAGGCCATCAGTGCCGCCTTGGCGACCTTTGAAGGGGATTGGACCGAAAACGCGCGCGACCTGATCCGCCGTCGGTTTGGCGAACAAGGCCCAACCGACCTTCCGCAGCGGCGCAAGGCCGCCGATTTGCTGGCCCGGCGGGGTTTCGACGGCAACAGCGTTCGCGCCGCCACGCGCTTCGACCTTGAGGACTGAGGGCGTCAGGCCTGCTACCCTTCGTGGTTTCAGGTTGTTCCGCTCATCTGCGCCCACATTTCATTGGGTGACCGGGACTGCCGCCCGCCCAATGCCAGCACATGAACGCACCTGCCAAATTCAGCACTTCCCAGATCCGTAGTGACTTCCTCGCGTTCTTCGAGGGGAAGGGCCACACCATCGTGCCATCCGCGCCGCTGGTGCCGGGCAACGACCCCACCTTGCTCTTTACCAATTCCGGCATGGTCCAGTTCAAGGACGTCTTTCTCGGCGCGGAGAAGCGTTGCTACGTGCGTGCCGCGGACGTGCAGCGCTGCCTGCGTGCCGGTGGCAAGCACAACGATCTGGACTCGGTGGGCTACACCGCGCGCCACCATACCTTCTTCGAAATGCTCGGCAACTGGTCGTTTGGCGACTACTTCAAGAAGGACGCCATTGCCTGGGCATGGGAACTGTTGACCCAGGTCTGGAAGCTGCCGGCCGACCGCCTGCTGGTCACCGTCTACCACACCGACGAAGAAGCCTTTGCGTTGTGGCGCGACATGATCGGCATCCCGGAAAGCCGCATCGTGCGCATCGGCGACAACAAGGGTGCGCCTTACGCCTCGGACAATTTCTGGCAGATGGCCGATACCGGCCCCTGCGGCCCGTGTACCGAAATCTTCTTCGATCACGGCGATCACATCGCCGGTGGCCCGCCGGGGTCGCCGGATGAAGATGGCGACCGCTTCATCGAGATCTGGAACCTGGTCTTCATGCAGTTCGATCGTCAGCCCGACGGCACTCTGGTGCCGCTGCCGGCGCCGTGCGTGGACACGGGCATGGGTCTGGAGCGTCTGGCTGCGATCCTGCAGCACGTCCATACCAACTATGAAATCGACCTGTTCCAGGCGTTGATCGGCAAGGCCAGTGCGCTGACCGGCATCACCGATCTGGAGAACAAGTCGCTGCGAGTGATCGCCGATCACATCCGCGCCTGCTCCTTCCTCATCGTCGATGGCGTGCTGCCCTCCAATGAAGGGCGCGGCTATGTGCTGCGCCGGATCATCCGGCGTGCGCTGCGCCATGGCTGGATGTTGGGCGTGCGCCAGCCGTTCTTCAGCAAGATGGTGCCCACGCTGGTCGAGCTGATGGGCGAGGCCTATCCCGAGCTGGTGGTGGCGAAAGACACGGTGGCGCGCGCGCTGTTGGCCGAAGAAGAGCGCTTTGCCGAGACGCTGGACGCCGGCATGAAGATCTTCGATGAGGTCGCATCGCGCTCGCAGGACATCATCCCGGGCGCCGACGCGTTCCGGCTGTACGACACTTACGGCTTTCCGGTCGACCTGACTTCCGATATCGCGCGCGAGCGCGGCATGCGCGTGGACATGGAGGGCTTCGAGTTCGCGATGGAGCGTCAGCGCGAGACCGCGCGTGCGGCTGGCAAGTTCGGCGGCGGCGTCGCACTGCCGGCGGACCTGGTCGCCAGCATGTCGCCGACCGTGTTTCTGGGTTACGAAGCGTACGATACCGACGCCCTCAAGGTCGTGGCCATTCTCAGGCAGGGCCGCCCGGTCGAACGTGCGGAAGCGGGTGATGAGGTGATCGTGTTCACCGATCGCACGCCGTTCTACGCCGAGTCGGGTGGCCAGGTCGGCGACAGCGGCCAGCTGAGCGGCCCGGGTGTCTCGATCGAAGTTGCCGATACGCAGAAGTTCGCCGGCCAGTTCCATGGGCACGTGGGTCGCATCAGCGAAGGCACGCTTGCGCTTGGTGATGTGCTTGCCGGCGGGATCGATACGCAACGTCGCGGCAAAACCATCCTCAATCACTCGGCCACCCACCTGCTGCACGCAGCCCTGCGCGAAGTACTGGGAACGCATGTGCAGCAGAAGGGCTCGCTGGTCGCGCCTGATCGGCTGCGCTTTGACTTCTCGCACTTCCAACCGATCACTGCTGACGAGCTCGCTGTGATCGAGCGCAAGGTCAACGCTGAAGTCCGCACCAACCATGGCGTGGAAGTGCACAACATGGCCATGCAGGAGGCGCTGGATTTCGGCGCGATGGCCCTGTTCGGCGAGAAGTACGGAGAAAACGTCCGCGTGCTCAAGATGGGCGGCTATTCCACCGAATTGTGTGGTGGCACGCATGTCACCCGCACCGGCGACATCGGTTTGTTCAAGATCACCTCCGAAGGTGGCGTGTCGTCGGGTGTGCGCCGTATCGAAGCAGTGACCGGGCAGGGCGCGCTGGACTACGTGGCTGACGAGGAACGTCGCTTGCTCGAAGCCGCCAATCTGCTCGGCGGCAACACCACCGAAGTGGTGGATAAGGTGCGCGCGCTGACCGAGCGTCAGAAGCGGCTGGAGCGCGAGCTGGAATCGCTCAAGGCCAAGCTGGCGTCGGGTGCGACCGCCGATCTGGGCGCTCGTGCAATTGATGTTGCCGGAGTCAAGGTTGTCGCGGTGCGTCTGGAGGGATTCGATGCCAAGGCGCTGCGCGATGCGATGGATCGCCTGAAGCAACAGCTCGGCGATTCGGTGATCGTGCTGGCTGGTGCTTCGGGCGGCAAGGTGGCACTTGTCGCTGGTGTGAACGGCAGCCCAACTGGCAAGGTGAAGGCAGGGGAACTCCTCGGCCACATCGCCAGTCAGATCGGCGGCAAGGGCGGTGGCCGTCCGGATCTCGCCCAGGGTGGTGGCGAGGACGGGCCCGCCCTTGCGACCGCACTCGACGGTGTTCCCCTCTGGGTCAAGCAACACTTGGGCTGAACACTTGTCCTGCTATGCCTTGCTGGCTAGCAGGATGTCCCGCTACCATTTCCGGTCTATTCCCTTTACGTAGGGCGCGTCTCACTCAGGAGGCCGTCGATGCCGGTGGGAAATCCACCGGTTCCAGGAGATTTGCAAAATGTTGATCCTCACTCGCCGGGTAGGCGAAACCTTGATGATCGGCGATTCGGTCACCGTGACCGTTCTCGGCGTCAAGGGCAATCAGGTGCGCATCGGTATCACCGCACCCAAGGATGTGGCTGTGCATCGCGAAGAAATCTATCAGCGCATCCAGCGTGGGGATGAGCCGGTCGCCTCTGGCGCACATCACGGCGACGATTCTTCGAATTGATCATTGTCAAGGGTTTACGTTAGCCCCTCTTACCCGGTATTCTTCGCGGCCTGCCACGGACATCGCGGCAGGCAGCAAAAACTGGAGCGATGCCCGAGTGGCTGAAGGGGCTCCCCTGCTAAGGGAGTATAGGGTCAAAAGCTCTATCGAGGGTTCGAATCCCTCTCGCTCCGCCAGTGTTCTAAACGCCCGCAAATCACTGATTTGCGGGCGTTTTTATTTGTGCGATGCGTTCATCGACAAGGCGTGTTGGTTGAGAGCGTCGTCTGGGCGCTGCGACGCTAGCGTCGTCGGATTCTGGGATCGGTGGGTGCTCGCTGACGCTAGTTCAATTCTGCAGACGCGTCCGTGAGCGCACTCGGCCAGCAACACTCAGGCCTGCAGTGCGTACGGCGAAAGGGGCGCGCTGTGCGCCCGTCGTCAGTGACCACAGTGCTTCAAGAAGGTCGGCTCTGAGCTCGACTGCTGGCCGGAGGCTTGCAACTAACCTTTGCGTCTCTCATCAGCTCACATCTCAAGCATCAGATGCGCTGGCTAGCGAAGGCCCTTGCCTTGCTCGCATCGCTCAATGGTCGATAGCGACGCGTTAGGCGCCTGCAGCGCGATCGCGAGCTGCGTTGTCGCGTTATAAAGAGGTCGCGCCCTGTTTGCTTGCTGCCAGTCCGCCAGATTTCGGCGCAGCGCTGCACCGTGTCATTCCATCTGCATGGTTGTGGGCATGCGCTTGCAGGGATTGTGCGAGACACAGGGCGAGGCAGCACTCCATTGTGGTGTGCGCCAGCGTGCCGTATGACGCATGGAGCGAGGCGCATCGACGTAAGCGATAAAGCCTCGTATCGATGGCGTCTTGAACACTCCGGGTTTTGCCGTCTTGCGCATGCAGGCGGATGGCATACGGCGGCGCTGCGTCTGCGCGCGAGATTGCAGCGTTTGGATCTATCGCTGCTGCAACTAGACCGCTGCCAATCCACTCCTGTGGATCACTAAGGAGTAAGGATCAAGAGCAAAACCAGAACCAGAACCAGAACCAGGGTCGAAGATCCAGCGTGAAAGGCCTATCGATGTTCCGCGGTCGAGGATGGCAGTGCAGCGATCGAGGTCTTACACCCCATTCGGTCGCCTGCCCGGATGCCATGAAGCGGACTTGGGGTGAGTGCCATGACCGCTTCGCGCCAGCGCACGTCGTCGCTGCCTTACACATCTGAACCGCCTTGTGGATGCGGGACGCGGTGAGGGTCAAGTAACCGGCGCATGGGTCGCTAAGGACGTGAACCCTATCTCGGATGTCGACGTGATGCGCCTATCGAACCTGCTTGGACGCGTGTTCTCCTTCTGGGGTCGCGGGCTGCGCCACAAGGTCGCAGCGGTGGACCGGGTGATGGCGGTTATCGAGTTCGACCTGGACGGCCGCATTCTGGATGCGAACCCGAACTTCCTGGCCCTGATGGGGTATCGACTGGACGAGGTGGTCGGCCAGCACCACCGCATGTTCGTGACGGCCGCAGATCGCGACAGCGAAGGCTATCGGCACTTCTGGGAGGGGCTGCGGCGCGGCGATTTCAATGCCGGGCGCTTCTGCCGGCTGGATAAACGCGGGCACGAGGTGTGGATCAATGCCTCCTACAACCCGTTGCTGGATCGATCCGGCAAGGCGTATCGCGTGGTGAAGTACGCCACCGACATCACTGCGCAGGTACGCCAGACAGCCGATTTCGAGGGGCGCATCGACGCCATCGACAAGGTGATGGCCGTCATCGAGTTCTCGCTGGACGGCACGGTGCTCGCGGCCAACCAGAATTTCCTGCAAGTGATGGGCTACCGGCTCGAGGAGATCGTCGGCAAGCACCACGGCATGTTCGTCGATGCCAGCACGCGCCAGTCGGCTGCGTATCGCGCGTTCTGGGATTCGCTCGGGCGCGGTGCCTTCGATGCAGGCCGCTATCGGTGCATCGGCAAGGGCGGCAGGGAAGTATGGATCCAGGCGTCCTACAACCCGGTGCTCGACGAGCACGGGCGCCCGTACAAGGTGGTCAAGTACGCCACCGACGTGACCCGTCAGGTGATCGATTCGGCCGATGCGGATGGGCGCATCCAGGCGATCGACAAGGTCATGGGGGTGATCGAGTTCGACCTGAAAGGGAACGTGCTCGGTGCCAACGAGAACTTCCTGACCATCATGGGGTATCCGGCTGCCGAGGCGATAGGCCAGCACCACAGCGTGTTCGTAGATGCGGCCTACCGCGCGTCCGAGGAGTACCGGCAGTTCTGGGCGAAGCTGGCGAGCGGCCAGTTCGACGCGGGACGTTATCGCCGACTGCGCAAGGATGGCAGTGCGGTGTGGATCCAGGCTTCCTACAATCCGATCCTGGATGTCTCCGGGCGGCCCTACAAGGTGGTCAAGTACGCAACCGATGTCACCGAGCAGGTGCGTTCGGCCGAGCGGATGCGCGATTTGATGCGACAGACGATGAGCATCGCGCAGAACGTGCAGCGTGAGGCGCATCATATTTCTGTAAGCAACCAGGAATTGGTCAGTCGCGTGTCCACGCAGTCTGCCGCGGTGGCGCAGACCTCGAGCACGATCGATCAGCTGGCCGCAACGGTGCGGGCCAATTCCGAGAATGCCGGTTCGGCGCGGCGCATGGCCGAAGACTCGGCCACGGTGGCGCGGCGCGGTGCCGACGTCATTGCCGATGTGGTCAAGACCACCGCCGACATTCGCTCGGCGACCGACCGCATCGGTCAGATCATCGAGGTGATCGACGGCATCGCGTTTCAGACCAACATCCTGGCCCTGAACGCTGCGGTCGAGGCGGCGCGTGCGGGCGAGCAGGGACGCGGTTTTGCGGTGGTGGCGACCGAAGTGCGTAGCCTTGCGCAGCGCTGCAGCGTGTCGGCCAGGGAGATCCGGTCCTTGATCGACCACGCGACCGATCAGGTCGGCGATGGCTCGCGCCTGGCCGAGCAGGCCGGTGTGGTGATGCAGGACATGGTGACTTCGGTCCTGCGCGTCACTGCGACCGTGGAGCAGATCGCCGCCGCCAGCCATGATCAGGCGCTGGACATTTCCAGCGCCAATACCGCGTTGCAGTCGATCGGCGTGCAGGCGCGCGACCAGGCGCAGATGGTGGGCGACTTGGCGCGTTCGGCGCGCGTGCTGGAAGACGATGCGGATGCGCTGTTCGCCTTGGTCAATGGCGATGCGGATGGCGGGGCGGATCGTGCGCCAGTGCAGGTCGATGCGCAGGCTGCGCGGCGTGCGACATCGAAGGTGGCGTGATGATGGTTCACTGCGTCCCGCACGCGACGTCGTGATGTTCCCTTAGATCTTGCACTTCCTTGTAGTGGATCTGGGCGCAAGTGGCCGAACCTGCGGTGCTGAGGCATTCGCTGCCATCAGCGCCGCTGCGATGACATACAGACCGTCGCAATGATGGTGAGCTGCAATTGGCAACTCACACATCGCAGAGCGCGCGACCCGCAGCGCCAGTCGCATTTTGCGTCTGGCGGCTATTGGCTGCCAAGCAGCAGGATGTAAGTCTCCTGCCATGAGCTGCCACCTCACGGCTGGCCGCTCCACGAGACTGCGCACAAGACAAAGCCCGCGTACGCGGGCCTTGTTTGTTTCGGCACTGACCAGCACATCGCATGCCAATCCTGGCAGGTACGCCATCCGGCCCGCCCTGGATGCTTACTTGGGCAGGTCGAATACCAGTACTTCGGCATCGCGTGCATCGGCCAGTACGATTTCCGGCTCGCCGACGATCTGCACCGCGTCGCCAGCCGACAGCGCCTGCCCATTGACGCTCAGGCTGCCGCGCGCCACCTGCACGTAGCCGATGCGGCCTTCGGCCAGCGGCTGCTGCAGACGCGCCTGGCCATCCAGGATCGAGGCATACAGGCGTGCGTCCTGGTGCAGGCGCAGGGAGCCGTTGTCACCGCCTGGCGAGGCGATCAGGCGCAGTTGATTGCGCTTGCTGTCGGCATCGAAGTGCTTTTCTTCGTAGCTCGGCTCGATGCCGGCACGCTCGGGCATTACCCAGATCTGCAGGAAGTGCACGGGCTCGCTGGCCGAGTGATTGAACTCGCTGTGAGTCACGCCGCTGCCGGCGCTCATGCGCTGCACGTCGCCGTAATGCAGGACCGAGCCGGTGCCCATGCTGTCCTTGTGCTCCAGCGCGCCGCCCAGGACGTAGGAAATGATCTCCATGTCGCGGTGTGCGTGGGTGCCGAAGCCTTCGCCCGGCTGCACCTTGTCCTCGTTGATCACCCGCAGCGGGCCAACGCCCATATGGCGCGGGTCGTGATAGCTGGCAAAGGAGAAGGTGTGGCGTGAGGACAGCCAGCCATGTTCGGCGCGGCCACGGGTTTCGCTCTTGCGGACATTCAACATGCTGCTTCTCCTTGAAAGGTTCGGAATTGGCGCTGGGAGGAATCGGTGTCCAGCGGCTTGATGCGTAGTCTCCGCCTCTATCTTCGCCACAAAAAGCGAGTAGATTTGGCCGCTACCATCGAAAAATTCGAACAATGAAGATCAGCCTGGAAGCGTTGCAGATCCTGGATGCCATCGACCGGCGTGGCTCGTTCGCCGCCGCGGCCAAGGTGCTGTTCAAGGTGCCTTCGACGATTTCCTATACGGTGTCCAAACTGGAAGAGGATCTGGGCGTGCAGCTCTTCGAGCGGGTGGGACCGAAGGCCACGCCTACCCAGGCTGGCCGCGAGCTGTTGCGCGAGGGGCGCCACTTGCTGCGCGCCGCGCAAGAGCTGGAGGTGCGGGTGCGGCGCGTGGCTTCCGGCTGGGAGTCGGAGTTTGCGATCGGACTGGATGCGGTGCTGCCTGCGGCCTTGCTGCAGTCGCAGATCCTGGACTTCTACACCGTGGCCGACAGTACGCGGCTGCGCGTGCTGAGCGAGTCGTTGTCGGGCAGTTGGGAGGCGCTGCTGGACAGGCGCGTGGACCTGATCGTGGCGGCGGGCGAGGGGCCCAGCGGTGGCGGCTATGTAGCCGAGCCGATCGGCACGTTGCGGTTCGTGTTTGCCGTGGCATCCACCTCTCCGCTGGCGAATGCCGGCCTGCTGGGCGCGGCCGAGTTGGCCGAACACCGTGCGATCGCAGTGGCGGACTCGGCGCGGCGCCTGCTGCCGCGCACGGTCGGGCTGCTCTCCGGACGCGATGTGCTCACCGTGCCCGACATGCGCACCAAGCTGCTGCTGCAATTGGCCGGCGTCGGCTACGGCTTTCTGCCCGAACCGTATGCGCGCGGGGCGCTGCAGGAGGGCCGGCTACGCGAGGTGCAGGTGGAAACCCACAAGCCCGACGAAACCTTTTATCTGGCCTGGCGGCCGGGCGAAGAGGGACAGGCGTTGAGCTGGTGGCGACGCGCATTGCGCAGCGAGGGCCTGTTCGAGCGCTGGTTGGACGCCTTGGCCGCAACGTATCGTTCCGTCGCTGCCGGGCAGTCGCCGCTGTGAGGGAAGACGGATAATGGTCGCCCGCCATCGCGCAGGGTCGTCGCATGCAAGGCTTGATCGAACAGTACGGATTGGCGCTGGTGTTCGCCAACGTGCTGGCGTTGTCGCTCGGGCTGCCGGTGCCGGCGTTGCCGACCCTGGTGCTGGTCGGCGCCAGCTATGCGTTGCAAGGTGGCAGCGATGCCTGGCTGGCCGGGCTTGCAGCATTGGCGGTGTCTGTCGCGGCAAGCCTCCTGGGCGACCTGGTCTGGTATCTGGCCGGTCGCCGCTTCGGCAACCGCACCTTGCAGTCGCTGTGTCGGCTGTCGTTGTCGCGCGACAGCTGCATGAAGCAGACCGAGCGCTTTTTTTCGCGCTGGAGCGTGCGCGTGCTGGCGGTCGCCAAGTTCGTGCCGGGCCTGTCGATGGTCTCGGTGCCGATGGCCGGGGCGATGCGGGTGCGTCCTGCGGCGTTCCTGCGATACGACGCCGTCGGTGCATCGTTGTGGGCATTGGCCGGACTGAGTGTGGGTGCTGTGTTCGCGCCTCAGGTGCAGGATGTGCTTGCTTTGCTGTCCGAACTCGGCGCAGGCGCGATCGTGGTCCTGGCCGCGTTGCTGGCCGGCTATGTCGGTTGGCGCTGGTGGCGGCGGCAGAGCCTGTTGCGATCGCTGGAGCATGCGCGCATCGCGGTAGACGAGTTGGTGCCGTTGCTGGCCGGCGAAGAAAGCCTGCGGCCGACCGTGCTGGATATCCGCGCCCCGGGCTATCGCCAGTTGCAGCCATACACCATTCCTGGTGCCGTGTTCGCCGACGAGCGTCAGCTGGCGCAGATCCTTGCCAGCGTGCCGCGCGATCGCAGCGTGGTGATCTACTGTGCGTGTCCGGACGAGGTGTCTGCCGCATGGCTGGCCGCGCGGATGCGCGAGCGCGGGTACCGCGATGTGCGGCCGCTGCTGGGTGGTCTGGATGCATGGCGCGATGCCGGGCATCCGGTGACATCGCTGGTGCCGGTCACGGTGGTTGCCGACGCGAACGCTGCTGCTGCCACGGCCTGATCGCACCGGATGCGGTGCGTGCGGTGACGGCGGCGCGCGTTTTGCTGGAAGATCGGCATCGCCCGACGGAACGGCGCACTACACTGCAACGCACTGCCCACCATCGTCTGCTTCGGCAGAAACGACGGGCAAAAAAAAGACCAGCAAGCTGGTCGTTTTCTTCAAGATTGGTGCGCCCGGAGAGATTCGA
>NZ_JAGHWU010000020.1:32390-32529 GCF_017746145.1 Xanthomonas sp. D-99 | reverse complement strand
TATCCAACTGAGCTACGGGCGCATATCTTGTTTTGACTTGCAGATCTGACGCAGGGCGATCGGATCTTTTAACTAGAAAAACAGCGCGTGAGTGCTGTCTTCTTCTTGTTCTGAGGATGGTGCGCCCGGAGAGATTCGA
>NZ_JAGHWU010000020.1:0-32373 GCF_017746145.1 Xanthomonas sp. D-99 | reverse complement strand
TATCCAACTGAGCTACGGGCGCCTCGTCAGGAGCGGAATTATGCGGATGAGCGACCGGCCCGTCAATCCCTTTGTGAAATTCCAGCGTCGTTGCGGTCGTGGTCAGGGGCGCTACGCAGTGCAGCGACCACGGCCGCAGGCGTTTTCATCCAGGCGAAATGATCGCTGCGTGCGCCCAGTTGCACATCGTCCAATCGCACATGGTGTGGATGTGTTTGCGGCATCTTGTCGAGTAATGCGCGCAGCGCATCTGCTGGGCCCCACGTGTCGCGCGCAAGGGTCACTGCGCGGATCGGCACACGCAGTTGGCCCAGCGCCTGTTCCAGATCCCATGGCGCGCCTGCCGCGCGATAGCGATTGCTGCGGCCGACCTGTGCCCAATCGGCAATCAGGCTGCGTGCTTCGGTGCCGCCAAAACCGAGCTTGCGCCCGTGCAGCACGCCCTGCCTGCGCGCCAGCCACGGCAACAACCGAAACGCCAAGGGCAGGCCGTAACGCATGGGGACGGGAAAATTGCGCCAGTACGGCGAGCCGCTGGCCACCAGCCAGAGCTGGGCGAATTGCACCGGATGCAGCGCGGCATAGCAGCACGCGAGCTGACCGCCAAGGCTGTGCCCACCGACAATGCGCGGCAGCTGCGGGTCGTGGATATCGAGTAGGGCGTGGCTGGCGGCGAGATCGTCTGCAAGCAGCGTGCGATAGCCCCAATCGTGCTCGCGCGACGGGCGCAGCGTGCTGCTGCCATTGCCGCGCCATTCGTGCACATACACCGCAACCCCGGTGGACGCGAGCGCCTGTGCGAAGGGTTGGTAGTGCCGCGCTGCCACGCCCAATGCCGGCAGCCACAGCAGCGTTGTCGTCGGGTGCGGCGGCGCGCAACGGATCATTTGCCAGCGGTGCCCATCTGCAGCGCTGGCGAGCAGGGTATCGGTCTGCACGCTCATGCGCCGGGCGCGGCGCCGAAGTGGTCGAGCACCAGCACATCGCTCTGGCCGGGGCGTTGGCCGATGCGGATGGCGCGGGCAACGTAATCGATCGACGCTTCGCAGGCATTGAGCAGCGACAGGCCCTGGCATAGCTGCGCGGCGATGGCTGCCGACAGGCTGCAGCCGGTGCCGTGCGCATCGACCTGCAGGCGCGGATGCATGAACACGTCCTGGGTCACGCCGTCATCGAAGCGGTCGAGCACGTGTGCGCCTTCGTGCAGATGTCCGCCCTTGAGGAGCACCGCGTTGGCACCCAGGTCGAGCAAGGCGGCGGTGGCATGTTCGGCGGCGTCGGCGCTGTCGATGCGGCGGCCGGTCAGCAACTCGGCTTCGGGCGTATTGGGGGTCACCAGGGTAGTCAGCGGCAGCAAGCGCGTGCGCAGCGCATCCAAGGCCGCATCTTCGAGCAGGCGCGCGCCGCTGGTGGACACCATCACCGGGTCGAGCACCACGAACGGCGGGCGATACCGCTCAAGCAGGTCGGCCACGCAATGAATGATGTCGGCATTGGCCAGCATGCCGAGTTTGACCGCCTGGATCTCGAAATCGGCGAAGCAGGCATCCACCTGCGCATGCAGGAAGGGCAGTGGTGGAAGATGCACGGCGGTGACGGCGCGGGTGTGTTGCGCGGTCAATGCGGTAATCGCCGACAACCCGTGCACGCGGTGCGCGGCAAAGGTCTTGAGGTCGGCCTGGATGCCGGCGCCCCCGCCGGAGTCGGAGCCGGCGATGCTCAATGCAGACAGCGTACTGGGCGTAGTCATGTGGCGATTCTGCACTGCTGGCCGGAGGATGTGCGCATCATCCTGTGCGCCAGCGATGCCATTGCAGGTAGGCGACATAGCCGGCGCCGGTCGATCCGGTGAGGCCGGCGGGCAGGTAGAGCGCGTCGTACTGCCAGCGCTGGAACAGCAAGGTACCGAGGATGCTGCCGCCGAGAAAGCCGCCGATGATCAGCGCGCTCAGCGTGAGGCGGCGCACCTGCAGCGGGCGCCCGCGCAGCAGGTGTCCCAGGCCGATGCCCAGGTCGGTAAACATGCCGCTCAAATGCGTGGTGCGGACCGCGGCGCCGCTGAGGCTGGTCGCCATCGCATTCTGCAGGCCGCAGGCGCCAGCGGCGCACAGGACGCCGCCGACATGATGCAACTTGAACAGCGCAGTCGCGCCCAGCAACAGCAGCGCCTCGATCATCAGCGCAGCGCCGTAGCGCTGTCCAAGCCGCAAGACATCGTCCTCGATGATCAGTCCGCTGAGCATGGCGCCTGCGCAGAAGGCGATGAGGACGCCGCAGAGAAAGCCGATATCCGGTGCGGTGTTTTGCGCCAGGGCAACGCCAAGCAGACTGGTCGTGCCGGTGAGGTGGCTGACCACCTGGTGCTCGGAGCCCAGGTAGCCCACCACATTGACCATGCCGGCCACGGCCGACAATGCCACCGCGCCAATCCAGACCCAGCGCGGCAGCAGGATTCCCATCTCGGGTCAGGGGCTACCGTTGATTGCAATCTGCGAGAACGCGCCGGTCTGCGGGTCGTACAGCGCGCCCCAGAACGTGCTGCCGCCGTCGCAGACCTGGATCGCTTCCCTCGCCGGTTTCACCGGCGGGTCGTTGGGGAGCTTGAAGGCGTTGATGTAGATCAACTGCTGGCCCTGGATCACCACACCCACGTATTGGCGGTCGAACTCCCGCGGCTCGGCAATGGTGGGCGTCAACGCATCCTGCCGCGCTTCGAGCTGTTCGATCTGCTGATGGCTCGGTGCCCAATAGCCGCTGATCTGGCCTGGATGCCGCGCCGGGCTGTCGCGCGAGCAGGTCTGCAACACCTGTTCGGCCACACTCTGCCGGGTGATGATCCAGGACTGTCCGTTCTTGAGATTGGTCGGCACGCTGGATGGCCCCTGCGTGCTGGCGCAACCGGCCAGCGCGATCACGGCGAGCGCCGCCGCGCCGCGATATGCGCGCATCACAACACCTCCGAAGCGAAGTCGGCCAGACGCGAGCGCTCGCCGCGACGCAGCGTGATGTGCGCGCTATGCGGCCACGCCTTGAAGCGATCCACCGCGTAGGTCAGCCCCGAAGTGGTTTCGGTGAGGTAAGGGGTGTCGATCTGTTCGACGTTGCCGAGGCACACGATCTTGGTGCCGGGGCCGGCACGGGTGATCAGCGTCTTCATCTGCTTGGGCGTGAGGTTTTGCGCCTCGTCCAGGATCAGATACCGCGACAGGAAGGTGCGGCCGCGCATGAAGTTCATCGAGCGGATCTTGATGCGACTGGCGAGCAGGTCGTTGGTGGCCGCACGGCCCCACGAGCCGCCTTCCTGGTTGTGCGTGAGCACTTCCAGATTGTCGGTCAGTGCGCCCATCCACGGGGTCATCTTTTCTTCTTCCGTGCCGGGCAGGAAGCCGATGTCTTCGCCCACGCTGACGGTGGCGCGGGTCATGATGATTTGCCGGTAACGCTGCTGGTCCATGGTCTGCGCCAGGCCGGCAGCCAGTGCGAGCAGGGTCTTGCCGGTGCCGGCGGTGCCGAGCAGGGTCACGAAGTCGATTTCCGGGTCCATCAGCGCGTTGAGCGCGAAATTCTGCTCGCGGTTGCGTGCCACGATGCCCCAGACCGCATGCGGCCCGCTGCGGAAATCGTCGACCAGGCACAAGGTGGCCTTGCCGCCGCCCACCTTGGCCACGCGCAGCTCCACTTCATCTTCGCCGGGCAGGTACAGGTATTGGTTCGGATACCAGTCTTCATCCTCGGCCAGGACGATTTCGTAATGGGTGCGGCCGCGCTCGTTCCAGCTGCGCAGATCTTCGTTGTGCTTCTGCCAGAAGTCTTCCCGCAGTTCGATGGCGCCGGTGAACAGCAGGCTGAAATCGTCCAGCGCACGGTCGTTCTGATAGTCCTCGGCGACCAGGCCGCTGATATAGGCCTTGATACGCAGGTTGATGTCCTTGGACACCAGGATGACCGGCACATCCGGGTTTTCTTCGCGCAGCGCCAGCACCGAGGCCAGGATCTTGTTGTCCGGCAGCATTTCGCCGAAGGTGCGGCCCGGATCGATCGGCTTGATCTGGAAAAACAGCCGGCCGATCGCAGCTTGGCCCTTGAGCTGGATGCCCTGCGGATGGCTGAGCAGGATGCCGGCCTGGATCTGCTCGGCGTTGGTGTTTTCCAGCAATTCGTCCAGGAACCGGCTGACCTGGCGTGCATTGCGGCTGACTTCTGAGGTGCCCTTCTTGGCGTTGTCGAGCTCCTCGATCACCTGAATCGGCAGGAACACATCGTGTTCCTCGAACTTGAACAGCGCGGTGGGATCGTGCATCAGCACGTTGGTGTCCAGCACGTAGATGCGCTTGCCTCGGGTCATTGGGTCTTCCAAGTGATGGAGCAGGGGCGAGCCACCACGCCTGCCGGGGCAGGGTGATGGAGGACGCGGGAAGCGAGGGGTGTCACTGTTTGGCGTGCGCCTTCAACGCGGCTAGCACGGCCTCGGCATGGCCGGCCACCTTGACCTTGCGCCATTGCTGCACGATGCGCCCCTCGGGCGAGAGCAGGAAGGTGCTGCGCTCGATGCCGAGCACCTGCTTGCCGTACATGTTCTTTTCCTTGATCACGTCGAAGGCGCGGCATAGCGCTTCATCGCTGTCGCTGATCAACGGGAAGGTGAAGCCTTGCTTGGCGCAGAAGTTGTCGTGCGACTTCACCGAATCGCGCGAAACCCCCAACACCATCGCACCGGCCTTTTTGAACTGCGGCAGCAGCGCGTTGAAGTCCAGGCCTTCGGTGGTGCAGCCGGGCGTGCTGTCCTTCGGGTAGAAGTACAGCACCAGCCATTTGCCGGCATGGTCGCGCAGGGTGGTCTGGGTGCCGCCGGACAGCGCCAGCGGCAGATCGAAGGTTGCAGCGGGTAATTCCAGCACAGCGTAGGTCATCGTTGCTCAGCCCAAAGTGGAGGGGCGTACGGCGCGGTCATGCCGGGCCGACGTCCATCCCATCATAAGCAGCCACATGGAAGCGTTTGGCAAGTGCGTCGAACTGCGCATTGCGCTGATTCAGCGACTCGATGGTGTGGTGTTCCTTCTTGTCCACGTGCAGGAAGTACGACTCTTCATCGTCGCCATCATCTTCGTCGCGTTCGCCGAGGAAGATGTCGATGACGCGATAGCCGTCCTGGGTCAGTTGCTCGGCGAGTTTCTGCAGCGGCTCCTGCGCAGGATCGGCGAAGAAGTATTCCCAACGCAGCGGGCCGTCGAGATTCCAATCGGTCTCGGAGCGGATGTGGTCGAACATCTGTTTTAGCGCAGAGATCGCGATGGCCATTGGTGGGTGCCTTAGAACTTCATCGGGTCCATGATCGCGTCGAGATTGAGGTGATCACAGAATTCCAGGAAATCATCGCGCAAGGCGGCGATGTGCATGTTGGCCGGCACGCCGATCGTCACCTGCGCCGAAAACATCTCCGCGCCGGTCTGCATGGCGCGGTAGCGGGTGCTCTGCAGGTTTTCGATGGTGATGCCCTGGCGGTCGAAGAAATCGGCAAGCTGGAACAGGATGCCCGGCTTGTCGGCGGCGATCACTTCGACGATGTAGGGCAGCAGGTTGGACTGGGTCTGCTTGGGGCCGGTGCGATACCACACCAGCTTGAGACCTTCCTCGCGTTCGAGCCGGGTCAGCATGGCTTCGAGCTTGGCGACCGAATCCCAGGAGCCGGTGGCCAGTGCGGTGACCGAGACGTCGCGTCCCACCGTGGCCAGACGGGCGTCCACGAGATTGCAGCCGCTGTCGGCGATGCGGCGAGTGACGGGCAACAAGGGGGACTCCGGATGCGTCGTGTAGGCGTTGATCAGGAGGTGATTTTCGGTCGGCGAAGGCCGGGGTGTAGAGTCGGTCAAAGGGGCTTCCGGCATTGCATCAGGCTGAATGGCCGCCCGGGCAGGCGCCCTGGCGGTGACCAGCATACTTGCCCGTGGTTTCGCGCCGCAAGTAACATGCAGGCGGTCGCAACCCGCGTGCGCGCGGGCCTTTTCCTGTCACGTAAGAGCAGCAGAATCTTGTCCCTTTCCGGCATCATCACCGCGCTGGCGACCCCCTTCGGTCCCGATGGCGCACTCGACCTGGATGCCTGGCGGCGGCTGCTGGAGCAGCAGTTGCACGGTGGCGTGCAGGGACTCGTGGTTGCTGGCTCCACCGGCGAAGCGGCGGCATTGAGCGACGACGAATACGACACCCTACTGCGCGCTGCCGTGGCGCAGGTGGCCGGCCGGGTGCCGGTGCTGGCCGGCACCGGCTTGTCCGGGACGGCAAAGACCATTGCGCAGACCCGTCGCGCTGCAGCGCTGGGCGCGCAGTACGCGCTGGTGGTGACGCCGCCGTACGTGCGTCCGACCCAGGCCGGCTTGAAGGCACACTTTCTGGCGGTGGCCGAGGAAGGTGGCCTGCCGGTGGTGCTGTACAACGTGCCGGGCCGCACTGGCTGCGACCTGCTGCCGGAGACGGTGGCCGAGCTGGTGGGCCATCCGAACATCGTCGGTATCAAGGAAGCGCGTAGCGAACCCGAGCGCATCGCCGCGTTGGTGGTGTTGCGCAGCGACAGTTTTGTGGTGCTCAGCGGCGACGACGGCAGCGCGGCGCGTGCGATGCTGTCCGGTGCTGCCGGGCTGATCTCGGTCGCCTCCAACGCCTTGCCAGCGGCGTACCGGCGCCTGTGCGATCTGGCCCGCGATGGCCAGCGCGATGCTGCTGCTGCCTGGGACGCGCGGCTGAGCGAATACCACAGCTTCTGCGGAATCGAATCCAATCCCATCCCGGTCAAGGCGCTGCTGCAGCGCGCCGGGATCGGCCACGGCCTGCGCTTGCCGCTGCTGCCTCTTTCTGCGGCGCACCAGCCTGCCGCCGACCGCCTTGCCGCCGACGCCATTGCGTTGGAAGCGCTTTCCAGCCGCGAAATGCTCGCGGCCTGACCCAGGAGATCTATCGATGCGTCATTCCGTTTCCCCCGTCCGCGTGCTGTCGCTCGCGTTGCTGGCGACCGCCACCGTCGCTGCCACGAGCGGTTGCAGCTGGTTTCACAAGGGCGCGCGCGGCGACTATGCGCTGGCCCCGGAAGCCCGCCCGCTGGAAGTGCCGCCGGATCTGAACCTGCCCGACACCTCCGGTGCGATGAAGGTGCCGACGCTGGCTTCGACCACCCAGCAGCAGACCAACACGCCGCCGTCGGCAAGCGCCAATAGCGGGTTTACCGTGCCGGGCGAGCGCGACGAGGTGTTCGGCAAGGTGGGCGCGGCACTGGCCGACATCCCCGGCCTGACCATCGCCAGCAAGGCGCAGATGCTCGGTTCCTATGACGTGAGCTACGAAGGTTCCAGCTTCCTGGTGCGCGTGGTCAAGGTCGACGCCGGCAGTTACGTGTCGGCCGTGGACCCGCGCGGCATGCCGGCCACGGCGGCAGCGCCGGTGGCGGTGATCACTGCGCTCAAGGGCAAGTTGGGCGGCTGAGGCCGGTGCGGTTTGCTGGATGGCAAAAACGGGCGCCTTGGGCGCCCGTTTTGCGTTGGTGCGGAGTTGATGGCAACTGCATTGTGAGGTGCGGCAGCGGTGTGGCTCGGGGCCGCGCCCGGTCGTGCAGCTCAGCGCTGCAACAGCGGCAATTTGTTGGGCTTGCCATCCCATTCGGCGGCATCCGGTGCCGGCTCCTGACGCACGGTCAGCACCGGCCAGGCCTTGGCGAGTTCGGCGTTGAGTGCCACGAAGGCTTCCTGGCCCGCTGGCACGTCGTCTTCGGGATAGATCGCGTTGGCCGGGCATTCCGGCTCGCATAAGGTGCAGTCGATGCACTCATCCGGGTCGATGACCAAGAAGTTCGGCCCGACGTGAAAGCAATCCACCGGACAAACCTCGACGCAGTCGGTGTATTTGCACTTGATGCAGTTTTCGGTGACAACAAAAGGCATGGCGGAATCCGGCGTTTAGCCTTCTAATTCTAAAGCAGTCGCGTGATGGGTGTGGAGTTGTCGGCGTTTTGCTGCTGGCCGGTCAGGCCAGCCCGCGCTGCCTGGCCAGCGCGAACAACCCTGCCGCAGCCAGATCCTCCGGATGCATCCGGCTTTCGACGCCCAGGTGCTGCAACGCCAATGCGTAGCGTTGCGCCAGTGCAGGGCTGCCGACCAGATGCACGATGGCGTGACCGCCGCGGTGCTCGCGCAGTTCGTGGCCGATCAGCACGCCCGAGAGGTAGGACGGCAGCGCCGCGGAGGACAGGCGTTCGAACAGGCCGAGCGTGCGGGTGCCGAACAGGTGGTGGCTGAGGCCGCCAGGGTCGTTGCTGCGGTCGACACCTTGCACGAATGCGGCAGCGTCCAGCTCGGCATGGTCGTCATCCATCAGCTTGCCCAGGATGCTGTGCCGACGCAGCACGGCGTACAACTCACCGGTCATGACCGTGGCGAAACCTGTGAGCTGTCCGTTGGCGATCCGCGCCCACTTGCTGTGCGTGCCGGGCAGGCAGGCCACGTGCTCGCCGTCACCGAGTGCGGCGATCAGCCCAACCAGTTGGGTTTCTTCGCCGCGCATCACATCGGGCACGCCGGTCTGTTCGCCAGTGCTGACGCCGGGCACGAACCACAGCGCGCGGCCCGGCAACAGCGCGTCGTAGCAGCGCATCGCCTGGGCGAGCGCTGCGGTGTCGGCCGGGCAGGGCAGGTAGGGTTGCTCGACCCAGCCATTGCGGCTGCCGATCATGCCCGAGAGCAGCAGCGGGCCGTCCCAGCCATCGATCAGGCCAGCCAGCACGTCGTCGAAGCGGCCCTGGCAGGTGAGGATGCCGTCGCTGCCGCGGCGCTGCGCACGCACCTTGCCGTCGGCATCGAGCAGATAGCCGCGCAGGCTGCTGGTGCCCCAATCGATGGCGATCACGCGCTCGCCACCCGGTTTTCGGGCAGGCCGGCGATGGCGAGGTCGCAGACGAACAGGCTGCCGGCCTCGGGCATGCGGGCCAGCTCGTCGGCGCTGTGGTCCAGACGCGAGGAGATCACGTGCAGTCTATCCAGCGCTGCACCGCCGAAGGCGCTGCAGGTGGGGTGCTTGATCGGCAGCTGCACGACGCGCTCCGCGCTGCCATCTGGGCGATAACGCACCACGCGCGACGCACGCCATTGCGCATTCCACAGGTGACCTTCGCTGTCGATGATCGAGCCGTCCGGCTCGGCGTCATCGCGGTCCAGGCTGGTGAACACGCGCGTGTTGGTGGTCTGTGCAGTCTCCGGGTCGTAATCGCAGCACAGGATCTGCGGGCGCACCGAATCGCAGTAATACATGGTGCGGCCGTCGAGGCTGAAGCAGATCGAATTGGGAATGGACACGCCCGGCAGCGGAAGGGCGCGCAAGCCGTGCTTCAGCGAAAATTGGTAGAACGCACCGCGTGCGGCCTTGCTGTCGTGCTCGTCCATGGTGCCGAACACCAGATTGCCATGCCGGTCGACGCGGCCATCGTTGCTGCGCGTAAGCGGATTGTCCGCTTCCACGTCCGCCAGTTTTTCGAAGGGCAGCACGTCGGCTTCGATGGTGTCCGGATCGACAATGCCGATCGCCTTGGCCAGCGCGATTAGTACGCGGCCATCGTCCATCAAGCCGATGCAGCCGGGGCGGTCGGGCAATGTCCAGTAGCGCGACTGCGCACTGGCCGGGTGGTGCCGCCACAGGCGTTTTTCGCTGATGTCGACCCAGTACAGCGCCTGGCGCTGCTCGCACCACAGCACGCCTTCGCCATGCGTGCAGCGGCTGTCGACCGCCAGCACGGCGGTGTGTTCGGGCGTGCTCACCATTCGGCGATGCTGCCATCGCTGTGGCGCCATACCGGGTTGCGCCAGTCGGGCGGGTTTTCGTTTGCGCGCTTGAGCATCTCTTCGTCGATCTCCACACCGAGTCCGGGTTTGGGCAGTGCGGCAATGCTGCCATCCACGCAGTGAAAATCGTCTTTGTTGACGACGTAATCGAGCAGATCCGCACCTTCGTTGTAGTGGATGCCGATGCTCTGTTCCTGCAGCATGGCATTGTGCGAAACGAAGTCCACGTGCAGGCACGCGGCGAGTGCGATCGGGCCGAGCGGGCAGTGCGGGGCGAAGCCGACCTCGTAGGCTTCGGCCATCGCGGCGATCTTGACGCATTCGGTGATGCCGCCAGCATGCGACAGGTCCGGTTGCACCATGCCGATGCCGCCGGCGCACAGCACGTTCTTGAATTCGAAGCGCGAGAACATGCGTTCGCCGGCGGCGAGCGGAATCGAAGTGCTTGCGGCCAGGCGCGGGTAATACTCGGCCTGTTCGGCCAGCACCGGCTCCTCGACGAACAGGGGCTTGAACGGTTCGAGCTCGCGCAGCAACGCCTTGGCCATCGGCGCGCCGACGCGGCCATGGAAATCGATGCCGAAGTCGATGCTGTTGCCGAAGGCTTCGCGAATTTCCGCCACCTTGACCACCGCCGCATCGACTGCGCGCGCGCTGTCGATCAGCTTCATTTCTTCGGTACCGTTGAACTTGAAGGTGTCAAAGCCCAGCGCGCGGTAGTCGGTGATCTGCTGGATGATCGCGCCCGGGCGGTCGCCGCCGACCCAGCGATAGGTCTTCATGCGGTCGCGCACCAGCCCGCCCAGCAATTCGTACACCGGCACGCCCAGCGCCTTGCCCTTGATGTCCCACAGCGCCTGGTCGATACCGGCGATGGCGCTCATCAGGATGGCGCCGCCGCGATAAAATCCTGCGCGGTACAGGGTTTGCCACAGGTCGTTGATGCGCGCCGGATCCTTGCCCACGACATAGCCGGCCAGTTCGTGCACGGCGGCCTCCACCGAACGCGCGCGGCCTTCGATGACCGGCTCTCCCCAGCCGGTGATGCCCTCGTCGGTCTCGACCTTGAGGAACAGCCAGCGCGGTGCGGCGTGGTAGGTGGTGAGGCGGGTGATCTTCATCCTTGCAGTTCCTGGTAGGCCTGCACAAAGGCGCGTGCATGCGTCTGGGTTGTTTCGAGCGATTGGCCGGGTCTGTACAGTTCGCCACCGATGCCGGCGCCAGCGGCGCCCTGGGCAATGAAGCCGGCCAGGGTCTGCGGGCTGACGCCGCCCACCACATAGACCGGGATGTGCGTGGGCAGCACCGAGCGCAACGCGCGCACATGCGCGGCGCCATAGGTCGCTGCCGGGAACAGCTTGAGGATGGTTGCGCCGGCGTCGATGGCGTCGAACGCCTCGCTGGCAGTGGCGAAACCGGCCACCACGGTCAGGCCGCGCGACACCGCATGACGGATCAGCGATGGCCGCGTGTTCGGCGTAACGATGAAGCGCGCACCGATCCCGGCCAGGGTGTCGACGTCTTCGTTGCGCAACACCGTGCCGGCACCGATCCAGGCGCGCGCGCCGAAGGTCTGCTGCGCCAGCGCGATGCTCTGCTCCCAGCGCGGCGAATTGAGCGGGATCTCGATCGCATCGAAACCGGCGTCGATCAGTGCGCCGACATGGTCGAGCGTCTCTTCCGGCGTGATGCCGCGCAGGATGGCGACCAGGGGCAGGACGAACGGGCTGGCGGTGGTATCTGAAGTCATGCGGTTACTCGCGGTAGAGCGGAAAGCGGCGGTTGGCGGCCGGGGGGCCGGCAACGTCGGGGGAGGCTGCGCGACTGCGTGTCGTGGCATGGCGGCCGACGCGCAGCGTGGGAGGAGGACGCGTGGCGAACAAGGCGATGAATTGCACCCCTGAGGGAGCGTCACCTGGACACGCATGCGCCGTTTTACGGCCTGCAATCGGCGGGCATGATGCCGTCATCGTTGTCCACCTCCGCGTATAGGGCGTGCGTGTTGCCGCCCGAGGACGGACAGGTCACGTCTGTTCTGACCGCGCCCGGGAGGTAGGGGCTCCTGCTGCGGCGTTCGATAGCCTCGCGCGGGGAGATATGTGCTGCAAATGAAATTTTCGGCATATTCTATTCCTCCGACGAATACACGGTCGCAACCGCACGCTATGGCAAATTCCGGTACTCCCTGGTTCAACGCAGCCCGGCTCAAGACGCGCCAGCTCCTGCTGCTGCTGCATTTGCACGAACAGCGCTCGGTGTTGCGCGCGGCTGAGGCCGCTAGCATGACGCAACCGGCCGCGTCCAAGTTGCTGGCAGAAATGGAAGACATGCTGGGGGTGAAATTATTCGAGCGGCATGCCCGTGGCGTGGAGCCCACCTGGTATGGCCACGTGCTGATCCGGCGCGCACGCGCGGCGATGTCGGAGATTGGGCGGGCGCAGGAAGAAATCGCCGCGCTGCGCGCCGGCCGCATGGGCCAGGCTTCGATCGGTACGGTGGTCAATCCGGGCACCAACCTGGTGCCGCAGGCCATCGCCGAGGTCAAGCGCGAGTTTCCGGACATCCTGGTGCGTGTGGAAATGGACTACAGCCGTCCGCTGGTGGCCAAGTTGCTGGACGGGCAGCTCGACATCGTGATCGGGCGCATTCTCGGCCCGGAAGGGGTAGGCGAGCTGGAGTTCGAGCCGCTGGCCGACGAGCCGCATTCGGTGATCGCGCGTGCCGGCCATCCGCTGGCCAGCCGCGCCGGCCTGCAGCACGCCGATCTGGTACGGCACGGCTGGATTCTGCCGCCGGCCGACAGCGTGTTGCGTGCGCGCCTGGATTCGATGTTCATGGAGCACGGCGTGCAGACGCCGACCAATGCCATCGAAACCTCGTCGCTGCCGGTCACCTCGACCCTGCTGCGCGGCACCGACATGCTGACCGCCCTGCCGGTGGAATCGGTGGCGCCGTTGATCCAGGCGAAATTGCTCACCGTGCTGCCGATCGAACTGGGCGTGCGGATGGAATCGTTCGGCATCATCCGTCGACGCGATTACATCCTGCCGCCCGGTGCCGAGCGCATCTTGCAGGCGTTGCGCACCACTGCCCGACGTCTGTATCCCGCGCTGCGCGTGCCGGACTCCCTTGCCTGACCAGTGCGTTCATCGCTATTCCGCGGTGGAATAGCAGCCTGTGAAATTTTCATTGGCTGGCGCTGCGCGGTGCGCCTATACGTGTGAACCAGATCGCACGCTGAAGCGCACGTAACGTCGGGCCCGCGATCGGCGGCCAAGCCGCCTGCTGGAGGGAATTGACGGGCGACATCGCCCGTTTTTTGCGTGATTACGCCGCGCGTCTGCGCTGCGACAACCGGTTTCAATCGTCTTGCGTCCTGGGAGGGATTCAGATGTACCAGTATTCCAGCCATGCCTCGGCAGGCACGGGCGTGCTCGCCCGTCGTTTGCCTTCGTTGCGCCGTTCCGCCATGGCCATCAGCATCGGGCTCTTGCTCGCTGCGCCGGTCTATGCGCAGCAGGCGCAGTCGTCCCAGAACGCCTCCTCGAGCACTGCGAGCAAGGCTACCGACCTGGATGCAGTGGAAGTGCGCGGTGTGCGCGCCAGCCTGATCAAGTCGCAGTCGATCAAGCACGATGCCGAACAGATCGTCGATTCGGTCAGCGCCGAGGATATCGGTGCGCTGCCTGACCGCAGTGTCACCGAAACCCTGCAACGGGTGAGCGGCGTGACCATCGATCACTTCATGGCGCGTAACGATCCGGACCACTTTTCTGCCGAAGGCAGCGGCGTGATGATTCGCGGCATGACCCAGGTGCGCGGCGAGCTCAATGGCCGCGACAGCTTCAGCGCGGCCAGCGGCCGTGGTCTGAGCTTCGAGGATGTGCCGGCCGAACTGATGGCGGGCGTGGACGTCTACAAGAACCCCTCGGCCGAGATCATCGAAGGCGGTCTGGGCGGCACGGTCAACCTGCGCACGCGCATGCCGTTCGACCAGCCAGGCCGGATCATCGGTGCGACCGCCGACGTGAACTACGGCGATTTCAGCAAGACCTACAAACCATCGGGCTCGTTTCTCTTCAGCGATCGCTGGAATACCGGCCTCGGCGAGATGGGCTCGATGGTGGATGTGGCGCATTCGGAACTGGCCACGCGCAGCGATGGCATCCAGGTCGAGCCGTTCGTGCGCCGCACCGATGCGGCGCTGCTGGAAGGCACCAACTTCGACCAGGTCTACGTGCCCGGCGGCGTCAATTGGCGGCAGCTCGATTTCGAGCGCAAGCGCAACGGCGTGGCCGGCGCGTTCCAGTGGCGGCCCAGCGACGACACGGAGATTTATGTGCAATACATGCGCTCCAGTTACGACATGAACTGGCAGGAGCGCGCGGCGTTCTTCAACGACGACACCAACGCGATTGGCCCGGCGCCCGGGACGCAGTTTACCTACGATGCCGACGGCCGCTTCGTCAGTGGCTCGCCGGCATCCAGTTCCTGGCGCGGCAACGTCACCGGCAACGATGGCGTGCGCTTCTACACCAATAACCGCTATGCGCAGCAGAGCACGACCACCTCGGATTTGTCCGGCGGCTTTACCCACAAGCTCACCAGCAACCTCACCGTGCGCGGCGATATGCAGCTGGTGCGCTCGGAGAGCGATTCGCTGGACTTCACCCTGTTCGATTCGATCTACCTGCCGGGCCTGACCTTCGATCTGAGCGGCAAATATCCATCGGTCGCGATTGCCGACACCACTTACACCAGCAACCCCTCCAACTATTTCTGGAGTGCGGCCATGGACCATCTGGCGAAGAATCGCGGCCGCGAGCTGGCCACGCGCTTCGACCTGGAATACGCATTCGACGACAGTGCCTGGCTGCGCACCTTCCGTGCCGGCATCCGCGCCACCGACCGCACCCAGATCAACAAGAACTCCGGCTACAACTGGGGTGTGATCAGCGATAACTGGGCGCAGATTCCCGGGACCGCCAATGGGACCGGACTGGCCGATCTGGCCACCTACATGACCGGCACCTCGCAGCTGTATTCGTATTCCAATCTGTTCCGCGGCAAGATCGATGTGCCCAATCGTCTGTATTTTCCGAGCAACGCCGCAGTCAAGGACTACGCCGGTACCTCGAAGATGATCGAGCAGATCGTGGCGCTGCGCGGATCGGGCTGGGCGCCGGACCAATACCAGCTGCAGGACATCAATCGCCAGTTCGAACGCACCCAGGCCGCCTACGCGGTGATGTACTTCGGCAACGACGAAGCATTGGGCGTGCCGGTGGACGGCAATATCGGCGTGCGCATCGTGCAGACCAAGACCGAGGCCAATGGCTACGGCCAGTTCCCGGACCTGTCGGGAAGCGCGGGTTCGGAAGCGCTGCGAGAGCAGTACACCGGGCAGTACTTCGCCAACAATGCCAAGGGCAGCTACACCAACGTGCTGCCGAGCTTCAACATGCGCTTCAAGTTCTCCGACGCGCTGCAGTGGCGTATCGCCGCCTCCAAGGCGATGGCGCGCCCGGACTACACGCAGTTGCAGCCATACCTGCTGCTCGCGGCAAACACCGAGTCCAATGGCACTGTTTCCAGGTGGACCGGTACTGCCGGCAATCCGAATCTGCAGCCGATGAAAGCCAATCAGTACGACACCGCACTGGAGTGGTACTTCGACACCAGCGACATGATGTACCTGACGCTGTTCTACAAGAGCGTCAAGGATTACTTCTCCAACCAGACCGTCACCGAAAGCTACGGTGGGCAGGACTGGCTGGTGACGCGTCCGTACAACATGGACAAGGGGCGCATCCGCGGCTTCGAATATGGCTACACGCAGTTCTTCGACTCTTGGCCGGGTTGGCTGAGCGGGTTCGGCGTCAATGCCAACTTCACCTTCGTCGACAGCAGCGGCGGCGTGAACACCGCCACCGACCCGTACACCCAGACCACCGTCACCGGTGTGAGCCTGCCGCTGGAAGGCCTGTCGCGGCGCAGTTACAACCTGGCCGGCATTTATGAGAAAGGACCGCTTTCGTTGCGCCTGGCCTACAACTGGCGTTCGCGTTACCTGCTCACCGCCAGCGACGTGTCGACCAAGTTGCCGACCTGGTCGGACGACTACGGCCAGCTCGACGCCTCGGCGTTCTACCGCTTCAACCCGCATGTCCAGCTCGGCGTGCAGGCCAACAATCTGACCAACACGGTGACCAAGGTCTTGATGGGGCCGACGTCCTACACGGGCGGCGAGGTCGACTACCACCTGTATACGCGCAGCTGGTTCGTCAACGACCGGCGTTACTCGCTGGTGCTGCGCATGAACTGGTAAGTGCAGGCGATCACGCGGGCAGCGTGCGCGGGCTCTCAGAGTTGAGCCCGCCACGTGCCAGCCCGCGCCGTGACCCTGCGATGCCAGAGTTGCCGGGTTTTCCAGGGTTGTTATAGGTTTAGCGAATACCTTTCCAGGAATATTTCATTGGTCTGGCATGACGGCCGCGCCCTATGCTCCGGCCGCGGCTATCAGGTAAGCCCGCTCGGGTTTACACCGCATCGACCCAGCCACGGCACTTGCCGTCGGCAGATGCCAAGCCAGCACAACGACGGGCAGGGCGCTTGCGCACCGGCCCGCTAAAAACGAGAAGTACATGCGTCCTGGGAGGGAGCACCATGTCAGTGCAACATCGCCACGTTCCGGCAGGCCGGACTGTGGGTCAGCGTTCGATCCGTGATTTCCGCCGCTCCGTGATGGCCATCAGTGTAGCCACGCTGCTGAGCGCGCAGGCCTATGCGCAGGATGCGACCACCACTGCCGCGCCGGCATCGGAGGCGACGACGCAACAGCTGGACACCGTGCAGGTCACCGGTACCCGCAGCAGCGTGACCAAGGCGCAGCTGGTCAAGCAGAACGCCGAGCAGATCGTCGATTCCATCGTTGCCGAAGACATCGGCAAGCTGCCCGACAACAACGTGGCCGAAGCGTTGCAGCGCATCTCCGGCATCCAGATCTCGCGCAACTACGGCGAAGGCAGCTCGATCGCCATCCGCGGCCTGACCCAGGTGCGCACCGAGCTCAATGGTCGCGACATCTTCACCGCCAACGACGGCCGTGGCCTGAGCTTCGAAGACGTGTCTGCCGAGTTGCTCGGTGGCGTCAACGTCTACAAGAATCCGTCTGCCGACATGATCGAAGGCGGCCTGGGCGGCACGGTCGACCTGCGCACGCGTCTGCCGTTCGATTACGACGGCCGCAAGATCGCCGGTAGCGTGCAGTACAACCATTACGACCTGGCCGACGACGGCAAGCCGGCGTTCTCGGGCTTGTTCAGCGATCGCTGGCAGACCGGCATCGGCGAGATCGGCATCCTGGTGAACTACTCGCAGCAGAAGAGCCCGTTCCGTCAGGACACCATTTCGATCGAGCCGTGGTACACCCAGACCGACCTGCCGGGCTACGAAGGCCAGCAGATCTCGGTGCCGCACGGCGCCGGCATCAACACCACCGTCGGCGAGCGTGAGCGCAAGACCGGCGCGTTTGCGATGCAGTGGCGTCCGAACGATGCGGTGGAAGTCTATACGCAGGTGCTGCGTTCGGACTACGACTTCAGCTGGCACGATTATTCGTTCTTCGCGCTGACCGGCGCCAACCCGATGCAGGGCTTGCCCGGCATCCAGGTCAACAACCGCAATGAGTTCGTCAACGGCTCGTTCCAGAATGTGCCGACCGAATCCAACACCAGCCTGACCGAGCGGCATTCGGTGACCACCGATTACGCGTTGGGCGCCAAGTGGACGGTCAACGAAAAGCTGACCCTGAGCACCGACTTCCAGTATGTCGATGCCACCACCACCGGCACCCGCTACATCCTGTCCACCGGTCAGGTCACCAGCCCGCAGTTCAACGTCGATTTCCGTGGCGATCTGCCGCGCTTGTCGGTGACCGATGCCAGCGGTGCGGAAGGCTACCTGGCCGATGTCAACAACTACAACGGTTGGCGCTATCACCTGGACAACAAGGACGACAACACCGGCACCGAATTCGCCTGGCGTTCCGATATGGATCTGGCCTTCGACAGCGACTTCGTGCGCAGCTTCAAGGCCGGTGTGCGTTACACCGACCGCGATGCCGAAACCAAGGGCAACATCTATCGCTTCATGTGCATCAACAACTGCGCGGGCGCACCGTTTTCGCAGTACCCCGGCATCGGCGTGATGACCAATCCGATCACCGACTTCTTCCGCGGCAAGAGTCATGCCTTCGGGCCGACCCTGACGGCATCCGATGCGGCAGTGGCGAACTATCAGCAGACCTTGGCCGCCTTCGGTGCCACCCCGCTGGAATTTGCGCCCAACAACATCAACACGCAGAACGAGAAGACCTACGCGGCGTATGGCGTGCTGCGCTTCGGCGTGGATGGCGACATTCCGTTCGATGGCAACATCGGGGTGCGCGTGGTGCGCACCGAAGTGGGCTCGCAGGGCGTACGCACCGGCACCGATGCCGAAGGTGGCGGCCTGATTCCGGTGGATGCGCAGCAGACCTACACCGACGTGCTGCCCAGCTTGAATCTGCGTTGGATGCTCAGCGATCAGCTGCAGTGGCGGTTTGCCGCCTCGCGCGGTATTTCGCGCCCGACCTTCGACAAGCTCAACCCGAACCTGAGCCTGAGCACCGGCACCTCGAACGGCGCTTCGACCTTCACCGGCACCGCGGGTAACCCGAGTCTGGAAGCGGTCAAGGCCGACCAGTTCGACACCGCGCTGGAGTGGTACTTCGGCCAGGGGTCGATGATGTACGGCACCCTGTTCTACAAGAAGGTGGAAGGCTTCATCGCCAATGCCGTCTTCAACGAGGTGTACGACGGCCAGGTGTGGCAGATCACCCGTCCGGTCAATGGCGATTCGGGCAAGATCCGCGGCGCCGAATTGGGTTACACGCAGTTCTTCGACTTCCTGCCTGGCTGGTTGAGCGGCTTCGGCCTGCAGACCAACTACACCTACGTCGACAGCGAGGCGCCGAGCCCGACCGCCACCGACACCAACGGCCAGTCGCTGACGGTGCCGCTGGAGGGCCTGTCCAAGAACAGCTACAACGCGATCCTCAGCTACGAAACGGCGCGCTTCCAGGGCCGTGTGGCCTACAACTGGCGCAGCGACTGGCTGGTGACCACGGCGGGCAACGGCACCGGCAACCTGCCGGTCTACAACAAGGGCTTCGGCCAGCTGGATGCCTCGCTGCGTTTCAACATCAATGATGTGTGGTCGATTTCGCTCGATGGCGTGAACCTGCTCGATACCCGCCGCGAAAGCTACCTGGGTGTCGAGTCGCGCTACCGCGACTTCGTGATCAACGATCGTCGGTATGGCCTGACCTTGCGGGCCAGCCTGTAGAACGCGCCGTAGGAAGTGCGTCGCCGGTCCGGCGAGCTGTGCAGGCAGCTCGTTGGGCCGGTGTTTTTCCTATCGATGGCCAGGCCATCGATCGCGAGGGGAGCCGGAGGAATGATCGCCGTGATCGATCCGCCTACTAAGCGCCGTTTTTCTGCAGCACATGCGTGGCTGACTGCTGTCTGCCTGACGCTGGCGCTGCTCTTCATGACGTCCGAGGCATCTGCGGACGAGCCCGGTACGCCAGACCCGTATCGGTGGCACAGCGTGGCCATCGGGGGGGGCGGCTTTGTTACCGGTGTGCTGTTTCATCCCGCCGAACGCGATCTTGCCTATGCACGCACCGATGTCGGTGGTGCCTATCGCTGGGACGCGCAGGCGCAGCGGTGGGTCGCGCTGACCGATTGGTTGGGCGCCGACGATTGGAATCTGATGGGAATCGACGCTTTTGCGGTCGATCCTGCCGACCCGAACGCCCTGTACCTGGCTGCTGGCACCTACATGCACGAACGCGCCGGCAATGCGGCGGTGTTGCGTTCGTTCGATCGCGGTAAGCATTTCGAACGCGCCGATCTGCCGTTCAAGCTCGGTGGCAACCAATTGGGCCGCGCCAATGGCGAGCGGCTGGCGGTTGACCCGCACGATGGCCGTGTGCTGTTGCTTGGCTCACGTGATGCAGGCCTGTGGCGCAGCGACGATCGCGGCGCGCACTGGGCGCGGGTGGAGACCTTTCCTGCCGATGCACTGGCAGGCGCCACGGCGCGCAACCATGTCGGAAGCGAACAGGCGGTGGGCATTGCCTTCGTCGTGTTCGACGCCGCCAGCGGCCGTGCTGGCGCTGCGACACGACGCATCTATGTGGGCGTTTCGACTGCGCAAACCAGCCTTTATGTCTCCGAAGATGCGGGGCGCACCTGGTCGGCCGTGGCCGGGCAACCCAAGGGGCTACGCCCCAACCACATGGTCGGTAACAACGCTGGGCAGTGGTATTTGAGCTATGGCGATCACCCCGGCCCGGATCTGATGGCCGGTGGCGCGCTGTGGAACTACGACGCGACGCAAGGCCGCTGGCGCCAGATCAGCACGATCCCACAACCAGCCACCGGCGATGGTTTCGGCTGGGGCGCGGTGGCGGTGGATCCGCAACATCCGCAGGTGCTGCTGGCCAGCACATTCCGCCGCCGCACGCCGCGCGATGAAGTGTTTCGCAGCGGCGATGGCGGCCGCAGCTGGGTTCCGCTGCTGGCGGCTGCGCAGTTCGATCACAGCGCCGCGCCGTGGACCGCGCACGCAACACCGCACTGGATAGGCGCTCTGGCGATCGATCCATTAGACAGCAACCACGCCATGTTCGTCACCGGCTACGGCATCTGGGCCTCGCGCAATCTGCAGACGTTTTCAGAGCAGCCGCCGCTGCAGTGGTGGTTCCAGGACCGTGGGCTGGAAGAAACCGTGCCGCTGGATCTGCTCAGCCCGATGGCCGGCGCGCATCTGCTCAGCGCGCTGGGCGATATCGATGGCTTCCGGCATGACGCGTTGGACACCGCACAATTGCAGTATCTTGGCCCGCGCCTGACCAACGGCGAAAGCATCGATGCCGCCGGCCAGGCACCGCAGTGGGTGGTGCGCAGCGGTACCGTGCGCGATCGCCGCAACAACGAGATCCGCGCGCTGTATTCGCAGGACGGGGGCACGCACTGGGCTGCATTCGCCAGCGAGCCGCCGCGCGGGCAGGGTGCCGGCACCATTGCCATTGCCGCCGATGCATCGCAGGTGGTGTGGGCGCCGGAGCAGGGCGGTGTGTGGCGCACTGCCGATTTCGGCAAGCACTGGCAGCGCGTGCAGGGCTTGCCCGAGACCGCGGTGGTCGTGGCCGACCGCGTCGATGCGCAGCGCTGGTATGCGGCCGATCGGGTGAGTGGGCGCCTGTACGAGAGCCGCGATGGCGCGGCCAGCTTTCGCGATACCGGGCAGCAGGTCGGCAGCCCGGCGCGCGATGAACGTGCGCGCCCGCAATTGCGCCCCGACCCCTGGCGTGCGGGCGTTGTGTATCTGGCCAGCCCGACGCTCGGCGTGATGCGTTGGCAGAACGGCCAGTTGCGCACGCTAGCCAAACCCGATGAAGCGCGCTCGCTGGGCATCGGCAAGGCGCTGCGTGCCGGCGCGCCGCCGGCGCTGTATCTGGCCGGGCGCGTGGCGGGCGTGGATGGCCTCTTCCGTTCCGATGACGAGGGCGCCTATTGGCGACGCATCAACGACGATGCGCATCGCTTCGGCAAGCCGTATAGCGTCACCGGCGACCCGCGCATTCCTGGCCGCGTGTACTTTGCCACCGGTGGCCGTGGCATCTTCTATGGCGATCCACGATGAGCGCTGCGTCGCTGCGCGCAGCATCGCGCTGTCCTACCGTGTACGGCGCTGTTCGCCGTCGTATCGCTGCGCGCCGCCCGGCTGCGCCGACTTTGGAGATCACCGCATGACCGCTTCTTTCGTTCGTCGTGGCTGCCTGCTGGGCCTGGTGCTGGTCAGTCCGTGTGCCTGGGCGGTGCCGACGTTGCCGTTGCTGTTCGCCGATGGCGCCGTGCTGCAGCGCGATCAGCCGATGCCGGTCTGGGGCTGGTCTTCGCCCAATGCCGCGATCACGGTCAGCTTCGACGGCAAGCGCGCCATCGCCAAGGCCGATGCAACAGGGCAATGGAAGGTCAAGCTGCCTGCGCACGCAGCCGGTGGCCCGTACGTGCTGCGTGTGCAGGGCGACGGGGGCGAGCTGCAGGTGCGCGATGTGCTGGTCGGCGATGTGTGGCTGGCCAGCGGGCAATCAAACATGGAATGGCCGTTGGTCCAGGCCAGCGACGGCCGGCAAGCGGTGGCCGCTGCCAACGATGCGCAGCTGCGGCATTTCAAGGTGCCCAAATCGTGGTCGGTGCAGCCGCAGGCGCGCCTGACCGGTGGCGAGTGGAAGGCCGCAACGCCTGCCGACGCCGGTGAATTCACCGCGGTCGGCTATTTCTTCGCCAAGGAGCTGCGCGCCAGCACCGGTGTGCCGATCGGTATCGTCAACAGTACCTGGGGCGGCAGCGCGATCGAAGCGTGGATGGACGCTGCATCACTGGGCCTGAGTGCCGATCAGAACCAGGGCGCGATCGAGGCGATCAAGCAACGCGACGCCGCAGCGCAGGCGGCCACCGGCAAGCGCATCGCGCGCTGGCCCAAGGTGGAGGGCGAGATGCGGCAATGGCGCGAAGCGGCGTTCGACGACAGCGACTGGGACAGCATCCAGGTCACCAAGCAATGGGAATCCAGCGGCTACGACGGCATGGACGGCATCGCCTGGTATCGCACCACCATCACGCTCAGCGCTGCCGAGGCCAAGGCCGGCATCACCTTGGGCGTGGGCCAGATCGACGATTCGGATACCACCTACGTCAACGGCCAGCAGGTCGGCAGCACCGAAAAGCAATGGAACCTGCCACGCGTGTATCAGGTGCCGGCTGCGGCGCTCAAGGCCGGCGTCAACCACATTGCGGTCCGCGTGGAAGACCTCAGCGGCGGTGGCGGCATGCATGGCCCGGATGAACAACGCTTCGTGCAGACCCGCGCCGGTGCCAAGCGTGCGCTCGGCGGCTGGAAATTCCGCCCGGCCGCAGTGCGGGTGTCGTTGACCGACAACAAGAATCAGCTGCCCACGCTGCTCTATAACCAGATGATCCATCCGCTGCAGCCGTTCCCGGTCAAGGGCGTGATCTGGTACCAGGGCGAAACCAATGCCACCGACACCGGCGCGGTGAAATACCGCGAGCAGTTCGCCGCGATGATCCAGCAATGGCGTGCCGAGCGTGGCGACAAAACGCTGCCGTTCCTGTGGGTGCAGCTGGCCAACTTCAAGGCCGGCGGCGACAACGGCGAGTTGAGCCCGTGGGCACTGTTGCGCGAGTCGCAGTCCAAGACGCTGGCGCTGCCGGCGACCGGGCAGGCGGTGATCGTCGACATCGGCAACCCCACCGACATCCATCCCACCAACAAGCGCGATGTCGGCCATCGTCTGGCGCTGGCGGCGCGGCATGTGGCCTATGGCGAAACGCTGGTGTACAGCGCGCCGGTGTTCAAGCGCGCAAGTTTTGCCGGCGGCAAGGCGGTGCTGGGCTTTGATTTGCAGGGCAGTGCGCTGCAGGTGCGTGGCGGCGGTGCCGTGCAGGGCTTTCGCATTGCCGGCGCCGATCAACGCTTCCACCCGGCCACCGCGCAGATCGATGGTGACCGCGTGATCGTGCACAGCGATGCCGTCGCCGCACCGGTCGCCGTGCGCTACGGCTGGAGCGAGAACCCGGACGACGCCAACCTGATCAATCGCGACGCCCTTCCTGTTTCCCCCTTCCGCACCGATACCTGGTGACACGGAGCCTTATGTCCATGCATTCCCCCGTTGCACGCGTGATCTCCCATTCCCGCGCATCGCATTGCCTGCGTCCGCTGCTGCTGTCCGCGCTGGCGCTGGCCTTGGCTGCCTGCCAATCTGGCGACAAGGGCGATCCCGGTAAACCTGCCGCAGCCACCGCTGCGGCAACCCCTGCTGCTGGAACGCCGGATAACGCGCAGGCGCCGGCGGCACAGACCCCGATGCCGCAGTTCGTCAGCAAGGACGGCAAGCATGCGTTGATGGTCGACGGTGCGCCGTTCCTGATCCTGGGCGCGCAGGTCAACAACTCCAGCAACTACCCCGGCATCATGGACAAGGTGTGGCCGGCCATGCAGGTACTCGGCCCCAACACCGTGCAGGTGCCGATCGCCTGGGAACAGGTAGAGCCGGAAGAGGGCAAGTTCGATTTCTCCTTCGTCGATACGCTGCTCGATCAGGCGCGCGAGCACAAGGTACGGCTGGTGCTGTTGTGGTTTGCGACCTGGAAGAACAACGGCCCGCAGTACGCGCCGCATTGGGTCAAGACCGACAACCAGCGCTTCCCGCGTGTGGTCACCCGCGAAGGCAAGTCGATCGGTTCGCTGTCGCCGCATGCGCAGGCCACGCTGGATGCCGATCGCAAGGCATTCGTCGCCTTCATGCAGCACCTGAAGAAGGTGGACCCGCAGCACACCGTGATCATGATCCAGCCGGAGAACGAGGCGGGCACCTACGGCAGCGTGCGCGACTTCTCGCCGATGGCGCAGAAGCTGTTCGACGGCCAGGTGCCGGACGAGCTGATCAAACGGATGAACAAGCAGCCGGGCACCTGGGCGCAAGTGTTCGGTGCCGATGCCGACGAGATCTTCCACGCGTGGTCGATCGGCCGCTACATCGACCAGATAGCGCAAGCCGGCAAGGCCGAGTATCCGTTGCCGATGTACGTCAATGCCGCGCTGCGTGGCCCGTTCAATCCGGGCCAGCCCGGCCAGTACGCCAGCGGTGGCCCCACCGACAACGTGCTGGATGTGTGGAAGGTGGCCGGCCCGCACATCGACCTGCTGGCGCCGGACATCTACATGCCCGAATACCGCATGTACACCACGGTGCTGGAGCGCTATGCACGCCCGGATAACGCACTGTTCGTGGCCGAAACCGGCAACCGCCCGGAATACGCGCGCTATCTGTACTCCACGCTGGGCCATAACGGCATCGGCTGGTCGGCCTTCGGCATCGACTACACCCGTTATTCCAACTATCCGCTCGGTGCCAAGCACGTCAACGAAGAGACGCTGGCGCCATTTGCGCTCGGATTTCAGGCGGTCAGCATGGGGATGCGGCCGTTCGCCAAGGCCGCTTCCGAAGGCAAGCTGCATGGCACTGCCGAAGAGCCTGGCCAGGCCGTGCAGGAGCTCAAGCTCAACGACCGTTGGAGCGCCACCATCACCTATGGCGTGCCGCAGTTCTGGTTCAAGGGCGACCCGCCGGGCAACCCCGAACCGATCGGCGCCGCGTTGATCGCCGAACTGAGCCCGGACGAATTCCTGGTCACCGGTTACCACGCGCGCGTGACCCTGCATCCGGCCAGCGATGCCACCGCCAACATGATCTACGACCGTGTCGAGGAAGGTGTGTACGAAGGCAACGATTGGAAATTCCAGCGCAACTGGAATGGCGACCAGACCGATTACGGGGTCAATTTTTCCAGCGTGCCGCAGCTGCTCAAGATCAAGCTGGCAACCTACAAATAAGCGCGCCTGCCACAACCCCGCGATGCCGTCGCGACGGCATCGCCTCGCCTTACCCATGCGCTGCCGCCCCCGCGGCACCGTTTCGTCATTCAAAGGGAGTGATCATGCAAACCACCATCCGTTCCGCCGGCGCCGTGCCTGCCAACCGACGTACGCCACTGGCCCGGTGCCTGGCGTTGTCGCTGGCCCTGTTGGCCAACGCCGCGCATGCGCAGGAAGTACGCAAGGCCGCCGATGGCGTCACCGTGGTGCCGAGCGCCAAGGGCGCCGCACCGGTGCGCCTGCAAGTGGTCGATAGCGGCATCATCCGCGTCAGCGCCGATCCGGACGGCGACTTCGCGCGCAGCCCCAGCCTGATGCGCGTGCCGGTGCAGGGCGATACCGCGTTCCAGATTGCCGAGCAGGGCGACAGCGTGCAGCTGAAGACCGGCAAGGTCACTGCCAGCATCTCCACCGTCGATGGCCATGTCAGCTTTGCCGATGCCACCGGCAAGCCGGTGCTGTCGGAAGTGGCCGGCGGGCGCAGCTTTGCGCCGTTGAAGGCCGAGGGCAAGCACTACCTGAGCGTGCGTCAGCGCTTCCAGTCGCCCGACGACGAAGCGCTGTACGGCTTCGGCCAGCACCAGCAGGGCTGGATGAACCAGAAGGGCCGCAACGTCGAGCTGCAGCAGAACAACATCGACATGGCGGTGCCGTACCTGGTGTCCAGCCGCAACTACGGCCTGCTGTGGGACAACAATTCGATCACCCGTCTGGGCGACCCGCGCGGCCTGCAGCCGCTGCCGAAGACGCTGAAGTTGTACGACGCCAAGGGCAAGGCCGGCGCGCTGACTGCACGCTATGCGATCAACGGCAAGCAAATCCTCGAGCGCCGCGAGAGCGAGGTGAACTACCAATACCTCAGCGATCTGCCCAAGTACCCGAAGAAGGCGATCACCAAGGACAAGAACAGCCGCATGCAGGTCACTTGGGAGGGCGAGATCGAAGCGCTCACCGGTGGCGAACACACGTTCTCGCTGTATTCGAGCGAATACGCCAAGTTGTATGTGGACGGCAAGCTGGTGATCGACCGCTGGCGCCAGAACTGGAACCCGTGGAACCATGAATTCAAGCTCGATCTGGAGCCGGGCACGCGCCGCACCGTCAAGCTCGAATGGGACCTGATCGACCCCAGCTACATCGCGTTGCTGCACCGCGACCCGCTGCCCGCAGCCGAAGCCAAGGATCTGTCGCTGTGGTCCGAAGCCGGCCAGATGATCGACTACTACTTCGTCTCCGCCGATTCATACGACCAGGCCGTTGCCGGCTACCGCGAGCTGACCGGCAAGTCGACGATGCTGCCCAAGTGGGCCTATGGCTTCTGGCAGAGCCGTGAGCGTTACAAGAGCCAGGACGAGCTGGTGGGCGCGGTGGCCGAATACCGCAAGCGCAAACTGTCGTTGGACAACATCGTGCTCGACTGGTCGTACTGGCCGGAAGATGCCTGGGGCTCGCACGATTTCGACAAGCAGCACTTCCCGGACCCGGACGGCATGGTCAAGGCCGTGCACGACATGCACGCGCAGATCATGATTTCGATCTGGCCCAAGTTCTATCCCACCACCGCCAACTACAAGGAACTGGACGCGGCCGGTTTCATGTTCAAGCGCAATGTGGAAGTGGGTGAACTGGACTGGATCGGCAAGGGCTACAAGAACTCGTTCTACGACCCGTATTCGGAGAAGGCGCAGGCCATGTACTGGCGCCAGGTCAACGAAAAGCTCAACAGCAAGGGCTTCGATGCCTGGTGGATGGACGCCGACGAGCCGGACGTGCATTCCAACCTGGACATCGCCGAGCGCAAGGCACGCACCACGCCCAACGCGCTGGGGTCGTCCACCGAGTACTTCAATTCCTACCCGTTGCCGCACACGCATGGCGTATACGTGGGCGACCGCGCGGCCGACGACAAGCGCGTGTTCATCCTTTCGCGCAAGGGCTATGCCGGCACCCAGCGCAATGCGGTGGCAGTGTGGAGCGGCGACATCGTCTCGCGCTGGGACGACATGCGCGACCAGATCTCCGGCGGCGTCAACATGGCGCTGTCGGGCTTGCCCAACTGGACCTTCGACATCGGCGGCTTTGCGGTGGAGAAGCGTTATGAAGACCAGGATCCGGCCCACCTGCCGGAATGGCGCGAGCTCAACACGCGCTGGTTCCAGTTCGGTGCGTTCGTGCCGATCTTCCGTTCGCACGGCCAGTTCCCGTATCGCGAAATCTGGAACATCGCACCGGAAGGTACGCCGTTCTACGAGAGCATGGCCTACTACAACCGTTTGCGTTATGCGCTGCTGCCGTACATCTACAGCCTGGCCGGCGACACCTACCAGCGCGATGGCGTGATCATGCGCGGCATGATGATGGACTTCCCGAACGACCCCAGGGTCCGCGACATCAACGACCAGTACCTGTTCGGGCCGGCGTTCCTGGTCGCACCGGTGACCCGCTTCGGTGCCACCTCGCGGCAGGTGTATCTGCCGGCCGGCAGCAGCTGGCTGGACTTCGCGACCGGCAAGCGTTACGAGGGCGGCCAGAGCATCGAAGCCGCTGCCCCGATCGAGCGCATGCCGTTGTTCGTGCGTGCCGGTTCCATCGTACCGACCGGCCCGGTGCAGGAATACGTCGACCAGGTGGCGGACGCACCGCTCACCGTGGTGGTCTACACCGGCGCCGATGGCCAGTTCTCGCTGTATGAAGACGATGGCAAGGGCTACGGCTACGAGAAGGGCGAGTTCAGCCGCATCCCGCTGGTCTGGAACCAGGCCAAGGGCGAGTTGAGCATCGGCAAGCGCGAAGGCAGCTGGACCGGCATGCAGGCCAAACGCACCATCAACGTGCGCTTTGTCGACGGCCCGCGCGACGATGCCGGCGCGCTCGCGCCCAAGACCGACGCCAGCATCCAGTACGACGGCAAGCCGGTCAGCGTGTTGCAGCGCAAGATTGCGTCGGGCAAAGCGCGTCGTCGATGATCGCAGGCCGTCTTCAGTCGATGAGCACCCAGATGCCGGAACGCCGCAAGGCAGGCGCGCGCGGTTCCGGTCAGTCAGCACGGCGGTTGCCGTGCTGACCCGTCGTGAGCTGTGCAAGGCGACCGGGGCCGCCATCGCGGTCCTGGGCGCCGTGCCGGCGGCTGTACAGGCCACGCAGGCTTCGAAAACAACCGCGCTCGCGCCCGTCGCGGCTGCCGAGGCGCTGCAGCTGTGGTACCGCGAACCGGCCAATGAATGGGTAGAAGCCTTGCCGGTCGGCAACGGGCGATTAGGTGCGATGGTGTGGGGCGGTATCGCCCATGAGCGCCTGCAGCTCAACGAAGACACGCTGTATGCAGGCGGGCCTTACGATTCCACCAGTCCTGACGCGCTGGCGGCTTTGCCGCAGGTGCGTGCGCTGATCTTCGCCGGGCGTTACGCAGAAGCCGAAAAACTGGCCGATGCCAAGCTGCTCTCGCGTCCGCTCAAACAGATGCCGTATCAACCGTTGGGCGATCTGCTGCTGGATTTCGATCGCGCCGACGGCATCAGCGACTATCGCCGTCAGCTCGATCTGGACACGGCGGTGGCCACCACCACGTTCCGCTCTGGCGGCGCGGTGCATCGGCGCGAGGTATTCGTCTCTGCGCAGGCGCAATGCATCGTGGTGCGGCTGTCGTGCGACCGCCCCGGCGGTATCTCGCTGCGTGTGGGCATCGACAGCCCGCAAAACGGCGAGGTCACCGCCGAGCAGGGCGGTTTGCTGTTCAGTGGGCGCAACGGCAGCTTCGCCGGTATCGAAGGCAAGCTGCGTTTTGCGTTGCGGGTGCTGCCGCAGGTCAGCGGCGGCAAACTGAGCCAGGTGCGCGACCGGTTGCGTATCGAGGCTGCCGATGAAGTGGTGTTGCTGCTCAGCGCAGCAACCAGTTACCAACGCTTCGATGCGGTCGATGGCGATCCGCTCGCATTGACCGCCGCAAGCCTGCGAAAGGCGGCCAAGCTGGATTTCCCCGCGCTGTCGCGTGCGCATTTGGCCGATCATCAACGCCTGTTCCGGCGCGTGGCGATCGACCTCGGCAGCAGCGATGCCTTGCAGCGGCCTACCGACGAACGCGTGCAGCGGTTCGCCGAAGGCAATGATCCGGCACTGGCTGCGCTGTATCACCAATACGGACGTTATCTGCTGATCTGCAGCTCGCGGCCCGGTACCCAGCCGGCCAATCTGCAGGGCATCTGGAACGACCTGATGCAGCCGCCGTGGGAGAGCAAGTACACCATCAACATCAACACCGAGATGAACTACTGGCCCAGCGAAGCCAACGCATTGCACGAATGCGTTGAACCGCTGGAAGCCATGCTGTTCGATCTGGCCCAGACCGGTGCGCACACCGCCAGGGCGATCTACGACGCGCCGGGCTGGGTGGTGCACAACAATACCGATCTGTGGCGCCAGGCCGGCCCGATCGACGGTGCGCAATGGAGCCTGTGGCCAATGGGCGGCGTGTGGCTGTTGCAGCAGTTGTGGGACCGTTGGGACTACGGCCGCGACCGCGCCTACCTGAGCAAGATCTACCCGTTGTTCAAGGGCGCCGCGGAATTTTTCGTTGCAACGTTGATGCGCGATCCGCAGACCGGCGCGATGGTGACCAATCCGTCGATCTCGCCGGAAAACCAGCATCCCTTCGGTGCGGCCGTGTGCGCCGGTCCCAGCATGGACGCGCAGCTACTGCGCGATTTGTTCGCGCAATGCATCGCCATGAGCAAGTTGCTCGGCATCGATGCGCAGTTGGCCCAGCAATTGGCCGCCCTGCGCGAACAATTGCCGCCCAACCGCATCGGCAAGGCGGGGCAGTTGCAGGAATGGCAGCAGGACTGGGACATGCAGGCGCCGGAGATCCACCACCGCCACGTCTCGCATCTGTACGCCTTGCATCCCTCGAGTCAGATCAATCTGCGCGATACCCCGGAACTGGCTGCGGCCGCACGCCGCTCGCTGGAAATCCGTGGCGACAACGCCACCGGCTGGGGCATCGGCTGGCGCTTGAACCTGTGGGCGCGGCTGGCCGACGGCGAGCATGCCTACCGCATCCTGCAACTGCTGATTTCGCCCGAACGCACCTATCCGAACCTGTTCGACGCACATCCGCCGTTCCAGATCGATGGCAACTTCGGCGGCACCGCCGGCATCACCGAGATGCTGCTGCAAAGCTGGGGCGGTAGCGTGTTCCTGCTGCCGGCCCTGCCCAAGGCCTGGCCGCGCGGCAGCGTGCGCGGTTTGCGCGTGCGCGGCGGCGCCAGCGTGGATCTGGAATGGGAGGGCGGTCGCTTGCGGCAGGCACGCTTGCACAGCGATCGTGGCGGGCGCTATCAACTGTCCTACGCAGGGCAGACCCTGGACCTGGAACTGGGCGCAGGCCGTACCCAGCAGGTGGGACTCAACAACAACCGATTGGTGACGCAATGAGCTTGTATGTAGGACTGGATGTGGGCACGCAGAGCGTCAAGCTGGTGGCCTACGATCCGCAGGATCGCGCCGTGGTCGCCACCATCGCCGCGCCCATGGAACTGATCAGCCGCGACGACGGCACCCGCGAACAACATGCACAGTGGTGGATCGACGGCATCGTGCATTGCTTTGCGCAGCTCGATGGCGAACAGCGTGCACGCGTGCGCGGTATTTCCGTCTCCGGCCAGCAGCATGGCTTCGTGCCGGTGGCCGCCGACGGCAGCGTCACCGCGCCGGTCAAGCTGTGGTGCGATACCAGCACTGCGCTGGAATGCGATGAAATCATGGACGCCGTCGGCGGCGCCGCAGGCAGCGTGGCCGCGGCGGGCAATCCCATCATGGCCGGCTATACCGCCTCCAAATTGCCATGGACGCGCAAGCATCGCCCCGAGGCGTATGCCGCGATGACCACGGTGATGCTGCCGCACGACTACATCAACTTCTGGCTCACCGGCGAGCGCTTTGCCGAAGTGGGCGATGCCTCCGGTACCGGCTGGCTGGACGTGCGGACGCGGCAGTGGTCCGAGCGCATGCTGAGTGCGGTCGATGCACAACGCGACCTGCGCGATGCGTTGCCGCCGCTGGTGGACACCGGCGCGGTCTATGCGTTGTCCGATGCCGCCGCCCAGGCGTTGCATCTGCCGACCGGCGTGCGCGTCACCACCGGCGGCGGCGACAACATGATGGCCGCCATCGGCACCGGCAACGTGGTGCCCGGGCGCCTGACCATGAGCCTGGGCACCTCCGGCACCTTGTTCGCCTATGCCGATCACCCGGTGGTGGACGATGACGCGCGCTGGGCCGCGTTCTGCTCCTCCAGCGGCGGCTGGTTGCCCTTGATCTGCACGATGAATTGCACCGTCGCCACCGAGGCGGTGATGCGCATGTTCTCCATCACCCGCGACCAGACCGAAGCGATGATCGCCGACACCGCGCCGGGCGCCGACGGGCTGGTGCTGCTGCCGTTCTTCAACGGTGAGCGCACCCCGGATCTGCCGGCCGCGCGCGGCTGCCTGTTCGGGATGGATCTGCACAACACCACCGCCGCGCATTTCTATCGCGCCGCGATGGAAGGTGCCACCTACAGCCTGCGCAACGGCTTCGATGCCTTCGTTGCTGCGGGATTGCAGTTCGATACCATCCTGCTCACCGGCGGCGGCAGCAAGAGCGCACAGTGGCGGCAGATGGTGGCCGACATCTTCAACCTGCAGGTCGTGGTGCCGACCCAGCCCGAAGGCGCTGCGTTCGGTGCCGCGCTCCAGGCATTGTGGGCCTGCGAGCGCGCCGATGGCGGCGATGCGGCGTTGGCCGATGTGGTGCTGGAGCACCTGCAGGTGGACGATGCGCTTGCCGCACAGCCCAACCCGCAGCGTGTGGCCCAGTATCAGCAGCACTACCAGACCTTCCTCAAGCACCTGCATGTCGTCAGCCCGCTCTATGCCGGTTGATCGATAGTTTTTCTACAACTCCCCCAGCAGCAAGGACTTCACACCCCATGAGCAACACCGTG